>JBEIPI010000178.1:0-3660 GCA_040377165.1 Bacteriovorax sp.
AAAACAACCATGAGATACTTGCGACTTGTCGCTCAGGACACTCAAGGTGCTACCGAATCTTTAGGAATTACACTTCCTAAAGACTTTAATAACGACAATGTCGTTAATTTGTTTCAACGCTAAGAGAAAAATCTTGCCAAATCTTGCCCACAAGTGGAAAACTTAATAAAGTTATAAGCTTGTGGGCTTTTCAATAGATCGCTCCATTTTTTATAATCTTAATCAACCGGCCCAAAACTAAAATTCAACTGATTCACATTGAGCCACAATGAAGGTTTAAAATTCAACTGGCGAACAAGTTCTCCAAAGCGGCCCTTACCTGTTAATTGAAAGTCATCTTCCGAGACAGGCATCGGCAACGAAGTTTTCCCCTTCCCTTGTACATGCGACCAAACAGGCCTTCCTAATCCTGTCGATACCCTATAGAGATCAACATTCATTGGAAGCATTCCGATATCACCATAAATAAGAGTTTCAAAGTGCGCTTGAGCACTAAGACTTTTTTCCTTATTTTCGACCAGGAACCATGTAGAATAAAACTTGTCTGATTCAACTTCGATATACCCGGGCTCTTTCGGAATTCCATAACCCCGGACTCCAATATCAATCGCGGTTGCAACTGTTTTCTTATTTCCATCGAGGATCAGCTCTTCTGTGAAATTTGCAAAGTGAGGACGTTTTGGATCATTTTTTTCACTCGCAACTCTATAGATAAATTCAGCGACCGAACCGACGACAATATTTGAATCTGCAGTTTGTATTGGGTAGAGAATAACAAACTCGCTGTAGCCCCCGATTTCAGTATCTCCATACCTCATCACGTTTACTGACATCAATGCACGGCCAGATTTAAGTAAGACTGGCTTAAAACCATACTTTCCCAATCGCTTTTCAATCGTCAATCTATCGGCAGAACCATAAATTGCAATCTGGGTTGCGTTTTGCATATGTAGCGGCCTGCAAAGAGGCGACTTATTACTAAGCCCCAGACAAGGAATCTCAGTCCCCGCAAGCAGAGAAATTGAGCTAATAGAAAGAGCAAAAGCGATTAATGTATTTTTCATAGGGATACCCTAAAAGATTCCCAAAGGGCGGACAATATTTAGGAAAATTCTACAGACATGTAAGTGCTTCTATATACTAAGAAGCACCCCTGTCTGCCTGCATATTACATTCTTTTACAAGTTACATCCTGTGAGAAAATTCCTGATGTTGTAAGGATGATGGTTTCCTCATCATGCTCTCTCATGCCATAAGTGACTTTTTTAAATTTTCCGGCACAGATCAATTTCGTTTTCCCCGCATTAGTATGCTTTAACTCACAAGGAAATTTGCGCAAATCGTTTTCAAGCATTGCCGTATCATCTTCATGGATGGTTAACAGAAAGCGTGTTCCGCCAAAATTGCAGTTATATGTATCTGCTGAAAAAGCATTTGCAGAAGCAACAAAGAAAAATGCCAACAATACAAACTTCATGCGGTCTCCAGTATAGAATTAATTAAAGCTCATATTTCGATAAATTTTCTGAATTTTAACATTGCCGATTCCCCGTCCCTAATTGTCCTGCCTTCTTCTTGAAACAAACTCTTTGCTGTACGAAGGAAGGAAGAATTGTTCTCATCGACAACTGTCTCCAGAAAAAAACTTTTAAGCCCCTCTTTCTTTGATTCTTCTTTTAGCTTTTCCAAACCGCAAGTAACCAAGGGAAGCGCCAATCCGCTGTTGGTATATTTTTCCTTAACAGCATAACGGATGCTGTAACAAACTTCGTCCGCGGTCAAAGAAATGTTCTCAAAGATTGCTATGGCCTGTGCTTCTCCATTTGCAATCTTGGCAATACTAAATCTTTTTCTTCCATTTGGTTCATCAAAAAAAGACTCGTAGTCTTCTTCTAATTTATAGGGGTCATTAGATGCGCCTGCCTCAAGGGTTTGCTGCAAAATATTAAGAACAACCATTGGGTTTGCCGTCAAATACATATAATACTTCCTGTATAATTTGTTACAACATCATTGTTGCTATTTTGAATTTTATCATGCTTGGAAAGAAGAAATATCCGCAAGACCCAAAAAGTGTCCCGAATCGTCCAGCTATTTTTCTGTTGCTTAATTGGTGTTTTGAAACACGACTCTGACCTTATTTAGGTCAAGATGATGCACAAAAGCTAAGGAAGAATTATTGATTCTTTGGTTATAGTGAAAACAAATTTAGGCTCACTCACTAAACGATCGCTAAGATAATAGTATTTTTTTTCTATCCCTACATTAACAGCAATACCGAACTTATAAACTTTTCTGTATTCTCTCAGGTATTTGTGCTTACAATAAAGAATCGCATTTCCTGCCAAGACTTTCTCTCCTCTTCCCACTCCTCCCATCGCCACATGGTCCCAGTGAAGATTGAAAAACTGAAATGATGAACTGGCCAATGGGTCAACATCAGAAGTTTCACACTGTGAGGATATTTTCTGAAAATGCCTAGAGAGATCAACTTTCTTGTCGCTGAAAACCAGATTTAAATTACCATTGCTGATAAATGAGCGCGTCTCTGTTCCAACTGCTGAAAAGCCTTTTGCCTGTAAGTGGGGCAAGTAAGGAACATCGTTAATATTGCCTTCTGTAAAAGAGCGGACTTCAGCTCCCAACAACTCCAATGCCTCGTGGTCTACATAACCTAAATGGTGACCTAATTCGTGAATAAGTGTCTGAGTGGCCTGGCCAAAAGTCATACGCAGCTCATCGCCCTGATAGAGCAGATCGAGATTGTAATAAATCGGATCCCCTATTTTACTTCCAGTCACTGCCAATCTCACCACATTATCAATGATGAAAAAACCTGGGTTCTTTCTTTCGGAATCAAATTTCAAGATTTTCGCTTTCTTTTCCTGTGGCAAAGCTTCTAGTAATTTTTTTAGGATTGTTCGTCCTTCCGCATTTTTAGCGCAGTCTGATTTTGCCAGACAAAGGCCAATGGCCACATCCAAATTTTCAAGTGCGAATGCGAGGTATTGCTCAGCGAGCCCCCCTCCGTTTCTCACTTCATCCCCTGTTTTGGCAAAAGAGTTAAGTGGCAACAATAAACAAATACTAAGAATTAACGTTTTCACTATTTTCCTTGGACGTAACTTTGGCTAATGGGAAAAGATGAATATTGAGGCGGTAAACGTCCTGAGCGCTCTCAGTTTCGACAAGCTTGCCAAGTTTTCTATGGAAATCAAGAATGCATTTTTTAGCTTCCTTCATTTTACTCAAATCAAAAGCATATGTAACAGCAGTGTAGTCGCGGAACTCCACTTCTACATCTTCAAGCGCCACCAGAGATTTCTCAATGCTCTGCTGATGATGTTCAACAATAGACGAAGAAGGTATATCTAGTGAAGTTGTCAGTGGCTTCGACTTCCTGACCAGAGTGCCATCGCAGTTTTCGATAAGACCGCGCTCAAGCAGTTGGACCAGAGAACTCTGGGCCAAATCAAGCGGAATTCCCAGTCTCTCACTTACCCATTCTGATGAGAACTTAGCATCTTTGATTTTTGCAAGACTTAGAATGGCCAGGTAATGCCAGTCTTCAATAAGACTTAGTTCATCGCCTTCAATAACATCTCGTACAGAAGACGATGTATGGATATCGGACTTAAGCTCTTCGATCTGACTATCATC
>JBEIPI010000115.1:0-8647 GCA_040377165.1 Bacteriovorax sp.
GCCAACTTCGTTAGCAAGCGGCTCAACTCTTTTTTGAAGATTTTCGTTTAAGTATGAAAGTGCGACTTGTGCACCTTCGGCCTTTAGTGCTTTCGCGATACCCCAAGCGATTGACATATCATTTGCAACGCCCAAAATTAAGGCTTTTTTCCCTGTGAGAAGACCCATGTTAACTCCTAAAAAAATTAGTTTGGAAAGATTAGTTGATGTCGCCTTGTCTGTCAAAAAGATAGCCGACTGAGCGCACACTTTTAAAGAACTTCGGGTCTTTAGGATCACTCTCAAAATACTTTCTAAAACGCACAATAAAATTATCTAAAGTTCGGGTACTCACACCTCGGTCATAACCCACTGCCTTCTCGAGAATTTCTTCTCTCGTCAGGGGCATGTTCGGGTGAGCAAAAAAGACTTTCAGGATTTTTACTTCCTGCAAAGTTAGTTCAAAAATTTGCGAATTGGATTTTTTAAAACACTGGGCCTTAAGGTTTTTAAAGTCGACGGTATGCTCACCAAAATCAAAACTGTCCCCTAAGAGCTCCATCTCTTTATCTTCATTTTTTGTACTTTCACCTGTCGTGATATTCCACTCCATGCGGGTAAGCAGGCGATCGACTCGCAGAAGAAATTCGTCAAGGTCAAAGGGTTTTGAAAGATAGTCATCAACCCCCAGGCTTAAACTTTTAATTTTTTCTTTGACCTGGTCTTTAGCGGAAATAACCATGATTGGAATTTTTGGGTCGCGTTTTCTGATTTCCGTGATCACGCCAAAGCCGTCGATTTCCGGCATCATCAGATCCACAATCACCAACTGAGGTTGGTACTCACTATAAAATTTTAATCCCTCAAGACCGTTGATCGCATGAAGCACATCGTGGCCCAGCATTCTTAAATTAAGTTTGATCGCTTCTGCGATATGCTTTTCATCATCAATGATAAGAATCTTTTTTTCTGTATTGCGAGTCACGACGCCCATTATGATTTTTTTCCCTTAAACACTATTCTAAAAATGGAGCCTTTTCCGGGCCCGTCACTATAGGCGTTGATATCGCCTTTGTGGAGTTTAACGATACTTTGGACAATGTAAAGTCCAAGACCACTGCCTTTGGTGGATTTTCCCACCTGATAAAACTTTTTAAAAATTTTTTTCAATTCGTTTTTCTCAATTCCAATTCCATTATCACTAATATCGAGGATCAAGTCATTGTCGATGGTGTGCAGTTTAATTTTTACAATTTTTTCACGTGACTTATTATAAATAAATCCGTTAGTCACCAGGTTCATGAGCAGCATCTCAAAAAGCCCCAGGTCAATCTGCATGAAGTAGCTCTCTAGGTCGCTTTCGAACTCCACCTTTCCTTCATCAAATAAGTGCGGAGTGTTTTTCACAAAAACTGAGATCACCGACACTACGTCTTCATCCTTGAAATCCGCTTTCACATTTCTGTCTTCCAGCCTGCCCAACTGCAGAATGCGACTGACGTTGTCTGAAAGTCTTTTCGTGTCCCGTTTCATGTAATCGAGGTAACGAAGCTGTTCTTGCCTTTCCAGTTCATGACGGGAGAATGTTTCCAAAAATAACTGCAGAGAAGCAATGGGCGTTTTAAGCTCGTGGGTAAAGCCGTTGATAAAGTTTTGTTGCAAGCGATAGAGTTGAATCATCTTTTGATAATAAATATAAATAATCAAAAGCCCGGCGAGGATTACTGATACCAGCAGCGAAAGGGTCAGAATTAAAATCCAGGTTTCACTCTGGAAAATCTGCTTAGCATTAAGGTTGTATTTGATCACCACTTCGTGGAGCGCCTCGTTGACCTGCAAATACGAACGGATATAAATAAACAGCGAGAGCGCCAACGCCAAAAGCGAGAAAATAAAAATAAATAAGGGATGGTAAAACCAGCGGGATTTAATCATACTAAAAGTGTTGATGAAATCGAATGATAAGGCAAGGAGCGCTATGGAAACTGGAACTGGTAACCAAGACATAATTGCAAAAAGTATTGACCATACTCTATTAAAACCTGAGGCAACTTTCGCCCAGATTCACCACCTTGTTGATGAAGCTAAACAATATCGCTTTTTCTCTGTCTGTGTGAATCCTTCCTACGTCGCCACTTGTGCTGAACTCTTAAAAGGTTCGGGAGTTCAGGTTTGTACAGTTATCGGTTTTCCTCTAGGGGCAAATTCCAGCGCCACGAAAGCTTTTGAAACTGCCCACGCGATCAAAGACGGTGCGGATGAAATCGACATGGTCATCAACATCGGCGCACTTAAATCACAGAAACTTTTATTAGTTGAAGAAGACATCCGCGATGTCGTTTTTGCGGCCGAAGGAAAAACAGTGAAAGTCATCATCGAGACTTCGCTGCTAACTGACGAAGAAAAAGTCCTGGCCTGCCAGATCGCTGAAAAAGCGGGTGCGAATTTTGTGAAAACATCCACTGGCTTCAACGGCGGCGGAGCCACCGTGGAAGATATTAAGTTGATGAAAGAGAGTGTCTCTTCAAATGTTGAAGTCAAGGCCAGCGGTGGAATCAGGGATCTTGAAACCGCCAGAAAAATGCTTGCGGCCGGCGCTACCCGCCTCGGGACAAGCGCAGGTGTCTCGATCGTTAAAGGGCTTGCTTCTCAGGATTTCTACTAAAGAGCTGCTACATATTCTCAAAGAAATTAAGCGGCAGCCCGCCCATGCGATGGAGTTTCTCCATGCTCTTAGGGGCCATGCCTTCAAATACCAGATAGCCGTCGTCGCGTCTGGCGATAGTTTGAATCAACATCGTTGATCCTTCCATCCCGCATACTTCGATGATCTCACTGATTACGCGGTTGCCTTCTTTATCGCGGCCTAATTGAATGATGAATTGGATTGCAGAAGCCATCTGCTTTCTGACGACATTGAGAGGGATTTCAAAGCCAGCAAGCAAGAATAAAGTTTCCATGCGCGAGAGACACTCTCCCGCAGAACTCGCGTGAACGCTGGTCATACTTCCATCGTGGCCGGTGTTCATCGCCTGAAGTAAATCAAACAACTCTCCTCCGCGTGTCTCACCAATAATAATGCGGTCAGGTCTCATACGCAGAGTGTTTTTCACCAGGTCCCTGGTTGAAAGAGTCGATTTAGACTGCAGAGACTTGGCCCCCGACTCCAGCCTGACAACGTTAGGCATATTGATCGTCAACTCAAGCGTGTCTTCAATTGCTATCACCCGCTCATGCTTGGCGATTTCATTGATCATCAGGTTAAGAAAAGTGGTCTTTCCCACACCTGTACCTCCAGAGACCACCACATTTAACCTGGCGGCGATCACGGCCTTTAAAAAATCAACCCAGTGTGGAGTGAGTCCGAAGATATTGGGGTTGCCTTCAAAGCTTGAGATGAATTTTAAATATTTTCTGATAGAGATCGCAGGACTTCCACTGACAAAAGGCTCATTGATAATGTTGATACGAGAGCCATCTGGCAAGTTGCCATCGAGGATAGGATTGTCATGGTCACAAGTCTTTTGGTTATGAACGGCCACATCCTGAATAAACTCCTCAATATCGGCCGCAGGCAGATTAGCGTTGATCTGGATGAACTGCCCCGCTCTTTCAACAAAAACATTCTTCGGCCCATTGATCAGGATCTCAGTAATCCCATTTTTCTTGCTTAAGTCGTTGAGTAAATTCCAGATACTATTGGCCATAAGTCTTCCTATTGAGTTGAGACATCACCAGTGAAAATTTCCGAGTCATTGATGGAAGCACCGTAAGTCATAAAATTATTCATCATCTGCGACTGCTCTTCTTCTGAGAGCAGCGAGAAAAGGGCGGCGTACCTGGTTTCATTTTTCAATAGACCCAAGAGGCGCTCCTGTCCCAGGAAATGCTCGAACTGAATTAGTTGCAGCATCAGCCAGTCGATACGCACTGACTTCGCTTTAGAGAGTTTCATAAACTCAATATGCTCGTCCTTGATGATTAAAGGCGTAAGCTCTCTGGTATCACTTCTCATTTTGATATCGATCAGTGACATCTTCGCATAGAAGGCCAGAAGAAAAGCGCGGTTAAATCCCGGCGGTGTAAAATGGCGAAGTTTATTTTCAACATTGATTAAGTCTGTCACCAGATTGAGATTGGCCACTTCAGGGAATTTCCCGGTCATCGCGTGCTCTAAAAAAGCAGCGGCCAGGCGATTTCTGATTCCGTTCCATCCTGAGATGGAAAGAATTTTTCCTAAAAATCCATCGGGGTCTATATCGCGGAAGATTCTCTTCACCAAAGCGTTGAGGTCTTTGTTCTCATTGATGTAGAGCTCGAGGTTAGTGTTAACCGCGGTTGAATTCTGAATATTGCTCACCAATAACCGAGTGTAATATTCGGGAAGTGAGACGTACGGGAAATTAATCATGCAATCCTTGCAACTCTGGAGATCACTTAGAACTTAGTTTATACTGAGTTAAGACTAGTCTCAATAGCGAAATGGAAAACATATGAAAATCCCAATTTTTGAGGAACTGCTGTTAAAAGGACCGACTCTCGCTGATGTCAATCTGGTAGTTGAAGACTCGCGTATCGGCAAAGTTCCTTGTTATATCAATCTCACGAACTACGCCCCAAGCGACTTAGAGACTCTGGTGATCAACCTTGAACAGGTAATCCTTGAGCATGCACTTCACCCGCGTTTTCCCTATCCGCTCTATTTGATTACAGCTAAATCCATCAGAACGATTTTGCCTTCTGTGCGTTCTGTAAAAGACCTGCCGGAGCACTATTTTAAAAAAGTAAAGCGCCCCAATAATAAAGAGCTGCAGCTCTTGAATAAACTTTCACTAAAAGTTGATAAGATCAAAAACCTCGAGCTTTATAAAATCTCCCAGGACTTGAAGGATACATCCGAGTCGCAAAGAAGGCTTTACAACGAAACTAAGGAACTCTATTTTCTTGAAACCCTGAACCACCAGCTTTATGAGAAAGTTAAACCAAAATCGAGAGACCGCTAGGATTAAATAAATGAGCAAAAAAATCGGAAACACCAATGTCTCAAAAGAATTCCTGGAAAACCTCAAAGGGTTCGAGGATGTTTTCGAGGACTATGTTAAAAGTGAAGACTACAAAGACCTGGAGAGAAAAGAGCGCGAAGCCGCCAAGGTTGGAGAGCAATACGAACTTCAGCATTTCCTGGAGCAGGAAAACGACCGCTTGAGCTCGCTTGAATCTTTTTTCACCAAAAAAATCCCGCTAAAAATGAATTTTTCACAAACGGAAAAACTCATCCTCATGCAGATGGAGAGAAAGAGAGTGCTTAGAGAGAAACTGGAGGGTGATATCATAAAGCTTGATTCTCACCTGCAGAAGAACCTGGCCAGTCTCATGAACTCGCATTTTGCTTAATGCTTTTTAATTGTCAGGATAATCGGGCCGCCAACATGCTTATAGTCCTCTTCCCCCATGTGATCGAGGTCGTAGCCTTCAAGTTGTGATTTAAGCAGATCCTGTAGGTAATTGTTAAAATCAAAAACCTGGTTTAATCCGTAGGTCTCAGTGAACTTTTGAATCTTCTTAAATAGCTCCGGAGTCAGGATGAATTTCCCTTCTGATGGCGAGACAATCCCTTGTGAGAACGTTTTGTATTCATCCACAGTAAGACCTAGCTTGGCGGCGTTTGGCGCGGCCTGGGTTTCACTAAAAGAGCTCAGGTAGAAGTTGGCGAAGTTGCTGAGCAACAGCGCTTCAAAGTCGATGTCATCGACAGTGTAATTCAGGTAATAACTGTCTAGCAGTCTTCCCTCTTTTTTGAGACTCTCGAGTGTTTCGTGAAATTTCTTAGCAAAAGGCAGAAGCTGAATCAGAGTTTTACTTTTATAAGTCCACATCTGATATTCTTCAAATTCAATGATAGCTTTGGCCGAATCATCCTTAGGCGCATGAAACTTGGCCGGACGATCAAAAGAGTTATCCAGGAAATCATTCCAGTAATCGCCCAGGAAATTTTCAGTGTCACCTTCAAAGCCGTGAGCGGCCAGGGCCTTCTTAAGATCTTTCAAATTGAACTTAATCAGAGAGTTTCCAATTTTATAAAGGTCACTAAAACTAAAAAGTGTAAAGATTCCCTCTGCTGGCGCCTCTTTTAGAAAGTCAGTCGACTTAATATAGTTGAAACCCAGAAGAATAAGATTCTTAGTCTGCGCCCCAGTTCTCGTCATGGCCACCGAGCCTTTTTTCAAAGAGCCTTGAGACTCCAGGCGGGCGTTGATCAGGCGAATAAAGTTGAACTGCAAAAAGTCTGTGCGTTTTTGATCAGAGACTTTTAAAAGCTCATCAATAACTTTTTTAAAGTGGTCTTTAAACGCCACCAATGAGGAGTTATGCAAATTCTGGTTCTTCGAAATTTCATCAATCCCACCAGTGGCCGGTGTTTTTTTCGAGATGAAGAGATTCAGAAAATCCATATTAATGAACGGGTTTTCCGCTTCCAGAGCGTCTATATAGTCGACAAAACCATAATCGCGCATGCGCTCTTTGCGCAGCTGATATTCTTCTTCTTGAAGCACGGTGAATGAGTCTGAAACCATTTTAAAGAGGAATGTGTAAGCGTTCTCCACCCCCATTTCGTAATACAGATGGCGGATCAAAGAGCGCGCTTCATCTACATACGGGAATGTTTCATCAAACTCAAAAAGAAGCTGATTGTCGTCCGTCAGGAAATAATTGTCATGGTCAGGATAGTTTGGATCTTCAGCATCGAAACTCCAGACGTTAAAACGGCTTTTTAGAAATAATAAAAACTGCTCACTTGAAACAAAGTCAGACTTCACTTCATCTGATTCGACCATTGAGTAGGCCTGAAGCCAATAAGTAAAATGCTCAACATCGATTTCGTCTTTCTGCCACAAATCGATGTCCATAAAAACTTCGCGCTGCTCTTTTGAAAACTTCGGCAAGTACTCTGCAACTTTATCCAAGGGAAGTTTTCTGAGCGCCAGATAAACTGGCTGGACAGGAAGCACTGAAAGATCCAATCCACCTTCAACATACTTCTCAATTTGATCCAGGTGCGTGTAAGCATCTGATTCTTTCATCAACAGGGTTAAAGGGTCGTTTTTATGGGGTTTTTTAGGTGTGTCGCTCATAAGGGGTTTATAACACTGGCCCGGAAGGAATTCAAGGTCAAACGGGATGAGGTAAATGAGCAAAAATAAATAAAATAACCCTTAAAAATCAATGGATTAACTTTAAAAGTCATATTTAAAACATGATAGTTCTCATGTTTTCATTTCTTACTTAGCTATTAAAATCTAGGTGTCGATAGCTTCCGTGAGAACAAAAAATAGGGACACACTTATGAATTTTTTATTTATCACATGCATCGCTCTTCTTGTTATTGCTTCTTATTTCATTGTTAAGTTCATTATGGACAGAAAAAAAATTCTTTCCCGCCTGGAGGGTGTTTCAATCATCAGCTTTGACCTGACAGGATCGGCCGAACAAGTCAGCACTGTGAGCTCTGATTTATTCAAAGCCTCCGAAGAGCAGCTCGACACCTTAAATTCCACCGTTTCAGCTAGCCACGAAATCAACTCGATGATCATGAGAACCAGTGACAACGCCAAAGACCTAAACAACAAGGCGAGCGGACTCACTGAAATGTCAAATGAAGGAAAAAGAATCGTTCAGGACATGGTTAATTCTAGCCTGGAAATAAAAAATGAAAGCGAAAATTTCAAGGCACAGATGCAAGAGAGCATCAACGAGCTTTCTGAGGCCCTATTAGTCATCCAGGAGATCGCGAACAAAACCAAACTTATTAATGAGATCGTTTTTCAAACGAAACTCCTCTCCTTCAACGCTTCAGTAGAAGCTGCCCGCGCCGGTGAGCACGGGAAAGGATTCGCCGTGGTAGCAGAAGAGATCGGGAAACTCGCGCACGTAAGCGGAAACTCCGCTGACGAGATTTCAAAAATCGTCGAAAAAAGTGTTTCATCAGTTAATATCGCTCTGGAAAATACCAAGGCAAAAGTAGAGAGACTCACTGAAGACACCGCTAAAAAAAGTGAAGCCGGTTATACACAGGCAAAAAGCTGCGAGTCCATCTTCTCTTCAATTAATGATCAGATCTCGCAAATCAGTCACATGGTTCAAGAAATCACCACGGCCACCAACGAGCAGTCGATCGGAGTTGAACAACTTGATATCGCCATCGGAAACTTACAGGAGGTCGCTGATCGCAACCGCCTAGTGGCCAGCCAGTCAACCGAGCACGCCCATGTATTCGAGGAGCAAACCAGACAGCTGATCAAATTCACCGAAGACATGAGGTTCTTGCTACCTCAAGAAAACAAAAAGAAAACTCTTCAACAGTTTATCTGGAATGACAAACTCTCACTTGGGGTCAACTCAATGGATGATGAGCACAAAGTCCTGATTGGGAAAATCAATAAATTGATCGCGCAAATGGAAGCGCAATATGTGAAAAAAGACAAGGCCTCTCTGTACAACGCATTTAAAGACCTGGCCGCATACACCACCGAGCATTTTAATCATGAGGAAAAATTCATGGCCTCAATCAATTATCCACAGCTCAGCTCGCACCAGAAAATTCACCAGAAACTCCTGGCACAAGTCGGCCGTTACGGGGCACAGATTGAAAATGGCACTCTCGATGACC
>JBEIPI010000177.1:0-3717 GCA_040377165.1 Bacteriovorax sp.
AGTTTAGACGTCAATAACTTCTCTTATCTAGTTAAAGTTAAAGACCGTTACGTTGTTTTAGCGCAGAACTTCGCTACTGCAATTAAGGGACGCCCTCACCCATACGAGGGAACATACGTGTATTCCGAGCAAGGTTTAAAGCTTGAAGAGAAGCTCGTAGATCTCTTCAAACCAACTACTTCAGAGACTCTCACAGCGTTTTCGTACTGATCTAATCTCTTTTAATTCCTTACATCTATTTCATAGCGTCTTTTTTTATCATGCAGGTCTGCTAGATTTGTAAGATTGAAATTTTCCATGGACGAATAACCCTATGTCTCAAAAAAACGAGTTTGCAAAAGTCATTGCCATCGACGGCCCTTCCGGATCCGGAAAGTCGACGATTGCCAAAGAATTGGCCCGCGCACTTCATGTACTTTATATCGACACCGGCGCAATGTTTAGAGCGCTTGGTTTTTATGCTGACCAACAGAAGATCGAATTAAAAGAAGGCGCTGACTTAAGCAGTTTTCTTAATTCAATTAAAGTGGACTACGGTGTTTCATCAACCTGTCTGATTCGTATCAATGGAGTTGATCTCACTGAAAAAATCCGTGAGCACCATGTTTCAAAACTGGCCTCAATCATCTCTCAACTCCCTTCCGTCAGAAAATACCTCCTGGATTTCCAGAGAGCGCTGGCGATGGATAAGGTCTGTGTGATGGAAGGTCGTGACATCGGAACAGTGGTGTTTCCTAATTCATTCTGCAAATTTTTTATCACCGCTTCGGTCGACATCCGCGCTGAAAGAAGATTAAAACAACTTCAAGAGGGCGGGGATAACTCAGTTACCCTTGAGCAAATTAAGGATGACGTCAGAAAGCGCGATGAGACTGATATGAATAGAGTCGTGGCCCCGCTAAAAAAAGCGGAGGACGCAATGCTGCTCGATACAACCAACCTCGATATCAGTGGCATCATCAATATTCTATCTAATGAAGTGAAGTTCAGGGCTGCCCATTTGGGTTTTGAACTCGAGAAAGGTGCTGGTTTAAAAGCATGAACGTATTGATCAATAGATCGGACGCGATTGGAGACTCGATTCTTACGTCATCTATGGCGAAAGCGATCAAGGACAAATTCCCGGATGCGAAAGTGACGTTTTTGATCGCGGCCAAGTCGGCCGATGTATTTAAAGATCATCCTTCTGTTGATAATTTTCGCATCTATCACCGCAATGCCCGTTTTTATTTAAAAATCAGAGAGATTTTAAGAGTCTTCAATGAAGTGAAACCCACCCATTATTTTTATGTGGGCGGAGGTTATCTTCCGAATTTCGTCGCCTGGCTTTTGATGGTTCCTTTTAGAGGTGGACTCAAGTCCAGATGGCACACTTATCTTTTTTTAAACAAAGGCACGCGCCAGAAAAGATCGATGGTGGCCATGCACGAGATGGAATACAACCTGAATCTGCTTTTTCCTATGGGAATTGATTACAACTTCCAGGACAAAGTTAAATACGCCCCGGAAATTCATCTGAGTGAGGAAGAAAAGCAAGCGGGGATGCTGCAGTTTAATGCTGACCTTGCGGCCGAAGGGGTGACTACCGGTCTAAAAATGGTTTTCATTCATCCTGGAATGACCGGCCACACGCTTAACTGGTCTTCCAGAAATTACGGACGCCTTGTTTTGAAACTTGAGCAGAAATTCCCGGAAAAATTCCTTTTTGTTATCTCTCATACGCCGAGTGATCATCTGTATCTTCAGGGATTAAAAGAAATTTTAGATCGCAAAGAAAATGAATTTTTAAAAGGCCGCGTCTACTATTATAACGGAATTAAAAATGGTTTGAGACAATACATGCAGGTCTTGAGTCAGGCTTCATTGTTTGTCGGGCCAAGTACCGGTACCACTCATATTGCCGCTGTCCTTGGAGTTCCGGTTGTGGGTCTTTATTCACCGATAAAAATCCAATCGGCCCTGCGCTGGGGGCCATTGTCAAAAAGCACTGATAAGATCAAAATCCTAGTCCCTGATGTTATCTGTGGGGAAATTAAAAAGTGCGCCGAAAGGGCCTGCCCATATTATGAATGTATGGGAAAAATTGAAGTTGAAGACGTGGTCAAACAGGCCACCGCAATCATGGAACTTTAAATGAAAAACTTAATCTCACTTGAACGCTTTAATGAAATCACAAAAAAGTTCGACACTCTAGCACCCATTATTGTTGTAGGAGATGTCGGGATTGATAAATACACTTTCGGTGAAGTTAAGAGGATCTCTCCCGAAGCCCCGGTGCCGGTTCTGGAAGTCACCAAAGAATGGCTGAAGCTTGGTCTTGCCGCCAATATCTCGGACAACTTAAAAACTCTTGGAGTGGCCTCAACTCTTTGTGGAGTGGTCGGAGATGACAACAACTCAAACGCTTTTGAAGGCCTGCTTGAAGATGAAAACCTAAAGACTTGGGGAATCGTCAGATCCAATGACCGCCCGACTATTTTTAAAGAGCGAGTAACGACTAATACCCAGCAAATCGTGCGCATTGATTACGAATCAAAGGACCCAATCAACGCGGAAACTGAGAACCGTCTTATTTCCCGCGTGAATGAATTCTCTAAAAACCACTCGGCCTTGATTATCGAAGACTATGCTAAAGGCACCATGACTGAAAATGTAGTGAAGACGCTGATCCGCGATTTTAATGCCAACGGAAAATTAGTTGCGGTTGACCCGGGAAGATCGACTCCTCCGCTTTATTACAAAGGCGCCAATCTTTTAAAGCCAAACCTGGCCGAGGCCCGCGCGATGATTCTGGCCTTGGGTTATAAAGAAAAAGAAGTGACAAAAATAGCAGAGATCCTGGTGGATAAACTCGCTGTCGATATGCTGGTTATCACTTTAGGTGGTGACGGGATGGCGATCGTCGATGCAAAAAATAATCAATCTCCAGTCATTATCCCAACTGTCGCCAATGAAGTCTTTGATGTTTCCGGTGCAGGGGATACGGCCATAAGTGCGCTTACCTCGTCGCTGCTGGCAGGAGCAAGCCTGGTTGAAGCGGCCTGGATCGGTAACTGCGCTTCTGGTGTAGTTGTTGGGAAAAAAGGCACTGCGACTGTTAATCTCGAAGAGCTTCGTGCTTTCTTTGACCAGATTAAATCCAAAATAAAATAGTGTAAAAATTACTTGACTTTTTTGATGCGAAGCGGTATATTTGAGCTGTCCTTGGGACTTGTATGGGGTCCGGGGATAAACCCGTGGAAAAGGGCGATGATTTTCGAAAGGGGATCAGAGCAAAGCTTAAGACCTAAGGGGCATTATCATGGTGCTCGATGGTTTATTAGGTTGCCGAAACGGTAAAGACGGCTTTCTTCGTTAGACGAACGGGTCGGCGGTGTGTGGCGAGCACATTTAGCTGGAAGAAGGTGTTAGGTCTTTGGGAGGATTTTTTTGGGACCGTAACGTATCTCACAACAGTTTCCAGATTTTTATCCGACATTCATTTGTGTATTGGACTGACACCTCGGGAGGATCGCTCCAAAGAGTATGGCGAAGAGGCAGCCTTGAAAATAAGCTTCAAAAAAGTTAATTACATTAGACTTAAAATTTGAAAAAATTCAGATATCGAAAAAGGGCAGACTTGGATCTGCCCTTTTTTTTGCCCGACCTTTAGCTCTTAGCCTTGCCAAATTCATGGCGTCATGAAAAACTTTTGAACTTAAAAATCACTCACTTTCA
>JBEIPI010000116.1:0-8600 GCA_040377165.1 Bacteriovorax sp.
ATTAGAACGGTAAGATAAATCAGCGTTGAATTGTTCTGTCGGTCCCAATGAAGAGATGACAATATTCGTGAAGACCAAAACGGCCATCACCACGAGTGTAATAATAAATTTTTTCGACTTAAAAAATGCCATCCTGACAATCTTCCTGATTCACAACCAGTTTAATATTCAACTTCTGTTTCAAACGAAACACCAAACTGCAGTTTTAGTTCTTTCTGAAGCACGTTTATCATTTGAAGAACGTCTTCGTATGAACTCTCACCACGGTTTTCCATGAAGTTGGCGTGTTTAGGGCTAATCTGCAAATTTTTTATAGTTAGTCCCTTCAGGCCCATTATATCTATAAAAAGACCGGCTCGACAAGTCACATCGCTTCGCACGTCGTGATGGTTTTTAAAGATACATCCACACGTCCATTCTTTTAACGGTTGAGTACGGGTCCTCATATCTAAGTACTCTTTGATTTTTTTGGTGATGGCCTCATCGATACCAAAGTGAATCAGTCGGGCTTGATAGATTATATCCCCATCATCAACAAAGTGATTGTGTCGGTATGAGAAAGATTTTTTGTCGATAATAACCGACTTTTCTTCTCCGTTTTTTGTAATGAGTTTTACTTCCTTTATAATGGATCCGATCTCACCAAGGTTAGTTCCTGCATTCATGAAAATGGCACCGCCAAGACTGGCCGGGATTCCCGTGAACACTTCCCATCCTTTTAATCCAAATTTATTGGCGTGGCTGGTGAGAGTCGCAAGGCTTACAGATCCGGGAAGAATGTATTCATCTCTTGGTGCTTCAAAAATCGAGCGGTCGAATTCAAAATCTAACTGAATATAAGGAAGATCTGCCTTTGCAGGAAGAAGTACATTGGCCCCCCATCCCAGTGCACGGTATTTGATATTATTTTTCGTTAGGGTTGAAAGGGCAAACTTCAGACCTTCAACACTTTTAACTGTAATCAAATCTCCGCGAGCATCCAGTCGCATGGTTGAATATTTTTTTAGATCTTTATCTAATTCTACTAAAATATCTGAATGTTTTAACTCTTCTAAAAGTTTCAAAAACGACTCCAAAATGGTTAGGGAATGACTTATATCCTATGACCTAATTATCCCTAAGACAATGACTTCTCTGTTTATTTTAAATCCCACAGCCTGTAGACTTTAGCCAATGTCAAAACTTATCCAACTCATATTATTCTCCGCCTTTTTCGTTGCTTCATGCTCAACTCCCGTTCCACAAAATGAAAAAGACCTGGATCACAACTTCCAGATAACCAGGGAAAAAGAAGGTGAAACCTGGGTGCGAAAGTTTGTTTTTGAAAATAATCTGAAGGCCAGAAGTTATGCTCTTGAGCGCAGGCTGGCGCTGCAAAGACTTTATCAACTTACTTCGGAGCCATATTTTGGAACACCTGAAGAAGTCGACTGCAAAGGCAACATTGATACGAGTGGAAATTTTCAAAAAATTAAAGGCGGGGAAGTCTTCTCAATGCGCCTTCTCAGCAACAAGAACCATGCCCTTGGAGACTGCCTAAAAGAGAACAACGACTTCAAGGCCTATTATAAATTCTATCTTTGCGACAATTGGGTTTACGAATTCCGTATTTATAGATCACTTCTGGACCAGATAGAGCCGCCAAACAACTCTTCAATCTGCGAGAAAAAATAGTCACGGCCCCGGATTGAGTTCCATGTTCTTTGAGTAATTGCCAATTCTTGCCTGCTGAATAACCGGAGAATTCCTGAAATAAGGAAAAGTGATGGTTTTAATGACTTCTCCTTTGCTGTTGACCAGTGTCGCAAAGGCGTCTGTCTTGGTATGGTAGGAGAAAAAATAATCCCCGTTCTCCAGTTTCTGAACGCCACCAGTAGAATCCGAATAAAACTTATCATAGATATTGATTAGCTTCTTCTCCTGAATATTGTATTCAGCGATCATCGACTTTCCATAATAAGGCGAATCGTTTCTAAAAGTATTGATATAGACCAACAGGTTGCCGTTTTCCAGCACCTGTACATCATGAAGCATTCTCACTCCTGGGATGACCAGAGTCGCTTTGATTTTTTTAAGCCTACTGTCCAAAAAGAGAACTGGGGCCTCATAGGTCGCACCAGTGATATAATCACCTTTGTTGATTTCAGGGAAACCCGGAATTTTAACCGCAACCGGAACTTCGTGAATACTGTTGTAATGACTGTATTCCACATCGGCCCTATGACTGTGGGATTTTTCCCAGTCAAACAGGTAGAGACCATCCTGAGGATAGTATGGCCAGTTGCTGACCTGATCTAAATGATTAACGATGCTGAGTTTTGCCATCTCTTTTCCGTTATCTTTATTCAGTATTACAAATGAATCAAAACGTGTCGGTTTGCCTTTGTAGTTGGTGTATTCAGAAGACAATAACACATAATTTCCCTCTGAATTTTTATTGATATGATGATGAGCATGGATTTCGCGATCCCACTGTACATTCATATGCCTATCGTATTTCAAAACAATATTTTGGTTTAAAAAAGTCGCGACATAACTTCCATCATCGTTCAAATAACAAAGACGCCCGAGAAGCTGCCTAAGTAACTCTCCATCCATGTTAAACAGATGGCAGCGAATTAATATCTGCCGCTCATCAACTGGACTAACTTTCTTGGTATGCGAACACCCAAAACTTAAAAGAATGAGAATCGTGATTGCTCTAAGGAGCATAACATAGATCCAGTTCCAGAATATTTTGCTTCATGATATTTGTCAGAATCGATTTAAGATAGATTCCAGTTTTAGGACCGCTTGTGCACTCCACTCCGATCTCCACAGGAATAACCAGACTGAATCTTTCTCTATCTTCACTCAAAAGTATCGAGGGCAATTGCGAGTTTTTTGTTTCTTTATATAGCAAGGGTCGAATCTCCTCAAGAGAGCCCTGAAATAGATTACTGGTTAAACTTCCTTCAATTTGCCTGACTTGTTTAAAATTCGCCGGAAGGTGAGCTGTCACAATTTCTGGAAGATCTTTTCTATCCACGTTCTTAAACTGAATATTTGTCGGCAATGGAAGAATATTCTTCTTGGCCTGATCCAGGCTCAGCTCTTGCGAAAAAACATACCCGCGCTCTGAAGCGGCTTCATGGCAGGAAGCACACGCATTGACTTGATCTTTTAAATCTTCCGGAAATGTCACACCTTTTTCATCAAAAAGAGCATAACCCCAACCAGCGTGGTCTTTGTATTTTTTCTTATCGCGAACCATGAGCTGATATCTTCTTGCTCCGGCCGGAACTACGGAGCTTTCAAACAATGAATCTGCCACCGTTTTCACACCGACCTTTCCAAAAACCGCCCCATCCGGATAATCCGTTTTTCCGGCCAATAACGTTTTCTGAGCTAGTTTATTGGCGTAAGTAAAGCGCATCTCTTCAGTGTCCTTTCTAAAACGAACGGTGATCAACTTCCATTTTTTCTCAAAGCCTTTATATTTGGCATAAGAAATTCCATTCATCTCGGTATACGCCAGAAACTCCTTCGCATCGGCCTGATTATTAACTAAAAGTGAAATTGATAATGTGAGTAATACTTTTTTAAGCATAATTCTTTACCCTGGCCTTATTATTGGCCGCTTGAACGGTTCGCTTGATTAATCGTAAAATCGTTAATACTTTTTTGAAATTTTTTTGCTTCTTTTTCTGAAGACACCTGCCAGGTTAATCGTCCACCATCAATCCAGCTGAGCTTTTCATTTTCATAACGAACTAATTGCAATGACTCATCCTCTTCCGGCACCGGCAACAGTGCACTTAATAAGCGGTGATCTCTGGCAAAATCCCCTACATGTTCCAGGTTTAAAATTACATACGGCCGGTCGTCTTTCCAGCTGTAAGAGTCTGCACTGGAAGATGTTGAAAAATACTGCCATTTCCCTTTGTACTTGAAAAAAATCCACGCTATGTAGCAGGCATTCTTGGGCAATATTTTTTTATCTTTTTCCACTCCACAAGAATAGTAATTCATAAAAAAATATAACCGGGTGCCACCTGCCTCTGTAAGATCGACGACTGATTTAAACCAGGTTTTCTTTTCATCAAAAAAGTAATTCAATCTGCCCGAGAGCATTTCTATACTTTCTTTGTATCTTGGATTGGTGTGAGATAAGATTTTATACTTTTTAGCGATTTCTTCATAAACTTTACTCTGAACTTCGCTCACTTGTTTTGCCAGGGTAAAATAATCGACTCTCTTTTCTGTGGCATTCTGAGGCGAGTTCTCAGCTTCACTGGATGAGCTTGTGGCATCAGTTACTGGTGCTTCACTCTTAATGAAAAAAGGGCGTCGCTCTTGAACAACTTCTGATCTTTTTTCTTCTTTCTTAATTTCTGCACTGTGAATCAGTTCAACTGACTTTTGTGAACTTTGAAAGATCAGCGTGCCCAGGACCCCGGTCGCAAGGGACAAAAAGGAGACAACAAACAATTGAAGTTTATTATTCAACCCCTGCCCATTTCCTTGCCACTTTACCAATCGATCCAGCACCTAAAGTGACGACAATTGTTTTATTTCCCCTATGGGACTCAATAACCTCAGGAAGTTTATCGACATGTTCGATTTTTTTTGCAAGACCCGGATGAAGACGGTTGATGTCTTCGATCAGGCGATCCGTTGAAATCCCATCAAGCGGCTGCTCACTGGCAGCATAGATTGGAAGTAAATAAAGCTGATCTGCATCGTTGAAACAATGAAGAAACTGATCCCAGCAGTCGCGCGTGCGGGTAAAGCGGTGAGGTTCGAACACTACGATTTTTTTGTAATCAGCGCGGGTGTCTTTAACAATTCTAAGTGTTGAAGCGATCTCTGTCGGGTGGTGTCCGTAATCGTCGACCACTTCAAAAGTCCCTTCTTTGTGAAGCAATTGAAAGCGGCGTCCGACACCTTCAAGTTTCCCTACGGCCTTTGCTACATCTTTAAAACTAAGGCCCATATGAATCGCCAGGGCCGTTGCCCCTAGACTGTTTAGAATATTATGTCTTCCGGGAAGATTGATTTTAAATCTCTCCTGCTTTTCACCTTTATAGTAGACATCAAAGCTCGTATCAAAGTGGCCGAACTCTATGTTTCGGGCCTCAAAATCAGCGGTCGTCTCAATTCCAAAAGTCACCGCCGGGCGCTTCATCTCAGACTTGAGTTTCATTAATTTTTCATCATGAGCATTCAGCGCCACAACTCCATAAAATGGAATCTTGTTGGCGAAGTCACCGAATGCCTTAAAAAGATTTTCTTCTGTGCCGTAGTGATCCATGTGGTCGTTGTCAATGTTGGTAATGACCGACATGACTGGAGTTAACAGCAGGAATGAACCATCCGATTCATCAGCTTCCGCAACCAGGTAATCACTTTGCCCGACTTTTGCATGCCCATCCAGGTTTTTAACGATACCACCGATAATATATGTCGGATCTAGTTTGCACTCCTGAAGAATGGTCGCAAGAAATGAAGTTGTCGTTGTTTTTCCGTGAGTCCCGGCAATTGCCAGACCGTATTTTAAACGCATAAGCTCGGCCAGCATTTCCGCGCGTCTAATGATGGGAATCCCTTCTGCTCTTGCTCTCACCATTTCTGGATTGGATTCATTAACTGCAGAAGTATGAACCACAACGGTTACATCGTTTAAGTTTTCTGCTTTATGTCCGATGTGAATTTCTGCTCCCATCTTTTTTAATTTTTTCACGTTTGCCGACTCGGCCACATCAGAACCTGAAACTTTATACCCGAGCGATAACAAAACTTCGGCAATTCCGCTCATCCCGATACCGCCAATTCCTACAAAGTGAATTTTAACAACGTTTGGCTTTAAGGCCGAGTGATTACGGAACATATATAACTCCTGAAATGTATAAGCGGAAATTTAGACGTAAACTTGCTCTGAATCGTTCTCTTCAGCGCTCGCGCGGCTTCTCGTCGCTCTCGTCTTAGGTCTAGGATTATCCACCCCCTGAAGCTCGTCACGATAACCTTTTATCACTGAAAGAAGCAAGCCTATTCCAAAGAAATTACAGAGGAGCGAAGACCCTCCGTAGCTGACAAAAGGAAGATTTAATCCTTTGGTTGGAAGAAGGCCAAGAACAACACCCATATTTAAAAGGGCCTGAAGTCCCAGAACAAATACGATTGATGACGCCATGATGACGCCAATGCGGTCTCTCACCTGAAGCGCAAGTTTGAAACCAAAATAAATAAACGCCACAAAAAGGGCGATTAAAAGAAACACTCCAATAAACCCAAGCTCTTCTCCAATTACCGAAAAGATAAAATCGTTGTGGGCCTCTGGAAGATAAAATAACTTTTCATTGCTATTGCCCAATCCCTGTCCAAAAGCTGAACCGTTGGCGAAGGCCATGTATGATTGGATAATCTGAAACCCCGAACCTTGTGGGTTTTTCCATGGATCAAGATAAGTGAGCATTCTTTTCACACGATAGGCCTGTGAGAAGAGAACGAACACACCACCAACACCTCCGGCGATTAAAGAGTAATAAAAATACTTCCTCGGAAATGAACTCATGAAACAGACAAAGGAGATGACAACAAAACAAATAAAGAAAGTCCCGAAGTCCGGCTGCTTGATCAGTAAGGCCAGCGGTAAAAATAAAGTTCCACCGTGCTTCAGGCGCTCTTTAGTATCCATTTTGTTCCAGTTTTCAAAGAAGGAAAGCGCAGAGAGAATAACCGTGAATTTCACGATCTCGCCCGGCTGCAAACTCATTCCACCAACAGAAAGCCAGCGGCTTGCGCCTTTGGCCGAAGCCCCGATTCCCTTAACAATCGTAAGCGCAACAATTAGTGACGCAACAATATTGACCATGTAACCGTACTTTAACCAGAATGTGTATTTTGTTTTAGAAACAGCGAAGGCCACTGCGACAGCAAGAAAAAGATAAACTAACTGGCGAATGATGTAGTGATAAGGTGTTCCGAAATTTTCATTGGCCAAGATGTAACTTGAAGACCAGACCATAATAAGTCCGATAGTGATAATAATCGCCAAGGTTGAAAGGAAAACCTTAACCAGTCTGTCTACATCGTGAAGTTGTTCATCCATATATACTAGGATAACAAAGTTTAAAAATTTCAGGTGAAAAAAAATAGAATCGTCAGGTATTTTAAACTATAAAAAAAGCCCCAATGAAGGGGCCTTAATTCTATAGTTGATAAACTAATTTCTTGAAGTAATTCCCACGCTCCTCATAGTCACGGAAGAAATCCGAAGCTGGGTTTCCTGGAGAAAGGAGAATAACATCTCCCGTTCTCGATTTTTGGTAAGCAAACAACACTGACTCTTCAAATGACCCTACGATATAAGTCTGATTGTGGTCACCAAGTGCTCTATTGAGCCTCTCTTTACACTCTCCAACTAATACAAGTACGCGGGCATTGCCGATCATATCTTTTGCAAATGGATCGAAGTTCAGGTCTTCATTATCTTTACCACCGGCAATCAGGATCACCGGTTCTTTAAATGATTTCAGCGAAGCCAGCATCTCTGGCATCGTTTCTGCTTTTGAATCGTTGTAGAAAGAAACTCCGTTCTTTTCCATGATGAATTCAAGACGGTTCGGGATTCCTGGAAACTTCTCAATACAAGTTTGAATTGCATTGTCGCTCACATCAAGCGCCTTACAAGCTGTCACTGCGGCCATTAGGTTTTCGCGGTTTACTTGCCCCACAATTCTCATTTTAGAAACTTTGAATTCTGAGTGGTAGTTGATGTTTGAGTGAATACGTCTATCGTGGAAATGCGTTCCCTGAATCTCGTTCATCACTCCAAGAGTCACGTATGAACGGCGCGAGTACCAGTAAAGCTGGCAGTTCGCATTTCTAAACATAGCATTGTTTGCAAGTGTATCGTAGTTTGCAACCAGGGTGTCTTCTGGTGAGAGCTTTTTAATGATTGAAAGTTTAGTTTCAATATATTCACTGACTGAAGAGAAATTTGCCTTAGAAAAGTTTTCACCAATGTTCGGGAAGACAACAAGCTTCGGATGGAAATCCTGAAGCGACTTCATCTGAATTGCTGAAACTTCAACCACTACATAATCGATTTCGCTCATGTTCGGAAGAAGGCAGTATTCGATGAACGGCATTTCTGAAGTCCCGCCCACGAAAACATTTTTACCATCAACCTTTAGAGTGAATCCAATCATCGCTGCGATTGTCGTGCGGCCGAAAGAGCCGCAAACCGCGATAACCGGTTTTTTACAAAGTTTATAAGCAAGCGCGAAGTCAGAGTAAACTTCTTTACCGTTCTTGCGTGCCAATTCTAACTGAGGAAGTTGCGGATTAACCGCTGCTGAGTAAACAATAACGTCTGCTTCCAGGAAGTCTTCGTCTTTATGTTCACCAAAAGTCATTTCCAGTGCGGGTTCGATTTTCTTAATTTTTTTTACTGACTTGTTTAAATCGAAGATCGGCTTGATGTCCGTTACTCTGATTTCACATTCTAGTTTATTGAAAAAATTGATTAGCGAAAAACCAGTCTTACCAATTCCGACGATAAGAACTTTCTTACCTTTGAATCTTTCCATTTCCATCGAGCTTTCCTTTTAGAC
>JBEIPI010000137.1:0-6926 GCA_040377165.1 Bacteriovorax sp.
GACACACCGTCTTTTGTGATGTGAGGAGCACCGAAAGATTTTTGAATTACTACGTTGCGACCTTTTGGTCCAAGTGTAACTTTAACAGCGTTTGCTAAAGCGTTTACACCATTTAGGATCAGTGTTCTTGCGTCTTCTGAATATTTTAATTCCTTAGCCATATATATCTCCTGTTAATTTTAAATTAGTGAAGGATCCCTAGAATTTCATCTTCTTTCATGATTAGCACTTCTTTGCCTTCAACTTTCACTGAAGTTCCTGAGTATTTTCCGAAAAGAACAGTGTCCCCGACTTTTACGTCAAGGTTACGAACTGAACCGTCGTTTAGTCTGTATCCAGTGCCCACGGCAACGATCTTTCCTTGAGAAGGTTTCTCAGTGTGGTTGTCAGGAATAATGATTCCACCAGCAGTTTTTGTTTCTTCGTCTAAACGTTGAACGACAACGCGGTCTTGTAATGGCTTTAATTGCATATTTCCTCCGAGTAATAAAAAAAATTTACCTACACAATGTGACATCAGTTCCGCGAGTGTCAAGGGTGGTTTCTGAAAAAAAAATTTCAGAGGGTGATGGCGAGTGTCATTTTTGCCTTTTACTTACGGATTTCGTTATAGTCAAAAGGTAAAAAATCATCACCCAGGAGAGAAATATGGTTACAATGACAGGGGTTTACGAGGGAGAAAAGCACTGCACGCTGACTCACGGGCCTTCCAATTCCCAAATTCATACTGACGCACCCAAAGATAATAATGGGCGCGGAGAGGCCTTTTCTCCAACTGACCTGGTTGGGGCGGCACTGGGAAGCTGCATACTCACAACAATGGCCATTTATGGGGATAAAAATGGGATTGAGATCAAGGGTGCCTCATTTCAGGTCACCAAAAAAATGAAGCTTGCTCCAAGGCAGATTGCCGAGCTGGAAGTGATTATAACGATGCCTGAAACTCTAAGCGCAGAACAAAGGACGACACTCGAAGAGATCGCCCATACGTGCCCGGTAACCAGAAGTCTTAACCCTGAAGTTAAGATCCCGGTCACCTTCGTGTATAAATCACTTTAAATCGTACCAGTTGATTCCTACGCCCATATCAACTTTAAGCGGTACGCGAAGATCGACAACGTTCTCCATTCCTTCGCGTACCAGCTCTTTCATGATAGCAAGTTCGTCCTCTTCTACTTCAAAAATCAATTCATCGTGCACCTGAAGAAGCATTTTTGATTTGAGATTTTTCGCCTGCATTTCCTGGTCAATCTTGATCATCGCCAGCTTAATAATGTCCGCAGCCGTCCCTTGAATCGGGCTATTGATGGCCATTCTTTCCGCTTGAGCTTTGATGGTCCTGTTCTGCGAATGGATATCAGGAAGAAGTCTTTTTCTTCCATGAAGTGTTTCCGCATAACCGGTTTGCTCCGCCTTGTCTTTTAAAGTGTCGAGGAAAGTTTTAATTGAGCTAAAACGGGTGAAGTATTTATCGATATACTGCTTGGCCTCCGTTCTAGAAATCTTCAGCGTTGAAGCCAGACCAAATGAAGACTGTCCATACATCAATCCGAAGTTAACGGTTTTTGCCATTGAGCGGTCGTTTTTAGTGACCTGGGTAAGCGGAATATCTAAAACTTCGGAAGCGGTCTGAGCGTGAATATCCAGGTTATCCTGGAATGACTTCAGCATCGTCGGGTCTTCTGAAAAGTGAGCGAGCAATCTTAATTCAACCTGAGAATAGTCGGCAGAAAGAAAAATCATTCCGGGCTTTGAGATAAAGGCCTTTCTCACCTTCTCTCCCATCGGGCTTCTGACCGGAATGTTCTGAAGATTCGGATTGGTTGAAGAAAGTCGCCCTGTCGCCGCAATAGTGAGATTGTAATTAGTATGAATTCTTTTTGTCAGAGGGTTTACCATTTCAGGCAAGGCCTTCACATAAGTTGAAAGAATCTTTCCATATTCACGGTAAGTCAAAAGCATTCCCGGGATTTCACTGATGTTCATTCCATCCAGTTCCTCGAGTACTTCGGCGTCCGTTGAGTATCCTGTTTTCGTTTTTTTAATCGGAGGCAGGTTTAGTTTTTCGAATAATAAAACCCCTACCTGTTTTGGAGAATTTAGATTTATTTCTCCACCGGCTATTTTAAAAATCTCACTCTCCACTTTCGCAATTTCTGCAGAGAGCTCAACTTCCAGCTCGCGCAGGAAATTGGCATTCAAAGAAATCCCTTCTTTCTCCATTTTTCCCAGTACAGAAAGAATTTTCAGATCGATATTGTTAAAAACATCCATCAGTTTCAACTCTTCCATCTTCTGCTTGAAAATTCCTGACAGAACAAAAAGAGCATAGGCCCGCTCGCCATTGGACTGGTGTTCATCCGGACTTGCTTCCATATCGAGATATTCTTTCATGATCACATCAAGGTCATGACGAAGACCTGCATTGATATTAAAATGCGCAAGGGTCACATCAAAACGTTTTGCCTTAAATCCAAAGCTGTTAATGAGCGAATGAACGTAGTCACGCTTTAAATTGTCTGAGACAATCTCCAGTTCTTTTTTGTTCCATAAGGCCTTGAGTACACCTTCGGCTAAATTCTGATCCGCGGAATATGCATTTGTTTCATTGAAACAAAAATAAGTGCGAGTGATTTTTCTAGCGTAAATATCTTCACTGTCATAGAGATTAAATACCCCTACTTTTTCAGCAGCCAGGGCCTGGGTCATAATTTCATCAAAATTATTCTCATCCAGGTCAACCAGAGCGACAGTGCCACCTTTTTTCTGGTTAAAAAGTGAGCTCTCAATCGGACCATCATCAACCTTGCCGGCAGTTCTCTTATCTGTTTCGCGCCCCAGGTGATGCTGAAAGCGCATGTCCTGAAGTTTTACCAGAATGGATTTAAAGCCAAGTCCCTGAAGGAAATCAGACAGCTCCTGAGTCGGGTAAAAGCTAACTGCGGTCTCTTCCGGAGTATGTCCGAGGTCAACATCAGTCACAATCTGAACAAGTTTTTTCGACAACAACCCTGCTTCAAGATGATCGGTGAAAGCTTCGATGACTTTTTTGCCTTTCAACTGATCGCGGTTGGCGATGATATTTTCCAATGTGCCGTACTCTTTTAAAAGTTTTGCGGCACCGACGGCGCCGATCCCTTTCATCCCTGGAATGTTGTCTGAAGTGTCACCTACAATGGAGAGATAATCGACGATCTGCTCTGGGCGAACCCCCATTTTCTCTTCTACATCGTCAGGACTGTAGAGCTTATCTTTCATCGTATCGAGAAGCTTCACGTTCCCGCCTACAAATTGCATAAGATCCTTATCGCCTGAAGCGATATAGATTTCATCAAACTGTTCTTTCCATTGGACCGCGGCTGAACCGATGATGTCATCGGCCTCGAAATTTTCATGGCTAAAAGTTGGAAGATTCATTTTTTTAATCAGCTCTTCGATAAGAGCAAACTGTGGAATCAGGTCTTCAGGTGGTTCAGTTCTGTTGGCCTTGTAAGCGTCATAAAGCTCATTTCTGAAAGATCCGCCCTTTGTGTCTCGCGCGAGAAAAATGTGAGTTGGTCTCTGGTCTGAAAGCAGCTTCAAAAGCATCGTCAACATCCCGTACACTGCGTTCGTTGGAACACCTTCCGGAGAATGCATCGGTCTGATGGCGAAAAAAGCGCGGAAAATAAAGTTTGAGACGTCGACAATAATCAAACGTTTTTTTGACATAAAATTATCCTGAATTGATAAGCTAAAAAACTAGATAGAACCAGTTGTATTCGATGTAAACCAACTTGTCTTTCGATTTTTAACTCCGGCGAAATTATCGTCATTTGCCATGACAGAAGTGTCCGCCATCACATCACCTAAACGATGTCCTGAGTCGAGATTATAGAGCAGATAAAGTTCAAAACCGATTAATACTACTGCCAGTATCGCACCTAAGATCCAGCCGATAATCGGCAAGAGCAAAGCAACCAAAAGCGGCAGAGTGAACGGAAGATTTCTGATAACGGATTGCTTATACGAACAAGGGGATCCATCCTCCAGAGATTTCACGGCAAAACCCATGAATTTTTTCCCAGCGGACTGGCCATTGCTCATTCCGTCACAAAGCGACATATAAATTATTCCCAGGACAACTCCCAGGGGATAGAACCAAACAGAAAAGCAAACAACGATGAAAAGATCGATGGCCTTTGCTATGAGACGGGTTAATTTTGCGACACGAATCGCCTTTTCTAATAGATACTTTCTATCCATAAATCAATCTTAGTGATGCTCCCTACAAAATGCAAAGAAAAACCCACTCTTACGAGTGCGGTGAAAGCATTATAAAACTAAGACAAATGCAAGGCACGATATTTTTAAGTTTTCACTAGGTTTACACTTAGGGTAGAATGATTAGTACAACAAAAGGAGTTCCCAATGGGTTCAGTAAATAAGACAGATGTAGCGCATTTCGAATCAGACGTACTAAAAGCAGACAAACCAGTTCTAGTAGATTTCTGGGCCGAGTGGTGTGGGCCATGCCGCGTTTTAGGACCAATACTTGACGATGTTGCTAAAGAATTGGGCGAAAAAGCTCAAATCGTAAAAGTAAACGTTGATGACAATCCTGAGCTTGCTCAGAAATACGGAATCCGTGGTATCCCAACAATGATTTTCTTCAAGAACGGTCAGGCAGCTAAAACACTTGTTGGTGTTCAAGCAAAAGACGAAATTAAAAAATCTCTAGAAGAGATGGCTTAATCTATGTTCGTACAAGAGTCGCTTAAAGACGCACAAAAAGTTCTTAACTCTTTTATCGAAAATAAAAGTAATGTTGAAAATATTAATTCGGCCATCAACTTGATGGTCGAATCTTATAAAAACAACGGAAGAATGTTTGCTTGCGGAAACGGCGGCTCAATGTGCGATGCCATGCACTTCGCTGAAGAGCTTACTGGAAGATTCAGAAAAGAAAGAAAGCCTCTGGCGGCCATGGCCATCAACGATCCCTCTCACCTTACTTGTGTTTCAAATGACTACGGCTACGATGTCGTTTTCTCCCGCTACGTAGAAGCTTGGGGAAATAAAGGCGATGTCCTGCTTGCTATCTCTACTTCTGGAAACTCACCTAACATTATCCTTGCGGTTGAGGCTGCTAAGAAAAAAGGGATGAAGGTTGTGGGTCTTTTAGGAAAAGGCGGCGGGAAGCTTAAAGACATGGTCGATGTTCCACTGATCGTTGAATCTCAAATCAGCGACAGAATTCAAGAAGTACATATTAAATGCATTCATATTTTCATTGAAGGGATTGAAAGGTCTCTTTTTCCTGAGAACTACAGCGAAAAAATGTAGCCCAAGCTACATTTTTACTTCGAACAACAATCGCAATGAGTCTTACTTCTTTTAAAAGAGTTCGCTGTAGCAGCCCAGCTAGTTTATAAACGCCCCAATCACAATAAACAGCGCCGCCATATTAGTGATCAACAGCCACTGACGAGATTGAGTCTGACGGTAGTTTATAAAGGCATCAAGCAAAAACACCTGCGCCCACAACATAAACCCCAAACGATAAATAAAAGCACGAGTGACATCGGTCACATTGAATCCATCAAGAAGAAAGGGAAGCATAAACAGCACCAGGAAAACCAGAGACATCATCGAGCGCTTGATTCTCTCGTCTTGATAAAAAATAAGCTCCGGGCGCTTTAACTTGATATATAGGTCGTTCAAGAAAAGGACGTACACAAAGGCTATGAGATAATCGCCAAACGATCTAAACCCCACCAGAAACTGGAACAATAACAGTGAACTAAAAGCTATTAATAGCGCAAGCTTAATCCTAGTCAGCTGTATGCCGGAAAGGCGTGGTAAAAGCTTTAAAACATTCATGGGTTTAGTATATCCCAATTTAGCCAAAAGCTTATTAAACGAAGATAAAATACTGATTTCTTATACGAAAAGAGTTAAGGGGTTGCCAACAAACCATGCCGTTTAAAACATCATCCCAAAACCAAGTGTAACTGCGAATGGAATGTGTTCAACTGTAGCCTTAGTGGCCGAGCCCGCATTGGCATCATTGATTTTGAAAGCTGACTGATTAAACGTAAAGCTGGATGCTACCTGATATTCAAGTGTGAAGATAGAATATAACTCCTGCTTTAAGTCGAAAAATCTACATCCTCCAACCAGAAATGCCTGAGTCCCATCTTCTGCATAATCAATATTAAACTTGGGAACAACTGCATTTATTGGTTGATATTCCAGTTTATAGTCTATTTTGCTCTTAACAAAATTTAGTCCACCGAAAAGTTGCGCTCTATTCTTTTTATACCAGCCCATATTAAAATTTAAAGTTCCTCCAAGACCATAAAATTGGCCTTGAACTTTATCGTAAAGATCCAAGTTTCTTACGGCTAGTTCTTCTTTTTTTCTTCCATACAAAACGCCGCCAAAAACTTGAGCAGTAAAAGACAAGGGCTTGTCTGCAAAAAATTCTTTTTCGAGTCCTGTTTTTAAAGAAAAAACCGACATGCTATTTTTTTTACTCAAAGATTGAAATGAAGAGGCTGCAGATTCTTCAAAATGTGATATCTCGATAATCCGATACCCGAGACCGAAGATGATATTATTTGTCTTTATATTGCTGTCTGCAAAAGCCGGACTAAGAAAAGTGAAGAATAGAAATAAGAAACACCTATGACTAAGTTTTTCAACGAACACGTTCAATTCCCTTCTTAATCTCCAGAGTGAAAGACCTTCTGTACGGAAGGCGATTCGTGAATCTCTTTTCATGAATAGGAGAGATGGAAATATCGCTTGGAGCTCCAGCATCCCCTTCAATGTTCAGGTCATCAAAATCAAATTTCTCATACTGCTTGTATGTGTAGATAACTTTTTTATTTCCCACCATTTTTGCTTCCTCAATATCTTGAGCGTGTAAAACTGAAGAGAAA
>JBEIPI010000074.1:0-15077 GCA_040377165.1 Bacteriovorax sp.
ACTGCAAAATCCTCAATGATTTAAAGCAGCGGCAAACATTTAAAAGAACCGTTAATAATGTGTTTCTGGAAATTCACAATACAGATAGGGGAGTAATCTAGTAAATTACTAAAATCTAACAAAGCTTAACATCTTTGATAGAATTTATTTGATTCTATTGGGAAAAGAGGCTTCGCAGTATGGGCAAAACTGCCAGAATTGCACGTCGATTTCTGTCTTGCATGACGCACAAGTAATGAGACACTCCAAGTCAACAAAGTCCTCTCCACCCATGAAGAGATCTTTTCTCATTGCTCGGATTGTAGTGGGGTGAGCTCGGAATTTTTTTGGGTCAAGTTTATCTGGAACAAACATTGCGGGTGCAACGCTTTTATCAGGAGTGATATTTACCTGATGTGTTTCGTGATAATCAGTTTCAAAGAGTGGAAGGTTGGCAGCATTCCCATACGTCTTAAGTTTTTTAAGCTGTGACTCGGGGTCGTGATTGTTCTGCAAAAATTTTCTGACTTCTTCTTCGTTATAATTTTTACTCATAACTTCATTCTCTTCCATTCGTTTTCGAGGTACTCGATGATTTGAGAGCTGGCCTTTTGGTGTTTATCAAAAAGTTTCATAAGCCCGGGCTTTGCAGCGAGCACTTCATTTTTTAATCGCAGGCTCATTGGCCCTAGAGATTCAATCGTTCTCAGTGCCCATTCTTTGACTTCAGGATTTTTATCTTTAATCAGATTTTTTAAAATCTCGAAATATTCAAACGAAATCATCTTCCCGGTTTTTAAACTCTCGGCGATGACATGCTTTTGTGAAGCTGAAAGAGCGTAGACCAAAAGTTCGTGGTCTTTGATTTCTTTTAGAGTTTTAAAGAATAATTCATTTAATTCACTAGTCGTGTTTTGCGAGTTATCCAGGATACAGAGGATTTTTTTGATAGTCTCATTCTGGCGGGCCTGATCGACTCCGGCCATGAGAGCAGATTCCCATTCGGCCTTGAGTTCCGATAAAAGCTCGGGCGTAAGCTTGATCTGGGGTCTTTGGCCCTGTTTTAGTTTTTCGATGGTTTCACGGTATAGGTCTTGGTATTTTTGGTTCATAACCCTATTTTAGCACTTTTTAAGGACCGGAATACTGAAAAATCTACCCTATCCAGGGGAGATTGGTGGACAGCCCAGGAGCCTGCCTGTAAAAACTCCAGTTACTATGAATGGAAATCACCTCATAAATTCTATTTACCGTGCCACCGAAGGGGAAGGGGTCTTTTTAGGGCGCCCACAGGTCTTCGTGCGCTATCAGGGCTGCTCGGTCGGGTGTTTGAATTGCGATTCAAAAGACACCTGGGACTTTAATAAAGAAACGGGGATCGATCTTTCGGACATCCTTGAGCGAGTTCATGCTGAAGGCTTCAATGGGATGATTAAAAACGTTTCAATCACTGGCGGGGATCCGCTTCACCCAAGTCACGTTCCACACGTGCTGGAGTTAGTGAAAGCGCTTAAAGCAAAGAAGTACTACGTGAACATCGAGGCGGCAGGCACACGCGTGGTAGATGAGATCTTTGACTTAGTTGACTATATTAGTTTTGACTACAAGACACCTTCGACAGGGGTAAAAACTCCCCTTAAGAATATCCAGAAAATGAATTCTCAGTACGGGGCCAAGTTTCAATTGAAAGCGGTTATTTCTGACCGCGCGGATTTTGATTCGACCTTCGAAGCATTTAAAAGCCTGGCCGTAACCGAAACTTCACTGCATTTTCCATGGGTTCTGACTCCGTGTTTTAACACTAATGAAGAATTCCCGATGGAGCGCTTTCAAAATGTCCTGCGCTGGAACGAGGAAAACGGCGGAATTTTCCGCGTGATCGGCCAGCAACACAAGTGGGTTTTCGGCCCGGATAAAAAACTAGTGTAAAACAGTTTAAAAAAATCCAGAATCTTGCTAACATGGTTGGATGAGTTTGCTAAGAGAGACCACGAAGGTCTTGATGTATATTCTTGCAGCCACCGTTATCACCCTAAGCCAGGTGTATGCTGACGTCTGTGGCGGCGCCTTTTCTGAACTCGAAGCTGAAATCAAACCCATTCTTAATAAACGCATCGTCTCTTACGATGATATGTACAACTTTTCTCTCTCGATCGATATCTATAGATTGAAAGTGGCCAATAAGCCCTGTGCAGCCGAGACACTGGTAAAAATCGCGACCTATAAAAATGATGTTAAAGGCAAGCGTTTAAATACAATTCAAAAATCCATGAAATTCGGAATTAAGCAGGAAGCGGGGAAAGACCTTGCTATTGAAGAAGAGTTTTTATCGGGGAAAAATCCCAAAGCAGTTTATGAATTTGCCGGGGCCTTTAATCCTGAAGCTATCGTAGAGGTAAAGCCTGAGCCAAGACCGGAACCTAAACCTGAACCTAAAAAACCGGAGCCTAGGCCAGAGCCGAAAAAGCCTGAACCAAAGAAGCCGGAACCGAAAAAGCCTGAGCCTAAAAAACCTGAGCCTAAACCACGTCCGGATGTAAAACCAAAACCTCCGGAGATAATTGTTATCCCACCTTCGAAAGTGGAGCCGGTAGTGGTGGAAGAGCCTGTGGTTGTGATTCCTCCGAAAGTGGATCCAGTTAGACCAATGGATCCAACATGCACTGATGTCATTCACCAGAATGAAACAGTGAACTTGAACAATGTCAGAAACCAGGATGGAGTAGGATGGTGTTACGCCTATACTGCCGCCGATATGTTGAGCTTTAAGCTTAATCAGAAAGTTTCAGCTGTGAGTTTAGCCGATCCTCCGGATATTGAAGCGGATGTGGCCCTTAATGCACGTCAGGTCGGTGGGATCATTGAAGGAAGCGCCAGGAAGTATTTAAATAAAAACCGTGGCGTATGCCTAGAGAGGGATTTGCCATCAAGTGATTTCAAATTCTGTATTGATCAACGCTATCAGGATTATATTAATTATCTTCTGGATCTTGCACGCAATAATACATTTGATCAGAACCTAAATACTAATGCCTGTCTTGAAAAAGATTTAAGAGCGCTTTTTCCTAATGTTTCTATTCCTCAGGTTCAAAGCCTAATCCGCCAGAAAGGGAGCAGAAAATTGATTGAATCATTGAATGAATTACAGTGCCGCAACCTGACGCCTGTCAATCCTCAATCGCTTGAGATGGATACTTATAACTCTTTCATGATGCCGCCTGCTGATCTGGTAAAACACCTCGACCGCGAAATTGCCAGAGGGGTCGTGGGGATTGGTTATGATTATAGAACAATGGTTGGAGCTTCTGAGACCGGCGGGCATGCTTCACTGGTTGTCGGTCGCAGGTCTAATCCAGCAACCGGAGCTTGTGAGTATCTAATCCGCAACAGCTGGGGAAAGTCATGCGAGCAGCAAGAAAGTAGTGATGTTTCCTGTCACAAAAACTGCGATACGTCTGGAAAAGATTGTCGCTACAGCGGACACTTCTGGGTTTCAAAGGCGCGTATGACTAGCGCAATTAAAGATGTGAACTATTTTAAACGATGAAAAAAATACTTTTTTTTACTATGCTTTATTCATCAACTCTTTTCGCTAAACCAGTATGCGAAGAGGCGAAGATTAGAATCATTTTTGATAGGAAACCCATTATTTCTGATGAGACTATGTGTATCAGGAGAGCTGCAGGGGACCTTATTTTTTATGTTTCAGAATCCTGCTCACGCGGTGATTGTGAAATCTTAGACCGTGAGAAAAAGCCGCTTGAAATCAAGGATTACACCCTATCGCTGGGCTCACCTGGCTTCAAACTTTGCACAGAGCTTGGTGGAGTCCCCCAGATTTTCGAATTCGCCAGCAAGCGCACTAAAGGCAAATGGGAGAGCACTGAGCGGTGTTTATTCGGTTCAAAAGACTTCGTGGAGATCTCACTCTTGACCCGCGAATGGAAGAATTTTATTAACCTAAAATAGTCCACTTTAAATCCTGATAATTTGTTTAACTAAAGTCGTCTGAATTCCGATGAAAATAGAAATTTTACGGAGTTATCGAATGTTTGACCAAACTAGTGAGCCAATAGTTACACCGCCGACCAGAGTCTCAATTGCCGAGCGTCTTCGCTATCAAGGAAAGGGCTCGGAGCTGGCGATTTTAATGTTTAAGAATTTAGCACTGACGATTCTCACTTTCGGCATTTATGCGGCCTGGGGGAGAACCAACACCCGCAGATATGTCTGGGGCAACGTCACTTTCATGGATGATAGAGCTGCTTATACCGGAGAAGGGAAAGAACTTTTTAAAGGATGGGTGATGGTCGGTGTAATTTACATCGTCGCTGCTATCGCGCTTAACTCACTCGGATTTTTTATTCCGAAAAATATGCAGGTTTTTCTGGGTCTGCTTTTTTTGCCACTCTACCTGTATATTTACGCCTTGATTATTTACGGAGGGTCCCGCTATCGTCTGTCGCGTACAAAGTGGAGAGAGACAACCTTTTCAATGACGAGGGATAAGTACTCAACCAGAGAGTTCATGATGATCGTTTTTAAAGGGGCCTTCTATTCTGGTTTGACTCTCGGTCTTTATTTTCCCATTTTTCAGAATGCCAAAAGAAGATTTCTGATTAACAAATCCCGATTTGGGACAGCGAAGTTCGACTTCAAAGGAACTGATTCAGAGTACTATTTCTTGTTGGTAAAAAATCTTTTCTTCACTTTTTTGACGTTGGGGATTTACAGTTCTTGGATGATCCTCGATCTTTTAAGGTATAAACTCAGGACAACAACTCTTGATGAGACCATCAGATTTAAAACGCATTTAAAAGGCTCAGACCTGTTCTGGTTTTCAGTGGTTTCATACCTGGTCACCATTCTTACTTTGGGGCTTGCTCTTCCGTGGGTTATTAACAAGGCCTATCACTTGTTCATCAATTCAATAGAGGTTTATGGGGAAGTCGACTTTGCCAGCATTCAGAACGTGGAGGCCGATGGAAGTGCCGCGGCCGATGTGGCCAGTGTTGAGTACGATTTTGATTTAGGGTTTTAATGAATAGAGACGGCAAATATTTTGACGGAAAAGTTCCGGTTTCTATACCGGTCTCCTGCATTGTTTTAGCGGATGGACTGCATATCCTGAACGCGAACACTGAGGAGAAAATCGCCGTTTGGGGCCGCGAGGATATTTTTCACGACGAGGTTCATAATACGACGATTGTTCTGGGAAACCGCCAGAGCAAAGAGCGAATAGAACTGTTTAATTTTGAAGTTGCAAAGAACTTAGGAATCACTCAAGAGAAGATCATTAAGACCGGCCATAAGTATATTTATATGTGGCTGGGAATCCTTGTTTCGCTTTCACTGATCTTCTGGTTCTCGCTTCCATTTTTTACTAAAGTTATTGCGAAAAGAATCCCATACGACACCGAAAAAAGTCTTGGGGCCAAAATCCCAATCGACAGTATAACCTTAAGTAACGATCAAAAAAAGGCACTCACGACTTATGCTTCATTTCTTTATCCGCTGACACCTGAAGAAAAGAAGCGGACGATTGATTTTTATGTATCAGATACTTTCATGATAAATGCTTTTGCTTATCCTGGCGGGAGAGTGGTTTTGACTTGTGGGATAATTAATCAGACCAAAACACCTGAAGAACTCTTGGGGATTATGTCCCATGAGATCGGTCACGTGGTGGCCCGTGATAGTGTGAATTTCCTGGTAAGAGGGGCATTTCTCGCCAGTTTTTTTGGTTTTTTGACCGGGGATTTCAACAGCTCATTTGCGGTGAGCCCGCAGGTCTTTCTCAGTACCGCGGCCCTGACTTTTGACAGGGACATGGAGAAGACAGCTGATCAATTTGCGGCCAAGAGATTAGGTCAGCTTAATGTTTCAACAAGTGGGCTTAGGTCGTTTTTTAGCCGCAGGGAATATGAGGACAGTATTGATGCTCCGGAACTTCTTATGACTCATCCTAATTATAAAAACAGAGTCGCGCTTATTGTTGAGACATACCCTAAGGAAAATCTTCCTGTCGAGGTTTTAGAGCAATGGGCAGTTATTAAAGGTATTTGTAAATAAAGGTCATGAAAGAAGAAGTGTCTTTCCCTTCCCAGCTGAAATCCCCGGCTTAATACTCAGATTTCTCCCTGACTCAATCCCCGCTGCATTTGCCCCAGAGTGATGAGAGCCAGAACTCATTGATGAGTGACCGATGCGTGAGTAGACGGTGTGAAGTTGCTTTGCCAGGTTTTTTTCAATCAGGGCCAGCTCAAAACTCTGGGCCGTTTTCTTTTTTTGCTGCTCAATTTTTTCTACATAACCTTTGGCCACTCCTCGCATGAAGGAGTTCTTCGCAGCGATGTTTTTAAAGGTAGGGTTGTTCTTCTTGGCCTCTTTCCACATCACTTCCAATTCCTGATTTAAGAAATGGGCAACGTACTCAGCGAGCTCTACACTTGTTTTGTCGCCGATGACTTCAAGATAAAAAATCCCCGTTCCATGGTTGAATACCGGAGAGACAAAAAACGTCTTTAAGATTTCGTAGATGGCCACATGTTTAGTCTGTTTACGAGAAGCTTCCAGGACTCTTTTTACATATACTGTTTCATCTTCTTGATGAGCGGATCGGGTCATATCCAGGTTGTGTTCTAAGAGCAGTTGATTGGCCTTTAAAGTGGCGAGCTCCCTTTCATGTGGGTTGTCGCTGCTGGAGAGGGCCAGAAGCTTTTTTAAGCGCTCTAGGAGCTTTTGGGTTTGCAAGTCTCCTTCGATCTTTTCGTTTTCAAGCTGGATGTTTGAGTAGGCCTTCTCGACATCATCATCCCAGTTGAAACCGCGACAGATATCCTTGAACTCACTTCCATGCATGACCTGGGGCCCGTGAAGAATGTAGGCCATGAAGTGCGCCAGTTCGTGGCGGATAACGTTCTTTAAAACTCTATCGTGAGCGGTGTACATTAGTTTTTTAGACAGGCCCAGTTCATAGGTTCTAGAATCAAAATAACCCAGGCGGGAGTTGTCTTCAAAAACGACAATGTTAAGTGGATAGAGGATGCCTTTATAGAGGACGCGGCTTCGGTCCATCTTGAGATTCATTTCGTGGTTTACGATTTCGCGCACATCGACGCGGACGCGGGAGATGAAGGTTTTGATCGTCTCAGAATATAAAAACATGCCCCATATTCCATTATAGGGCATTAAATATCAATGATTAATTAACAGCTTTTACACTGCAAGTTTTAGCATCCATGATGGCCGACATCAATGTTCTTTGTCCTGACTCCATATCGATAACTTGGACCACGAAAATGGCCTCATCCCCGGAAATATACGGTTTTCCTTTGGCCCCTAGAGAGACGATAGCCTCTGGTGCGTCGTGTGTGTAGCGCTCGTAAATGGCCTTATAGGCCTCTGATTTACAAGGGATAGCGTCCGCTGCAAATAATTGAGATGAAACAAGTAACGAACATAGAATTGCGAAAGTCTTCATGGGGTTCCCTGGATAGAGTTTGGTCTATTATAAGGGTTTTTTTGGGGTTTGGGATGGTGAGTGGAAGAAATTACAAGGTCGTCTAAAAATTAAACACAAGGTAGTAAAAAATTCTAATCGAGCGCTTGAACAAAGAAATTCAGTATAATGAACCCATGAAAAAATTAAATTTACTCCTAGGTTTATCCCTAATACTACTCCAGTCCTGCGGGAACAAGCAGAAGACTCATTCTGCTCATCATAGTGAGGATGTGAAAGTCATCAACCTGACGACTACGGTAGTGGAGAAAAGCGCATTCTCATCAAGTGGCAATGTACAGGATTGCAGGAATAATATTGAAAAAGTTCTTTGCCTAGTTGATCCAACTCCGGACGTCGACATGGATACGAGTGCTCCGGACTTTAATTGGGATCTTTATTTGCAACGCCGTCAGGAACTTCACTATAACCGCCCGTGCCTGGCCGGTGGTGAGAAATATCTTCAGCCTTTTTATGATCATTTTGATCATTCACGTGAAGTTATTCAGAAAATGTATTGCTCATTAGGAAAAATTTGGATTGAAAAAGAGTTGGTGAGCACTGCCTATGCAAGCCCGATTTATAAAGACTGGCTCATGGTCACAGGGGCAATAGGAATTAATGTAAAATTTATCGAAAGCTCTATCGACATGGACTCATGGCTAAGCTGGAAAGAAGAGATTTCTTTTGGCGGGCCAAAAGAAATGGATAAAATTTCAGAAATCTTAGGCCTTTTTAAATATACCTCGTCGGAGAAAGGCAAAAAACAGTTTATGTTCGACGATACTATTAATCATGAATTTGGGCACCTTTTTGACTATGCAAACGGCATTAACAACTTTACACCAGGGGCAAAACCAGAAGATGAGATGCTTCCAGCGGCAAATAGTTGGGGATCTATTAGTTGGAAGACAGACTTAAGTCCTTTGGACGAAAATAATTTTCCGATCCTTAAAGAGTTATGTTTTTATCGCTGTAAAGAGACGCTCAACCCGGCTCGCGCGCATGAGCTCTTTGATTCGCTTTTAGGGACTTCTTTTAATAGTGTCTACGGAGCTACCAATCCATATGATGATTTCGCTGAAGTTTTTAGTTATTATATTTCCTCGTTAGATTCAGACTGGCAACTTAGTGTGGAAGTGCAGGGAAAAAAGCATGACCTGATAGCGCATTTTAAATCTGATAAATTAAAAACGAAAAGAGATTATGTTAAGAAGTTTTTGGAAGGGAAGATTCATTATCCAGGGATGAAAGCAGAATAAAAAAGGGAGGATTTCTCCTCCCCCAAGTCCTAGAACGATCTCCATAAACATTTTAAAATTATTGCTAGTAATTTTAAAATCAAGATCAATAGCTCCAGTACTTTCAAAACCTTGAGCATCCTTGCCTCCAAAGAAGGGCCTTCATTGGCCTTGGAGCTCTCGGTTTGAATAAGTTTAAATTTGTGCTAAGATTTATTATCCCCAAGTCCTAGGTTTGCTAGACCTACTTGGGACTTTCAAAACCTTAAAACCCCTCTATCACGAGGGGTTTTTTATTAAATTGACTGAGTTTGAAAAACTGGAGTTTATTTCAGAATTGAAATAAAAAATTGATTATAAAACATTAAACATCCTAATATGCCCATCAATATCTATGTGATAAATTTTATTTCCCACCACGTTGACGGCGGCGTAGTTTTCCGACCATGGAGTTTCTTTCTCCTTCGGCCGCCAATGAACAATTTGTTTACCTTCTCGGGCCGAAAAACCATAAAGGCCATTGTCAGGTGATGGATACCAAAGAATTCCTTTGGCCTCGTCATACTCAACACTCGTAAGAGCGTAGTTGTCTGAAGAGTCGCTTTTTGCCGTTTTGTGGCACCAGATCTTTTCTTTTTGGCCTAAGTTCACCCCGCAAACTTCTCCCGACATCGTCGCAAGAAACAAATATTCATTTTCCCCTTCTGAAATGTAGTAGGGTTTTGAAGCAATAGGCGCATTGAAGGGAAGAGAGAAATGAGGCTCGCCGGTTTTTTTGTTGAGACAATAAAGCAGCCCAACAGTTGAAGGAGTATAGATTTCTCCGAGAGTATAACAGACATCAACTTTGGTAATCACCGGATGCATCCAGCTAGAGAGTGGAAGTTCTTTTTTCCAGATGAGCTGCGAATCAGTGATGTTTCGAGCTACAGCATAACTTCGGTCAGATAGTTTTCCTTTTTCGACTCCTGTGCCGAGATAAATAGTCCCATTTTCAATACTCGCCGTCGCATCGGTGTGACCATCGTTGGCGTGCCAGATTTTTTCCATTGTGTTGGGATTAATAACGTAGAGGCCGTCAGCTCCAGCAGGAACTACCATGAAGTCTTGATTGCGGTAATGGACGACGATCGGCTGACCTTCGGTGTGTCCTTTGGTTTCGAAAGCTTTATAAAATTCTCCGGTCTTTAAATCGAAAGAATAAATTCTAGCATGATGAGTGAGGTGAGTTCCCTCGCCAGCATAGAGACGTCCATTAAAAATAACCGGTCTGGTTGTGACTTGCACACCTATATAAAACTTTCTTTTTATCTCTAGTGTCTGCTGATCTATTTCATAGACGTATCCATCATCACTGCCAGCAAAAAGAGAGCCACCCGAAACCGCAGAAGAGCGAAAGGCGCCTTTGGGGATTTTCGCTTCTTTGATTAACGTTAATCCGCTCAAAGCGGCCTTCGGGACGATTCCAGAATAGGAGTGAGTTCTTGAGAGCGAATCAGTGTAGAAACCTGGGAGGGCCCGGGCATTTTTACTTGACTGCCATTTTACGGTAGTTAAAAAACTAGGCATAGTTTTAACGTAGACATAGCCTCGATAAATTAGAAATCCCACGAGGTTCATGAGCACCATTGAAATGATCACGCGTTTTTTTAGAAGAACTTCCAGGAGTTGTTTTGGACCTTCTGTGTTGAGTTTGACGCCAAATTGCCCGGCAATGAGTCCTGCAAGGGAACTAAGCCCGACAGTCAGAGCAGTCAGTGGGATAAGAACCGTAGGGATAATTCCTGGGCTTATTCCTCTTGTTGCGACCTGGTGGTTATGAATCAGCCAATGTAATACGTCCATTATTTCCATCTACCCATACCTTGTCTCCGTCTTTGAGGCGAAGATGACATTGTTTTATTTCACTAACGGCCGGAAGATTCATTTCGCGTGCAACGATAGCACAATGAGAGAGCACTCCGCCTTTATCAACGATGATCGCTGATGATTTTAGAAAAAGTCCTGTCCATCCTGGATCAGTGGATTCGGCCACGAGTATAGTGTTCTCTGGCCAGAAGTCTGTATCTGTATTGTCGGGGTCTAAGACCACGCGAACTTCCCCATAAGTAAGTCCAGGAGACAGGGCAAGGCCACTCATCATGGATTGTCCGTCTTTTATTTCCCCGTTTAGCACATTCTCAATTTTTTTTAGCTCCAGCATTGTTGGAAGGGAAATAGACTTGCTTAGCTCGTAATGGGCCCGGCGTTTGTTTGCCAATAAAAGATCAAAGTTTTTAGCCTCAATCTCCTGGAAGTTCAGCCAGAAGATGGAGTCGCCCAGTTGATGGCGGCGGGATATTTCAAGCGCCATAAAGCGGATATGTGAATAGGGTGACAGGAGGAGCATCTTCCATTGCTCTCGCAGTTCCAGCATTTCTTTTAAAAGTATCCATTCTTTTTTTATGATTTCTTTCTTGTAAGTTTTTAAAGAATCGATTTCGGCCTCGATGGCGCACGAAAGAGTTTCCTCTTGTTTTTTGGCAGGGGAAATTTTTAAGAAGGCCTTCTCTTTTAATTCACTCCAGCGCGGATTTGAAAGCTCCAGCTCGCCCGGACCTCTGTGACCGTACTTAAGCAGGAAGTGCTGTCTTTTAGAAGCGTCCGCTGAAGCTTGTCTGTACTCGTTGTTCATGTCCATTGTTACAGTGTGAAGCCCATGCGCCAGCCAACGGTTGAGGATCTGCTCGGTTGTTTGCTCGCTTTCAATTCCCTTTAAAAGCTCCTTGAGATTTTGCGTAGTGGTTTCAATCAGAGTCACGAGTAAAAGAGGCCACAGAAGATAGTCATTGTAAAAGGCATGAGTCTCATTCTTAAAAGCGGTCAAGAGATCATCCTCTGAGTATCCGCTATAATAGTGGGCATCTTGCACTCTAAAGCTCTTATCTTTTAAAAGCATCATTTCTCTGGCGCACTCTTTGATCCAGACGTTTCTTTGTGTTGATAATAGCAGACCAACCTTCAGCATTCTCCACATAGTAAAAGGAGTTAAGATAAAAGTTTTGAAAGTCATTTTTTTAAAATCAAAGGATAGCTTTGGTTTTTTATCCATGACCAAACGATAAGGGATAGGGCCAAAATAAAAAGGGGCCAGCATTGAGATGTTAACGAAGGCACGGTTAAAGACTCTCTCTAAAAGGGAGTGTTCTTGATTGGGTAGTTCTTCGTCAATTCCCAGGTAGCCTAATTTCTTAAGCGCTCTGGAGAAAGCATGATCTTTGGAGAAGGCCTCTTTCCAGATGCTGAAGGTCAGCTCAGTAGGAGGGCCGCTCCATTCAGCAAAGGTTCCTCCATCCCAGATGGTCTCAAGTGGGTAGGTGGATTTAAGGCGTTTAATTTCTTCTTCTATAATTCTTTTTGTTTCAGACTTTCCAGATAATGCGGTAATGGGTCTTGCTTGAAGGACAAAAAGATTTTGTTGATGATCAATGGCCCATTCCATATCAATTTCTACGCCAAAAAAATCTCTGACGGCCATGCCTGTTTTTGCTAAATGCTCGAGGTCAAATGGAGCAGCTGGGCCTGGTTTTTTGTCTTCAAAGTGCATAGGAGTTTTTTTTCCAGAGACTAAATCTTCACCAAGGCCCGTGATGGATTCGATAATCCATCCTTTTTCACCAGTGCGGGGGTCAGCACTAAAGAAGACACCTGAATAAAGAGGAGCGACCATGACTTGCAACACGACATTCATTTCAGCTTTGTGATCGCCTATAAAATGTTCACGATAAAGTGTGCTGGATTTTTTGTGAATGGATGAAAAACAGTTTTTAATTGCTGTCTCCAGGTCCTGTGAGTTTTCAACATTAAGATAAGTTGAATTTTGTCCTGCAAAGCTTTGCTCACTTGAATCCTCCCCGACAGCAGAGCTTCTGACGGCAAGCTTTTGGTATTTATTGTGACTCCACCAGTTAAGAATGTTTTCCATGTCCTTAGAGTCTGGAGCTGCATCCAGGATTAATCCGTCCGGGACTTGAAAGCCGGCATTTTTCATTAGACCTAAGGCATGGCCTTTTCCACCGAGGAATGAGTGATCTTTAGTAATATCTTTGAATAAATAGAGTGTCATATAGGGGCACGATAGCGCGCGGTCCCTTAAAAAAACATGAGCTGGATTAGGTATTGATATTTTTCTTGATTAAGCGTTTTTTAAAAAGCGATCATATTAGAGATAATAAATGTTCAACGGAGGAACTCATGAAAACCATTCTTGCTTTAAGTTTTTTGACTTCATTTAGTGCGTTTGCTGCTACTTGCCCTGAGATATCTGGAGACTATATTTGTCAGAAGGGAAGTCATATTTCATATAAAAATATTCACAAAACAGATAAAGGTTTTATCGTGATTTCTGACGGCGTGGAAATGGAATACTTCACTGATAAAAAAACTTATGCGCTTCCTGATACTGAATCGGTTAGAGACGCAAAAATAAGCTCATATTGTGAGAAGGATAAATTAGTGGTGGATTTTACCGGAATCATTCTTTATGACGGAAGTGATTTGGCGAAACAAGTTTCAAAGACTGAGTATGCAGTGAAAGGCGATGGGATGATCTATTCACAGAAAGTTAAGATGAAAGGGCTTCCGATGCCGGGACTTACTTTAAATTGCACGAGACAGTAACAAAATAAAAAGGCCCCTTTCGGGGCCTTTAATTTTTCTACTTACGAGCAGCAAATAAACCTTGAACAACTCCACGATTCATTCTCGCAATGTTATCAAGCTTAATTCCTTTCGGACATTGAGCTTCACACTCAGCTTCGTTTGTGCAATTTCCAAATCCAAGTTCATCCATTTTTTCAACCATCGCTAGAGCGCGTGACTCAGCTTCAACCTGTCCTTGCGGAAGAAGAGCAAGCTGAGAAACTTTAGCGGCAACGAAAAGCATTGCAGAAGCATTTTTACAGCTTGCTACACAGGCCCCACAACCGATACAAGCAGCAGCGTCCATCGCTAATTCTGCTTCTTCGTGACCGATTAGGATTGAGTTTCCATCTGGAGCGTTACCAGTGTTGACGTTAACGTATCCACCAGCGGCCATGATTTCATCGAAGGCCGATCTATCAACCATAAGATCTTTAATAACCGGGAAAGCTTTTGCTCTCCATGGCTCGATGACGATCTCGTCACCGTTTTTGAATTTTCTCATGTGAAGCTGACACGTTGTAACACCAGCTTGAGGGCCGTGAGCTTCACCGTTGATCATAAGAGAGCACATTCCACAGATACCTTCGCGGCAGTCGTGGTCGAATGCGATCTGGTCACCTTTTTCGCGAACCAGTTTGTTGTTTAAGATGTCTAACATTTCCAGGAATGACATATCGGGAGATACGCCATCAAGGTTGTAGTCCATCATTGATCCTTTATCTTTGCTATTTTTCTGTCTCCAGATTTTTAGCTTTAGAGACATTGTTTCTGTACTATTTCCACCCATATGGGACTCCTTACTTATACGATCTTTGTGTTAATTTAACGTTTTCAAACTTCAGCTCTTCGATGTGACGAAGTGGCATAGCTCCGTCACCTTGGTATTCCCAAGCGGCAACGTGACAATAGTTATCGTCATCGCGTTTTGCTTCACCTTCTTCCGTCTGAGACTCCTCTCTGAAGTGTCCACCACAAGATTCAGGTCTCATTAGAGCATCAAGGGCCATTAGCTCCCCAAGCTCTAAGAAGTCAGCAACACGTCCAGCTTTTTCGAGCTCAGTGTTTACATCGACGTTTGTTCCGGTAACTTTTACGTTTTTCCAGAAGCTTTCGCGGATTGATCTGATTTGATCAATGGCCTTCTTTAGACCTTGTTCATTTCTCGCCATACCGACGTAGTCCCACATAACTTTTCCAAGTTCCTTGTGGTAGTCATCAACTGTTTTTGTTCCGTTAATTGCTAGAAGCCTGTCGTATTTCGCTTTTGATTCAGACAATGCTTTTTCAAACTCAGGGTGAGATGTTTCAAGTTTCTCAAACTTGTTTGAAGCGAAGTAGTCACCAATAGTGTAAGGGATAACGAAGTATCCATCAGCAAGACCTTGCATTAAAGCTGAGGCACCAAGACGGTTAGCTCCGTGGTCAGAGAAGTTTGCTTCTCCAAGAACGAATAGACCTTCGATGTTTGACATTAAGTTATAATCAACCCACAGACCACCCATTGTATAGTGGATAGCAGGGTAGATCATCATTGGAGATTTGTATGGGTTTTGATCTGTAATTTGCTCGTACATATCAAAAAGGTTGCCGTTTTTCTCTCTGATCTTATCTTCACCGTCAAGCTTAATCGCCGAGGCTAAGTCTAGGTATACAGCAAGTCCAGTTGCTCCAAC
>JBEIPI010000018.1:0-35368 GCA_040377165.1 Bacteriovorax sp.
CCCTTTCTGCTATCTGCGGTCCAAAAGATTTAATGCTTTTTGACTCTGAAAACCACGCTTCTATCATCGACGCTTCAAGATTATCTCTTGGGACGACTTTTAAATACAAACACAATGATATGTCTTCTCTTGAAGAACTTCTGGAAAGCAACGTTTCGCGCTTTAACCGCGTGATCATCGTAGCTGACGGGATTTTCTCAATGACAGGTGACATCCTTCGTTTGCCAGAAGTTGTAAAACTAGCTAAAAAATACGGCGCTTACGTTTACGTAGACGACGCTCACGGACTTGGGGTTATGGGGCCACAAGGTCGCGGGACAATGGCGCACTTTGATGTCATTAAAGATGTCGATTTCAACATGGGGACTTTCTCGAAATCTTTCGCTTCAATTGGTGGGGTGATTTCCGGGTCAGCAGATGCAATTGATTACGTTCGTCACTCTGCACGCTCATTCATGTTCTCAGCTTCAATGCCACCGGCCGCTGTTGCGACGGTTTCTGCTTGTATTGATGTTGTCTCTCGTGATGCTTCTATTTTAGAAAACCTTTGGTCAAATGTTGAGTTCATGAGAAATGGATTCAAAGACCTAGGGTTCTATACATACGGATCTAAAACTCCAATCATCCCTCTTTTCATTGGCGACGATATGAAGGCGCTTCAAATGACAAAGTGGCTTGAATCAAAAGGAGTGTTCGCGACTCCGGTTCTTCCTCCTGCGGTACCAAAGGGAGAAGCGCTGATCAGAACAAGTTATATGGCATCTCATGACAAGCAGGACCTTTCGAGAGTTCTTGAAGTTTTTGCTGAAGCAAAAAAAGTTTTTGAGATCCCTGCTCACCTACACTAAGAGAGAAGCCCCATGAGTCTTTCTGTCCGGGCCATTGATCTTAACAACAAAAAAGAATTAAACACATTTATAAACTTCGCGTGGGACATCTACAAAGATGACCCACTCTGGGTTCCACCTCTAAAGATGGCGGTCAAAGACCTGCTTAATCCCAAACACCCTTTTTATAAAACTGCTGATGTAAAAGCGTGGCTTGCCTACAAAAACGAAAAAATTGTCGGGCGAATCATGGCGATTCATAACCACACTTATAATGCCTACGAAAAAAACAGTGTCGGGCATTTTGGCTGTTTTGAAATCATCAACGATAAAGCGGTGGCGAAAGCTTTGATTGATGTGGCCGCTGACTATTTAAGAAATAAAGGTCTCACTAGCATGCAGGGCCCGATGAATCCGGGAACCAATTATGAATGCGGTTTACTGGTTGATAGCTTCGATGATGCCCCTCAGGTGATGATGACCTACAACCCTCCCTATTACGAAAGCATTCTAAACGAGCTGGGTTTTGCTAAGGCGATGGATCTTCTGGCCTACAACATTGCCCCTGATATGATCCTGCCGAAAATCATTCTCGATATCGCCGCCCGCACTGAAAAAAAATCGAACATCACTTACCGTGATGTCGACATGAAAAACTGGCGCAAAGAGCTCGACATTATTTTTGAGATCTACAACTCCGCCTGGCAAGAAAATTGGGGATTCGTCCCGATGGACAGAGCGGAATTCGATCATACAGCAAAAGATTTAAAATCGATTGTCGACCCGACAATGATTCAATACGCGATGGTTAATGGAGTTGAGGCCGGATTCATTCTTGCCCTTCCCGATTTAAACCAGGTCTTCAAGCAGATCCCGAGCGGAAACCTTTCTCCTATGGCCATCTACAAACTTCTGACTGCGAAAAAACGCATCAACCGCGCGCGCGTGATTATGATGGGAATCAGAAAAGAGTACCGTAAAATGGGGTTAGAGACTCTGCTTTATAGAAATCTGCAGATGTCGATTCGCAAAAACCCACGCATCAAGAATATCGAAATGAGCTGGATCCTTGAAACGAATATCGAAATGAATAAGCCGCTCATCCGCATGGTCGGAGAGGCCTATAAACGCTACCGTCTGGTGGAAAAGGCCATTTAATGAATATCCTGGTCACTGGTGCCAATGGTTTTGTCGGGGGCCATCTCATTGAGAGGCTTTTAAAAGACAACCACCATGTCTTTGCCTTAGTAAGAAATCCGTCGAAGTTTCAGGATATCAAACATCAGAATTTAAAAGTCATTAAAGGCGACCTCGATCAGGAAGAGCTTCCCTGGGTGAATGAATTGCCGGCAGATCTTGAAACCTGCATTCACACTGCGGGGATTGTTCACTCATACAACACGGCCGATTTCTACCGTGTAAACGCCCACGGCACAGAAAACCTGGTTAATAATTTAAAGAAAAAATACAGCGACCTGCACTTTGTGCTGATCTCTTCACTCGCTGCCGCAGGTCCTTCCCTTAACTCTGATAAAAGAAATGAATCCGACATGGACCTGCCCGTCAGTGTCTACGGTCGCTCGAAAAAAGAAGCAGAGGAAGTTTTAAGAAAAACCGCTCCCAAATCATTCAAGCTCAGTGTGGTCAGACCGCCAATGGTGATCGGTCCCCGCGACTCAGCGGTGCTGGATATTTTTAAAATGGTTCAGGGGAGACTTATTCTGCTTCCCGGTGCCGGATCAAAAACAAAACTCTATAGCTTCGTCTGTGTCTTTGACCTGATCGACACCATTGTTAAAGTGACCGAACAGAAAAAAGAGAATATCTTTTACAGCTCTCACCCACAAACAGTGACCTTTCAGGAGCTGATCAGCGAAATCAAAGAGCAGCTGAAAACCAACTGGATTTTATATCTCCCGATGCCACTTTTTTTAGTGCGCCTCCTGGCCGTTGTTTTAAATTTCATTTACAGATTTTTTCCGCACCCGCTCAGGTTAACACCGGATAAGTATTATGAGCTGGCCGCGATTAACTGGACTTGTGATGGGAATAAAAGTGAAAGGGAGTTAGGACAGGTTTATCACTACGACTTAAAAAGAACGGTTACAGTGACCCTAATCGATTACAAGTCCCGCAACTGGATAAAATAGAACTCCTGCGCTTCATATAACCATCCACGATTTTAAGATACATCCCATCGCGCCTGATTTTGGCCAGCCCCTGATTAAATTCTTTAATCAGCTTCTGTGCCTCTGGATGTTTTTTAGGAACAATAAGATACAAAGAAGAAACCGGCAGCCCCGAATCAAAATAAGCGATCGGAGATATTTCACCGAAGACCTGATGAATGATATCAATCCCAACGTGTTCACTCATCCCGATGACATCGACACGCCCAAGACCCAGCATACGGAAACATGACTCCACACTTATCGGGCGCTCAAGAATCATTTTGTTTTTTTCGATCATCTGCTCATACGGGCTTATATCCCAACCATTGGGCTGGCAAATTTTTTTGCCTTTGAAATCTTTTAAGCTGTTTATCCCCGAATTTTTTTTGACAAAATAAAGCACGCGGAATTCATGCAAAGGTGCCGAATAAAGAAAATCCTTTTTCCTCTCTTCATTCATAGTCCAAGAATAAGAGGCAGCCGCCGAGGTCTCCATCAGGTAATTCATCGCCCGCTTCCACGGCATGAATTCTATTTTGATATCTTTTTTGATGTCTTTATAAATCGCTTCGATCAACTGAGTGCTCATCCCCCGGCCGTGCAGCTTTTCTCCGCAATAAGGGGCATACTCTCCAGTCACAATTCTCATCGGCCCTGCTGAAAGACTGGTGCTCACAAGTAAAAGAATGATCAATAGAGCTCGATACATCCTATTTTCCTTCTTTTAAGCGAATCTGAAACCAGAATGTACTTCCGACATTGACTTCACTCTCTACTCCAATCACTCCACCCATCAGGTCGATGAGTTTTTTAGAAATCGAAAGCCCAAGACCTGTACCGCCGAATTTTCTGGTAGTGCTCTGGTCTTCCTGGCTAAAAGCTTCAAACAAGTTTTCCATTTTACTGCGGTCGATACCGATCCCCGTATCCTGCACTTCAAACCTGATATGAGCGGTATTGTTGACTTTATCAATGATATCAAGCCTGACATGAACTTCACCGCCTTCAGCTGTGAATTTGATGGCGTTGTTGATCAGGTTCAGGAGAATCTGCTTGATCCTAAACGGGTCGCCGATAAACTGATATTTTTCATCCAGGTCGAAATACAAACGAAGCCCAATGGATTTTTTCTTGGCGGATAACGAAAGGATCTTCTCGCATTCTTCCAGTACCGTGACCATATTGAAGCTCATCGCCTCCAACTCGAGTTTTCCGGCTTCAATTTTTGAGAAATCCAGGATGTCGTTGATGATCGAAAGAAGTGAGTCGGCCGAAAGTTTAGCCGTCTCCAGGTTATCCCTCTGGTCGCTGGTTAAGTCAGAATCCAGAGTTAATTCAGTTAAACCGATGATGGCATTTAATGGTGTTCTGATTTCGTGACTCATTGTCGATACGAAATTCGACTTCGCCTTAGTCGCAAGCTCGGCTTTCTGGATCTGGCGCTTTAACTCCAAATCCCTTTCGTTGATCGCCCTGATCGCCGTATTCTGTGCCTGGGCAATCTGCTGGAACTCGAGCACGTATTCTTCTTCTACCTGGAACTGATAGTTCCCTTCTGCGATTTTGCGGGAGCCCTCAACGATTCTGTTAACCGGTTCAGTGATGGTCTTTTTTAAGCGCCAAAGAATGACCGAACCAAAACCAAGACCTACCAGGAAAAAGGAGAAACCAAGTTTGATGATCAACCAAGTAAGTTCATCGTTAAATTTTTGAGTCGAGTAGATAAATTCGACACTACCGATTTTTTCATTATTTCGTTTAATGTCACCAGCATCAAGAAAGCGGTTTTTTGTTTTTAAAAGCTCCTTAAATTCTGATTTCGCAACTGAATGATCGCGGCTTTCAACCAGGACGTCTCCATACTCATCGAGAACTCTTACCGCAATAATCTGATTGTCTTCCTTTACGAAAGTCGAAGCTGCATTTTTGATGTTGTTGGTGTCTACCGTCCAGATCGGATCCGCCAAAAGACTGGTGGCAATCTGCAGATTGGATTTTTTCTGCCAGGCAATCTTGTCTTCATTATTTTTGATCAGGGCCTTGGCAACGATAAATCCAAGCAAGGAAATCATCAAAAATATCACGGCAATAACACTAATCGTGAGCTCTTGTGTGATACTTAGTCTTTCGAAGAAATTTTTTGTTTTGGACATCTTGTTAAACTATCATTAATTGGAGAAATTCAAAAATCAAGAAAACAAAAAGATTAATGCTTCCTACCAGTCAAAACTGACCGCAGGTCCAATGACACCTTCATGCTCAATGTAACCAACTTTGTACTTATTGCTGAAAAGAGAACGGTAAGCTGTACTAGTACTATCGTTTTTTGCCGCTTCCCTAACACCTTCTGAGGCAAAAACTGTCAAAAAGAAGCCCCCTACCACGTCGGAAAGATAGTGCTTTCCATCTCGAACCCTCTGAAGCGAAGTGGCCACAAAGAGCGCCCCGGGGATAGCGGCGTAATAAGGCCCATAAAACTGCAGCGTTTTTAAGGTTAAAGCAACATAAGGAACAACATGCCCTGAAGGAAAAGAGGAATCTCCCCTGAAGTTTGTCTCCCATTGTGAGAGCTTGTCTTTTTTAGGGCGTTCGTGAATATCAATTACGCTCAAGGCCGCTGATTCGACCAAGGCAAGATACATCGTCGCAAAGGTTTCTTTGGCAAACTGAACTGCCACCTGGTCATCTTTTTTCAGTCCATAAGTAAAAAAGGCCACGGGGATAATGGGAAAACTAAACACTGGCGCCAGGTCGCTGGAGATCTGCATGTACTTAGGAATCTTTTTTGTCATTGCATGGAAAGTAAGACGCTTGTCCTCTTCAAATGAGTACCAAAGTGCGGGAGCTGCTGCTGCCGCCACATAGAGATTATTTTTTGTGGCAAACTGCAGGTAGGCGCCTTGATAAAAGTAAGTAAAAGAAGACTTAAGTCCTTCGCCATAAGCACCCGCCGTCAATTCCGCACCAGAAAGAGATTGAGACGCAAAAAAACCGGCAAAGAAAAAAGCAATAAGCGCGCGTTTCATGATTAGTGATGGTCCTTCGGTCCTGTGGTCGTTCTGAAAATATAATCCCAAAGCGGAGAGCTCACCCCGTACTTACTGCGCTCGCCTGAGTAGTGGTGCTGTAAGTGATACTTTCTTAAATACTTCCCAACTTTGCTCGTCATCGGAAAATGGTGAGTAGCATAGTGAATATAGTCGTAACACAAATAACCTACTAAAAAATAGGCCATGATCACTTCCAGGTACTGGGCCGGGAAAATTAAAGAGAATAAACTCCAGAGAATAAACACGATCAAAACCGCCGGAACCGGCGGCATCACCAGGCGGGTCGGATCCTGAGGGTCATCGTGATGAAGACCATGAAAAAGGAAAACAAAATATTTTCCAGCACGGCTTTTAGCATCCCAATGAAAAACAAAGCGGTGAAGAATGTATTCAGTGAATGTCCACAGAATCATGCCAAAGAAAAAGAGACCCACAAACTCAGTTGCATTTACACCTTTTACAGTTGCCCCACGATAGAGTAAAAAGAGAATAACCGGTACCCATAATAATAAAGGCACGATCGGATGCACGTGAGTGAAGGATTCAAGAATCGGGTTTTTAAAAATCCTGATTGATTCGCCGGTATGTTTTTTCATAGGGCTTAATTATAATAAAAAGCTGGTTCTGACAACGAAAGGTATTTGATGAAAAGTCTGTTTTTAATCACCCTGGTTACTCTGTTCTCCAATAGTTACCCGGCCTTCGCTGAACCGGCCAAGCTCGATATCAAAAGCGAGCTATCCCCTGCCGAGCTCGCCCGTGTAACTACCCGTGAGTTCGTCGTAAAAACAGAAGATGTCAAAGACTCTCCATGGCCGGAAATCACCTACTACGCCATGATCGATGCCACTCCACTTGAGGCCATCGGGCTTTTTGCCGGCTACGATAATCAAAAGGACTATATACCAAACTTAATCAAGTCTCACCCCGTGAAACACGTGAGCCCCACAGACGTTCACACTGAATATGAGCTGCACATGCCTTTCCCGCTTTCCAATGCCCGCTACATTCACGGTGCACGCATTTACAAACACGGCGATGATTACCAGACTGTCTGGTACCTGGTCGAATCATCATCAGCAGAAGAAGTTAAGGGAAGCGCTTATTTCACCGAGTATAACGGCAAGACGCTTTTTCGTTACCGCTCATTCGTAAAACCGAAATCCATTTTTGGAAGTGCAGTGAAAAAAATGATGTTCAAAGATGTGGAGAAATCGATTACATCAATCCGCGCTTTCATTGAAAAAACCAAAAGTGAAAATCCAGCGCTCACCAATAAATATTCTGAGTTTATAACTCGTGCTCTTCGTGGTGAATTTGTTTATCAGACTATTATTGAGAAGAAATAATTCCCGACAAATCTCACTTTTATTAGAGCGGACTTCGGACTAATTTTTTGCCCCTTTGCCACGTCATGAACAGTTACGCACACTTGCAAAAGGCCCGAGAAATGGTCCTTTGAATGTCAGAAAATTGTGATGAATTGTAAGAAAAAACAGCTATCTAAAAATGTAAACGCACCATAGTATTTATCCATAGAGACAAACGGATACACGTTACGGTCGGCGACTAGAAATGGATTTTGAAGCGTCGATTTTTTCCCCTTACCCAATCACATCTTCTTCGATACTCCCCCATAATTCTTTAAGCACTGGTCCCATGGGTTTGCTGGCATCCCTCACCATATAAATTTCAATATCGCGGTCTTTAATCAGTGGTGTTTTTATCGCCGTAAGCTTCTTTGAACTAAGCTCTGTCTTGATTAAATCGTAAGGCAGACCACCCCAACCAAGACCCTGAACGATGAGCTCTTTTTTAAAGCCAATATCACTCACTGTTAAATTCTTTGATCCCTCTAAAAGACCTGAGTTGATTTTAGTGATCCTGCGTGCACTGTCGGCAAGAATGATCTGATTATGATGACGAAGAAAATTGTCGGAGATTTTCTTTTCCCCCTTCACCAATTGCGTGCTGATCACTGAAATCATTTTTGTCTTCGTCATAAGCCTCATATCAAAGGTATGCTCCACCTGAGGTTTGGGCGTGATCGCAATATCAACATCACCGTCTATAAGCCTCTCCGCCGTGCCTGAAAGAACTTCAAATTTCAATACGAGTTTAGTTGATGGGTGTTTGGTAAAAAAGTTCTTAAGAAATTTAAGCACCAGTGACACTGGGCTTACGGCGTCGATACTTACACGTATCTCCGGCTCCACGCCCTTACTCATCTGCATTGCCAAGGCCTGCAGCTCGCGGAACTCACGAAGCAATAAGCGCGCTTTTTGGTAGAACAATTTTCCATCGGCCGTAAGACTCGGTCGGTATTCGTCACGTGAGAAAAGCACTATTTGGTACTCTTCTTCCAGCTTTTTAATCGCCATACTAATCGATGGCTGGCTTTTATGGAGCGAGTCAGCAGCGGCCTTAAAGCTGCCCTCTTTTACAATGGCTTCAATCGTCAAAAGTTGCTCTAGTGTCACTGCTGAAATCTCCGTGCTTTTGTCTAACTCAATTACTAAAAGTTATCGAACCTATAGATAAATTATAATTTGTTTTTATACAAACCTAAGTTAGGATTTTTGACAAGAATATTTCTTTGTCCACGTTCTTAGGAGGAACTATGTTAAAACAATTACTAATCGCTACAGCTCTACTATCTTCTGTCTCAGCTTTCGCAAAAGCCGAAAAAATCGAAAAAGTTGAAATTGACCCGGCCACTTCTAAAATCGTATGGCTTGGAAAAAAAGTAACAGGTGAGCACACTGGAGAAATCAAACTTCAAAGTGGACACCTTAATTTCAGCGGCGCCGCACTTAAAAATGGGGAATTCACTGTCGATATGACGACAATCAATAACACTGACATCGCCGATAAAGAATACAACAAAAAACTTGTTGACCACTTAAACAGCGACGACTTCTTTGCTACTGCTAAAAACAAAACAGCTAAGCTTGTTATCAAGTCAGCAACTAAAGTTAAAGGCAACACTTGGAAACTTGCTGGTGACCTGACAATTAAAGGAACGTCTGCTCCAATTACTTTTGACGCTGACGTGACTAAGACCGCAGCTACTGGTGTTGTAAAGTTCGATAGAACCACTTACGACGTTAAATACGGTTCAGGAAAATTTATCCCGAATCTAGGTGACAAAATGATTTATGATGAGGTTCAATTGACTGTAACTTTAGCAGCAAAGAAATAATTTAAACCTTATCAAGAGAGTTCACAGTGGGTGATATCGCAAAATTAATCAGAACAATTCCTAATTACCCTAAAGAAGGAATTATGTTTCGCGATATCACCACTCTCTTAAAAGACCCGAAGGGATTCCAGACGACAATCAATATGCTCGTCGAAAAATACAAAAACGCGCCAATTGACTACATTGCAGGAATTGAGGCCAGAGGATTTATTCTTGGCTCTGCTCTAGCGTTCGCTCTTGGAAAGGGATTCATTCCGGTTAGAAAAAAAGGAAAACTTCCAGGAAAAACGATCACTCAAAGCTACGATCTTGAATACGGTTCAGACACAATCGAAATCCACGACGATGCTCTTCATAATGGGGCCAGCGTTCTTTTAATTGATGACTTGATCGCCACTGGTGGGACGGCCATCGGTGCCATCACTCTGATCGAGAAAGTCGGTGGAAAGATCTATGAGACCGCTTTTGTAGTCGACCTACCTGAACTAGGCGGGGCCCGTAAAATCCAGAACCTGGGCCATAAAGTCTTCACTTTATGCTCGTTTGACGGTCATTAAAAAATCTATCTAATTCTTAGATCGGATTCATCCTATTAATCTCTTTGATTCTTCCGTCCTTTTAGGGCTATAAGCCACTTGTTGTTTTTTTTTAGTTTCTCATCAGGAAATTGTTAAGTTTCAGAATGAGACCCGATAAAAATTACAAAACATCTTTTGACTAAAAAAACTTGATGTAAAAAACGGCGTTCTTTAAACCTAAAAGGAGAATTATATGAAATCCGCATTAATCGCTTTATCGCTACTTGTTTCGGTTGCATCTTTTGCTAAGGATATGTCTAGAACTGAGAGTTTCAAAGACGCTTACCGCGACCTTGAAGACGGGTCTGTTGAATACATCGGAGGATGTTCGGTTCACCAAGGTTACGAAGACAAAATGTTCAAAGTCACAAAAACTTTAGTAGAGTCTTTTGAGCCGGCCTTTGATGAGGCGGAAGGGTTAAAAGAAGTGAAAAAAGCTTTCAAAAAAATTGAGCCTGAGCTGGTAATGGCGCTAAATGGAAGCTCTACTCTTGAAGAAGCCTATGAGTATATGGCCGGAACAGATGATATCTCTCTTGAAAGAATCCAAAGCTTCAAATTTAAAAACCTGGATCTTTACCGTTACAATGTTGGAGTTGGCGGTGGAAACGGGTACTACGCCATCTACGCACGCAAAGTTGTTAAAGGAAAAGTTTCATACGACTATATCGCAAATATCTTTGATGGCGATCTTGAGTACTGTGATGAATCTGTTTGGTTAAAAAAATAATCTCACAAAAAGGCAGGTCTCGGACCTGCCTTTTTTTTGTCAATTTTTACAAATGGCCCATTCGTTAAGCACATCCCTGATAGATCTCTCTAAGGCCGCACCATTGCTGAAAGTCCCCAAGGCACCCTGGCGGGCAAGAACACCGATGTAATTTCTCTGACGGTCCCAGAATGGATAAGCACCATAAGCACCTGGACTCGAGACACGGGATCCAGGAGTGCAGTTATAATTAGCACTTTGACATTCATGCCATAACCCAAATCCATAGTGCCACTCTTCTCCCAAAGCAGCTTTCGCCGGAGAATACGCCATAACAGAAGATGCTGTTTGATCAGCGATCAATTGTGACTGCAATGATGAGCTAAGAAGTGTGCCTTTACTTAAGGCCCTTAAAAAATCCAGGTACTCTTTCCCTTTCCAGTGCATTCCTCCCGCCAGACGTGGGTTGGTGCTGGAAGGAAGGTCGTAAGCGGCCGTTGGAAAAAGTCCCGTTTCTGTTTTAAAACTGGTGAATAAATTCTGCCAGGATGAAGCACCTTTTGCTTTGATGGCCATAAGCCCCGCCACCTGCAGGTGATTGCTTGAATAATAAAAGCTCCCACCTGGAACGGCATTGTTGCCGGAGTTGGTGCTTCCAATATTGAGTACACAGGTTTCAAAATCAGAGAAGCCTGCATTCATACAAAGTGGCTCTGTTTCAAGCCCCGAAGTGAAACTCAAAAGCTGAGCGAGATTCATATTGTAAAGAGAGTCTGTCGAGGCAACCGGCCAGGTGCTGATATGCTTTTGCGGTTGATCGGTGAGATTCAAAACGCCTTGGTCGACGAGCCTTAAAATAATAATGGCGGAAACAAGTTTTGATGTGGAAGCGGATTCATACACGGTGTCCATGGTGGAGCTGCCGCGGTTGTAATTAAATACTCTCCCATCAGCGCGCTCAACAGCGAGAGAGAAATCTGTGTCGGTTGAAGCTTTATTCAGAAGTGTGGTCATCTGTGACTCTAAGTCAGAACTCACACAGGCCAGGGGTCTTACTACCTCGTCCACTTCTGTGACTGCAGGCCCTTCATTCTTCTTTTGACAAGCAACCATCACAAGAACAAAGAGTAGCAGTAAGATTTTATTCATGAATTAAATCCAGTTAATTTTTTTCAGATACTTCTTCACATAAGAAGCCGCCGCCTGCGGTTCGTGATGCGGAAGTTTCGAAGGTCTCTCCATTGTAACTCTATTGGATTTTTGTTCAAGGCTCTCTTTAAAGCGCTCCATCCCGTCATTGCCGACGACCAGGTCGTCCTCACCTGTAATCAAATGGATGTCCTGATTGGAGATCTGAAGACTGTGTTTTTCTTCCTTGATCCACGGGAAAACATTGTCCGGCCTCAAGGCCTCTGAGACAAGTTGTTCCCTGACTTTTAAAGTCGACTTATAAAAAGGGGTATCAAAAAGGTGAACGACATCTTTTGGCGCCATCCCTAGTCCCACCCCAATCGCCATTTTCTGGATGCGGGCGAACTCCGGGAGATCCATCGCTTTTAAGGCGAGAAGTGAGCCCAGCGAATGCCCGCCTAAAACCAGCTTCATTGTCTCTGGATTAGTAAAGTGATCATTGAGCGGGAACTCTTCCATAAAAGCACTCACAAGGCCATTAAAGGCTTCCAGGAATAGCTTATGAGCATTGCCTTTGAAGTATTCGAAGTCGTGAACTTCAGAATAGTTCCCCAGGTAATGTCCGGGGATATCAAATAAAGCGCAAGGCACTCCGACTTCGGCCAGGCGAATCGGCCAGTTCAGGATGGAACTTTTATCTGAAGTATACCCATGTGTGAAGACAGCGAAGGTGGACTTCAACTCCACATCGAGGTCTGGCATGAAGTACATTACGTTGGTTTTCTGGTCTTGATATGGAAGATAAGTTTTGATGATTTTCATGAAGGCAGTATAACAAAAAGGGAGACCGAAGTCTCCCTTTCCAGATTACTTCTTATAAACAAGCGGCCAGTCTGATTCTACGTCACCATTACACTCTTCTTTAACTCTCGCTTCAATCAGCACGAATTTTTCCAATCTTGCGTCGTACTTGTATGTTGAAGCACTTCCACAGTCGCCGATCCCACGGCCTTTCTGGAATGTTCCAAGAGTCAATGTTTCAGGGTCAAAACCAGCACCCATCAAATCAGAAGTTGCTGTGATTGAGCCATCAAATGAAACGTCCGCAACTGAAACATTAACTGTTTCATATGGAGAGACGATGTAAGCTTTCTCCAGTGAGTTGTACGCGTACATTTCGCATCCTAGAACATAAAGAGTTCTCGACGCTTTAGAGTATTCAGATCCTGGAAGTGTGTAAGCTTCTCTTTGCAAATATTCATTCTCAGCAAACTCTGGGCAAGCTGTCGTATGACGGTCTAAAACATCCTTTGGAATTTCAATCGCAGCGAAAGCTGAGAATGCTGTCATAGTTAAAGCAAGTGCCATTAAAGATTTCATTTTCATGGTAGGACTCCAATTTTATTTAGTTATGTGGAAGCCTTTTTAACACACTAGGGAATTTTTTGTTGGAATCTGAAAACTTTATAGAGGGTTTAATCCCCTATTTTTGAAGCCTTTTTAAGAAAAATGTTTGACGGAACCTGTCCAATACATTATTTTTTAGATTCCAAAAAATGGTCGCGCCCAGGTAGCTCAGTCGGTAGAGCAAGGGACTGAAAATCCCTGTGTCGGCGGTTCGATTCCGTCCCTGGGCACCACTTTTTGAGCAAAAAACCTCGTCTAACCCACGAGGTTTTTTTTTGCTTAAATTTATGGAATCGTATTAGCAATATTAAGCAGCTTACTCGCAACATTCTTCAAGTTATCCACCACAATATAGACCTTAAAACTTCTCTCACCGTTAACCACACACGCTGATTGAAAGTAATCATTGACGGCAAGCGACCACTTGTTTGTAGAATTTCCATATTGCCCGGATCCACCAAGATTAAAGTGGTAAAGCTGATAGCCATGAAAGAAACTTCCACAGTTCACAATGCTCTCTTGAGAGACATAAACACCCATCGCATAGTTTTGAGAAGCATCTGACATGATGACTGGTTCATATTCTTTTTTGTTTGCCGGTTTTCCAATAAAAGACCCGTTAGGAAATCCCTGACCAACCAGAGGGTAAAGATCCCCTGGCCCATACTCTTTTAGCGCCTGGTTTGTTTTGTCCAGGTAATAGAATTTTGTAAATTCACTATTTAAATACCCGGTTAAAAATTCATAGATCACCAAATCTCTAACTGTTCCTTCACCGTGCTTAAACTTTACAGAATAACCAATAATACTCGGGTCATTGAATTCACCAATATTGATTGTCTTCTCGATCGTGTGATTTGAAAGAGGCGATGTCACTCGCGCATCCCTTCCTTTTAGGCATGCTCCCGTGAGTCTATCCCAGGCCCAAAACGCCATCTGGGATTTTGTTGTCATTTTTGACTCTGAGTTTTTCACTGCAGAGATAATTCTTGATGTAGTAGTGCTTTGTTGGTCATCCAACATACTTCCGGCCTCTGTTGGATTGTTACACTCACCATAGCCATCAATTTGAATCGCCGATTGAAGTTGGCGTCCATGGTCGTGAATATTGATAAATTCTTTTCCATTCCAGGTCAAACTAGAGACTGCACCAGCAAATCTGTCGTTGTCGACAGTGATTGCGATCGGAAGATTTCCAGGTCCTTTAATTGTCAAAGTTGATGGAAGTGGTTCGGACGGAACAGTTGAGTTCTGGTCGCAGCCAGCAATTCTCCCTTCGCCTTTTCCATACCTGTCGTAATGATCAACTGCTTTTTGTCCAAAGGCCACCCAACCTGTTACGACATCAGGGTAGCGCTCAAGATAGCAGGCTTCATTAAAAACGTCGCTTGGAGGCATTGGTGTTGGAGCTGGAGTTGTAGGCGGCGTCGGCGGCGCTGTAACAACACCATCGCATCCTGGAATTCTTCCTTCATTCTTTCCATATTTATTCCAATGATCAATTGCCTTCTGACCTTTGTTAACCCATCCGCTTACGATATCTGGGTAACGTGTAAGATAACAAGCTTCATTGAATACAGTGCTTGAAGGAGGACCTGGTGCTGGAACTGGTGCTGGAACTGGTGTTCCAGGATCACATGCAGGATTTCTTCCTTCATTTTTTCCGTATCTGTTCCAGTGATCAATCGCCTTTTGTCCTTTATTCACCCAACCTGTAACAACATCAGGATAACGGGCAAGATAACAAGCTTCATTGAATGCTGGAGCTGGGTCGCAGTCTGGTTTTCTACCTTCATACTGTCCGTACCTATTCCAGTGATCAATCGCTTTCTGCCCTTTATTCACCCAACCAGAAACGACATCTGGATAACGAGCGAGATAGCAGGCTTCATCAAAGGCATAAAGAGCGCTACTAAAAGTTAATAAATAAGCGACAACAAAACTCTGCTTTAAAATTTTATTCATTCTATTCCCTTTTATAAATGAAATTTAACCGGCTCTTCGGTTAGGAAAAAAAGAGCCTAAGCCGAACGGACCACAAAATAGAACGGGACTAGACTTTTGTTGTGACTTGATTAACTAAAGAACTCGGGACAGTTCGTCCAGGAAGAAAAAAGGGGCCACTCTGGCCCCTATATAAAACTATCTTTCACAGATTAAAGCTTCACTTTAGTCCAACTATGAATTGCTGATAGTAGCAACACACGATTCAATTTTTACTGAGATATGATCAGAAGTCGCAGATGAATCTAAAAGCTCAATCGTCTTACCATTAGAGTTCAGCTTGAAATTGAACACATATTCACTACCGCCGGCCCAACTAGTGTCTCTTAATTGATTCATTCCCATATAAACAATTCTAAGCTTGTCGTTTTGAACATGTGCCATAGCGAACAAAGCACTGCTTGAGTCTGAAGGAAATTTATTCATGCGGTTTCCTGCAAAATGAAATCCACTTCCATCCCAATTGCTCTTTTTCTTCACGTTTACATATGTACGGAAATTTTCCTGAGTACCATCATTAAAAGTCACCTTTGTTTTACAAGACACCAGACCGGTGTCGGCAAATGAGAGAGATGATGCTAAAAGCGTAACTGTGAAGATAAACGATCTAATTATGCGATTCATGTTTTCGTCCTTTGTTGATTTAACGATGGATGAATCAACACTTTGAGAATTTTTGTGTGAAAGATTGTAAATTTTACCTCTTCGTTCCGTTGTAAAGTGTCCCGGCACAATACTTAGAAGTTGAAACGAATCAAGTCTTGAACTCTTTTTTAAGACAGGCCATCACCTCCTCTTCCGAGAGCTCAATAATCAGGTCTTTTTTTCTGGAAGTGTGCCCTCTCTCTATTTGAATCCCGCTTTTTGCAATTCCTAAAAGTTTTGCCAAAAATGTAATCACCTCGGCATTGGCCTCTCCTTCGATGGGTCTGGCCTTCACCTTTATCTTGATCCTAGGAGGTTCTCCGTAAAAACCAACCACTTCATTTTTAGAGGCCCCGGGTTGAGTGTGAATTAAAAGTTTCATAGCTAGCGTAACTCATTAAATTAGTTGGTTTTTGTGCGCATTAAGTCTTTTCAGGAGATTTCGTTTTCGCTATAAAAAGAACTGACATGAACTCTCTAAAGTTTCCATATCTTTTCTGCACACTTCTTCTCATTCTAACCGGGTGTAATGATTCTAACAACTCGTCTTCTAATGGCGGAGTTGCTAAGGATTATCATCGCCTCGATGTCAATTACCCAATCATCTTCGTGACGAATGTTCCTGTAATAAGCATGAAGAGTCATTTAAACGCATTTGGAAACCACGGGACCTCAATCCTTGATTCAATTCCTGGCGGAGACCTCTACATCAAATACCCCAGCGGGACTTTGAGAAATCTCACAGAAGAAGCAGGCTTTGGGGTAAAAAGCGGAGAATTGCAGGAAGGAAGAAAACCTATCGCTGTCAGACAACCGAGTGTGCACTGGAGTGGAAAAAAGATTCTTTTTTCAATGCTGACTGGTGGGCCTAAAGAGCGCTTTGACCGCGCGGCCGAAAGACGCTGGCAGATTTATGAGGCCAGCGGGCTGGAAGAAAATGAACAAGTCGTCATAAAAAAGGTCCCCTACCAATCAACGGAGTATAACAACATCTCTCCTATCTACGGGGCCAGTGATGACATCATCTTTATCTCCGATGCCCCACTATACGACATGAAACACACTTACCCGCAATTGGATGAGTATGAATCAACTCCTTCCAATACCGGGATCTGGAAAATTGATATTAACAAAAAATCACTTTCCATGATCCAGCACTCTCCAAGTGGAGCTTACGACCTTCATCTGGATAGTTTCGGCAGGGTTATTTTTACCAAATGGGATCACTTAAAAAGAGACCAGCAGGCCGATGCTGACAGATACGACAAAGGCACTTACCGCGCCTACGATTTCTCAAGTGAGGAATCAGATGCTATCAGAAAAATTTATCCGCAATTTGATGAAAATGGAAAGCTTATTGCCGACAAGCGCGGGGTTCTCTATGAACTCTTCCCTGAAGCGAGATCACTAAAAGACCCGACAAAAAATCCTAACGAGTCCATCAACAACTTCAATCAGTTTTTCATCTGGCAAGTCAACGAAGACGGATCCCAGGAAGAAACCATCAACCATGCCGGAAGACATGAATTCGGAGGCTCTTACATGCCGCCTGTTTTCAATGATGACCCAAACCTTAGCGAGTTTCTTCCCGCTGGTGGCGTGAATAAAAAAATGCGCGATACCATTAATGGCAATGCCGGAATCTTTCAGTTAAAAGAAGACCCTGATCGTCCTGGAACTTACCTTGGGACATACGCACTGGAATTCGGCAGAGAAGCGGCCGGAAGAATTGTGGAATTCAGTCTTCCCCCAGGAAAAAATCCTGAAGAGATGATCATGACAGATTATACAAATCCAACTCTGGATTATTTTCCAGAAAGAACGACTGAAAGACTTCCATCGATGACTGGTCACTACAGAAATCCGCTTCGCCTTGCAGACCGAAGCATTCTGGTGAGCCACACTGATGAGTACCGCCTGAATAATGACGATTCTAATGACCCTAATACAACCAGACCTCGTTTTATTTTTCGTTTAAAAAAACTTATCCCTAATCCTATAGACACTGACATGATTGCGGGAGCGCCTCTTACCACTGGAATTGTAAAACACATTCGCTGGTGGACTGATTCAGAAACTCCCAAAGAGTATTTAGGAGAGCTTAATGAAACAGACGCGGTGGAACTGAGGGAAAGAGCAAGACCGGCAACTCCGCTGATGAAAACAGACCCGATTGAAAAATCCGTGCTCGTTGAAGAAGGTGTTGACGAGAGCGAACTTCAAAAATGGATGATTGAAAACAAACTCGCTCTTATCGTTTCAAGAAATGTCACAATGAGAGATAGATCTGATGTCAGTCAGCCTTTTAACCTGAGGGTCCCTGGCGGCGTGGAGAACATCCCTAGCGGAGGAAAAATCTACGACATCGCAAAACTTCAGATTTTTCAAGGTGAACTGACCCGCAGTTATGAGCGACAAAATGGCAGAAGAGTCTTCTCACGTCCAGTGAGAAACAACTCTCATCACACAGATATCGAAAAATTTTACTCTGGAAATGGCAATGTCGAATTAGGCAGTGACGGCTCTATGGCAGCCTTCGTTCCGGCCGGCAGAGCGCTTTCATGGCAATTAGTTGACCCCACTGGAAAACCAGTCGTGAGAGAGCGCGTCTGGGTGAGTTTTGCTCCAGGGGAAATCAGAACCTGTGCCAGCTGCCACGGTATCAATTCAAAAACTCACAACAATCTTCCAGACCCCACCAATAAACCAGCGGCCCTTAGAAACCTCATCCGCAACTGGAAAACTCTTAAGTAAATTGTATAAACTTTAGACACTGTCTAGAAAATGCAAATTTTCTCCTAAGAAATTCAATGACTTTAACTGGTCTGATTATTGCTATTATCACTTATTATGAAAAACATCATAGCTTCAATTTTAGTACTCGGGCTTCTATATTCTTGTGGAAAACCAGAGAATGCGGATGACTCTCAAGTAAAGCTCGTTGGGGCCGCATTGATTGGTTCAACTTATAAAAAATGGGAGCCAAATAAAAAACTCATTATTACTTTTGCAGATGGCACTCCTGAACAAAAATCAGAAGTCGCTCGCTATAGTGTCGAATGGACAAAATACGCAAATATCGATTTCGCTTTTTATCCGACAGCTAACGATATTCCAGGCAATGCTACTCCAGATATCCTCATCACCTTTAAAGGTCAGGGCAACACATCGGCAATAGGAACAGATTCGCAACTGATTATAAAAGAAGGAAACCCTTCGATGAGTTTATCTGCAATGACAGTGCACCCTACGATTATCAGGTATGTCATTCTTCATGAATTTGGTCATGCCCTGGGACTTCAACACGAACACCAGCACCCTGAACGAAATTTTACCATTGACCCGCAAACGGCCACCGAAACATGCCAAAAATATCTCAACATGGACAGTGAAAGCTGTAACCTGAATGTTATTAAAACATTTCCTTCGACCGGTGATGTTTATTTGTCAAAATATGATCCGTTCTCCATTATGCATTACTCACTTCATAAAGACCTGATTACGGCGAAGACCGAAATCGTCAATGCGAACTCTCTGTCTCTTTTGGACAAGATCGAAATTGCCAGTATGTATCCTGGAAGAATGAGAAAGAACAAGATTATTGAACTTCATAAGCAACAACAAGTTGAACTTGAGCATACTAAGTCCTACAAGAACTGCACCCTGGTTGAAAAGATTGAAGAAAAAACCCGTCTCAACGAAGCGGGTAAACCAGTTGTGCAAAAAATCCGCTCGTATGCAATCCATGCAATTGCAGGGGCCGATGAATTTGCTTCAGCGGCAAGTTTTGAAGACAAAGAAGCCGTCGTTTTTATCATGAAAACAAATGAGTACTGCAATTACAATGCTTCTGAGCTGCAGGCATTCAGAGCAAAAATCAATGAAGAAAGAATGCAAAAAAGGCAGCATGGAAACTGTATTATTCCTTTAAATGAAGATGCGACTCCAGTGAAACACAGCTGCGCTGAAACTGGTGCTCCTTTTCATATTGTAAAATTAAGCAACCCAAAAGAGCTGGCAGTTCAATCCTGTTATTATTCGTTTGCGGATGCGGAAGATGCACAAAGAAAACTTTCCTACTGCAACCTAACTCAGAACGAGCTTGGTAAAAATGACGAAACAAAAATGAAATGCGTGGTTAAAAACAGTACTAAGATTAAAAAAGGCCCATGTAAACCTGCCGCTCCATGGTTTATTGACCAAGGTAACAAAGGTAAAAAAGCTGATAACCGCTGTTACACTGATCAAAAAAGTGCCATCAATGAAATGATCAATCTTAAGCAGTGTCGCAATTAAGACAATGGAGTGAACAATGAGTAAATGCCTAAGCCTTTTGCCTTTATCATTCCTATTTGCCAGCGCTTCTTTTGGTGCAAGCCATGTGACAAAAACGATCGCCCAGAATGTAAAAGTTTACACTGATGTATGTGAAAAGAAAGACTGCGGGATTAAGAAAGTACGCTTTGAAACCAAAGACTACTCTATTTCAGAACCTGAAGATTTATATCCTTATTATGGGACTCTTGCCTATTTTGGGTTTGAGGCCAAGTCATGGGCGGATCTCACCAAGTACGGATTTGTTCAGCAGATCAGGGGCTGCACCTACCAATCAAAACAAAACAGTGATGGCACTATCAGTAAACGTATTGGCGAGAGTATTATGCACTTAGGAAAAAAGCGCACCTACGTTTTTCCTGGCTGGTCTTACGATGCTACATCAAAGGATCCGCTTTATTATGGGCCAAATGAAGAAGACGCCAATCTTCCAGGCGGAAGACTCTCGCTTTACCGTTGGACTCCAAAGTTAGGTGTGATTGATAAAAAACTAACAAAAGACCTTTATGAAGTCCTGAGGCTGCCTGAGACAAAGAGGAAGAATCTTTCTCCATCGGTCTTTGTCACAGACTCTCCTTCGATGGCCTACCTGCAAAGCGAAGAGGATAAAGTTTTTCAAAACGTCTCGCTTGAATTCAAAATGTGCCTTTATGAAATGAAAGATATCCCACTGATGATTGAAACAGATGACCAGCTCAATATGGAACCGATCGTCTGTCATACATGGAACAGTCAATTTGAATTCGATTTTGCCAAGAATAAATTCGTTAATCTACCGAATAAGGGTCTTGACCCTTTCTGCGCTTCCCAAATACCGCGCAACCCGGCCGATGTGTTCAAAGAAGAAATCAAAGAGGAAGAGAACAAATAAAAAAGGGCCGGAAAACCGGCCCTTTTCGTTATCACTTCTTTGGAGAAGTATTACTCAACTTCCACTTCGGTTGCTGTTTCCAATGAAAGTTCCTGAGCTTTAGGGAATACAAGCTCACCCATGTCGCTCATATCAAGTTTTAACTTAAGGGCCACAGTGTGTTTCTTGTTGAAGATTCCACCTAACTTTGGAGCTCCAAGAGCTGCAAGATCGACATCTACCTTAGTCACTGTTCCATCAAACTTAGCTGTGTACTGAGTGGCCTTTAGAGTTTTTTCGAACTTCACATCATCTTTCTTAGAGATCTTGATAGCAAGAGCGGTTCTCTTCATATCGAATTTACCATTAACTACAAACGATAGAGACTTCTTCTGCAACTGAACATTCGAGATGCTTTTTGCCTGGAAGAAATCAACTTTGTTGAAAAGAGCAACTTTAAAGATACCAGCGATTGTGTTTACGTCTCCTGCTGAAGTTGTCTTCACATCTTTCTTAGAAAGAGCAAGAGTTGTTTTTTCGGCCTGCTCCGTTCCTGTTAACACAAGGTCACCTTTTTCAGTTAGAGCTACGTTGAACTCTCCCGCACCTTCTGCCGCTTTCAGGTCAAAAAGAACCTTAACGTTTGCCTGGTGAGTTTTTAAAGTTACAGAGTGTGGAACTTGTACTGTTTCTTTACATGCGTATGGAACTTGTCTGTATAGAGTTTCATCTTTACATTCAGTTGCCTGGTAAGGAACCTGGTCGCACTCCTGGTGTGCCGGCTCCCAGTCACATTGCTGACGTGGACGGCTTTCACAAACCTGGTGAGGACGGTTTACTTGACGGCATTCCTGGCGAGAAGGTCCATTTGAACACTCTCTTTCTTCATAAGGAACCTGACGACATTGCTGCTGCCCTGGTCTGTCTTCACAAACTTCTCTTGGTGGAATTTTTTCGCAACGGTTTTCCCCGTTAACGATACGACACTGAACATCTCCAGGAATTGTACGGCACTGACGTCCGCCTCCTGAAGTTGAACACTCTTGTCTGTAACGAACAACTACACGGCACTGCTGTTCACCTGGAACCGAGTGACACTCATTTTCATAACGATTTTCTGTTCTACAAACCTGCTCATTAACAGTTCTGCAGTACTCTCTGCCCGGAACTGTATAACACTCCTTACGGTACCTGGTAACACTTCTACAAACGTTTTCAACATAAGGCTCCTTGCGGTAGCAAGTTGAATCGACGACTTCTGTTGTGTAACGAGTTTCTTTCAGCCAGTTTTCTAAATCAAAAACTTCTTCTGCCTGATTTTCAAATGCGATGGTTTTGCTGGTTTCTGCGTGTGCGACGTTCGCCATAAGAATCATGGCCATGGCAAGCCAAGTGCGTAGTACTGATATCATTTTGTCCCCCTCTGACAAGAAAATCGATTATCCGGGAGTACTTGAGGCAATCGCTATGCCATCTTTTTTCTTGATGAGTCATGCGTCAAGTGATAGAAATTTATTTAATCAAAATGAATCTCAGTATGTTGTATTGGCACTGGTGCTAGAGTGGCCCCAACTTAGAGAATGGAATTTACAAGCTCAGGGGGCCTGGCGATGACTGCTTTCCCATCGTGAATCAGGATCGGGCGCTCCAGTAAAATGGGATGTTTCATAAGAAGCTCAACCCACTCTTTGTCTGAGAGTTTTTTATCGGCCAGGCCAAGCTCTTTATATACATCTTCTTTATCACGGATCATTTCACTGTAAGAAAGCTTCAGAAGCAACGGCAGATTGAGAAGAAGTTTTTCTTTTAACCCATCTTTCAAATAATCAATAGTATCGAAATCAATACCAAGTTCATTTAAAATTTCTTTTGCTCCTCTGGATTTTGAGCAACGTGGATTGTGAATCAATATTGTTTTTTTCATTTGATACTTTCCTAATTCTTGTTAGCCTATTTTAAAACAATTCACGAAAGAAGAGGAGATCTCATGTTAAAAAAGTTGTTATTCAAAACCACACCTGAAAGTTCTATGCTTAACGAAGTCACACTTACAATCCTAAGAGTAGCTGCAGGTCTTTTAATGGCCGGACTTCATGGGATGGGAAAGATTCCTCCCGGAGAGCAGATGATTGGAGGCGTTGGCGCTTTAGGATTCCCTATGCCGGTCCTTTTTGCATGGGCCGCTGGTCTTGCTGAACTTCTTGGCGGAATTTTTCTGGCCATCGGATTTCTAACTCGTCCAAGCGCTTTCTTTCTTGCCTTCACGATGTTTGTTGCCGCGTTTGGAAGACACATCGCTGACCCGTGGGATGTTAAAGAGCTTTCTGTAATTTATCTTTCAATCTACCTTATCTTTTTAAGTCGTGGAGCTGGAAAATTCTCTGTGGACAATTTCATCAAGTAATTAAGCTCCAATAGGAGTCAGTACAACTACGCTGACTCCTATTGCTGTGCTCTTGCCTTTATTGGAATAAATATGGTTAACCTCCCCCGGAAAGGCCAGTACATCGCCTTTTTTCACCTGATAAGAAATTCCTAAAACAGTTACTGTCATCTCACCTTGGATGCAATGAAAATACTCTTTCGTTCCTGATGGATGAGGTGTCCCCTTCATCTGTGCCCCTGCCTCAATTTCCAACCGGTCAATGTCCATATTGGGAAGTGCGTCCGGAAGAAGTTTGTAAATAAGCACAGAACCCTGACTCCTGGTTTGCACAGTCACCTCATCAGCGGGGATAAGTTTGCAAACAACATCCTGAGGAGTGAGCAGCTTTTCGATCGGGATATGCAGGGCCGCTGAAAGCCGCGCTAGGTTCGTCAATGAGGGGTTTCCCTCACCCGACTCGAGATTCGCGATGGTTGACCTCGGTAAACCTACCATCTTTGCCAGTGCCTCCTGAGTCAGACTGCGCCTTTGGCGGAGTTCCAGCAGGTTGTGGGCCAGGTTACGGGAAAGTAACTCAAATTCTTTGTCCATATAATATCCATCCTGACATTATTTTAGCAAAGATCTAATAACTTAACAAACCAATGTATTATCTCCGAAAAGGTCTATAGTGGACTCATGAACAAGGAGTACTTTATGAACTTTACATTGCCTGAACTACCATACGCTAAAAATGCACTTATTCCACATATGTCAGAGGAAACTTTAAACTTCCACTATGGCAAACACCACAACGCCTATGTGAACAACTTAAACAACCTGGTGAAAGACACCAAGTATGAAAAAATGTCGTTAGAGGAAATTATCCTGAGTTCCGATGGAGCGGTCTTTAACAATGCTGCTCAAATCTGGAACCATACTTTCTTCTGGCACTCCCTCTCTCCAAAAGGCGGAGGAAATCCCACTGGAAAAATCCAGGAGCTAATTGCTAATGAATGGGGCTCGTTTGATACTTTCAAGGAAGCCTTCACAAAATTGGCCATCTCAAACTTTGGATCAGGATGGACCTGGCTGGCGCAGGATAAGAATGGAAAACTTCAGATTGTAAATACCAGCAACGCCCAGACTCCCATCACTGCTAACCTCAATCCGCTTTTGACCGTAGATATCTGGGAACACGCTTATTATATCGACTATAGAAATGAGCGCCCAAAATTCATCAATGCCTTCTGGGCACTGGTCAATTGGGATTTCGCCAACAAAAATCTCAAATAAAAAAGGCCCCTTCTGGGGCCTTTTAATTATTTAGTTTTTTTCTTTGCTGCTTTTTTCTTAGCAGGCTTTTTCTCTTCAACTTTTTTCTCAGTTACAGAGTCATCACCTTTTAGGTAATTTGATTTTTCACCTTCGGCCAATCCTGCATTTGGCGCTTCAGGTGTTTTATATTTTTCTGTTGCGTTTTCAATTGCCGAACAAGAAACTGCCAGCATTACGATCATTAATAATCCTAAAATCTTCTTCACTCTATTCTCCTTATTAATCAAATATTACATCATCTTCCATTCCCAATCTTCCCACCAGTGGAAGTTTCAGGGCCGGACGATAAAAATCCAAACCAAACGAAAGACCCAACACGTTGACTTCCACACCTTCCGCAAGCCCCAGAGTAAAACCAAGGGCCCCAAGTAAAGAGACCTGCACACCTGTTTTGCTCTCCGACCATCCTACCGGCTGGCCTTTATAAATCCAGTCTTTCCCAATAGCGTTTGAAGGAAGCTCAATTTCCATTCCAGGTGTTGAGCGGATAATGTGGGCAACAAAAGTATTACTATTAGGCCCGGGCCATGCTCTGTACTGCTCAGGATACGGATAAGACTTCACCGCTTTTTCTACTTCCGGGATCATCTTCTCTGCTTTCTCACCGATGTAACTTGCCACTAAAATCGGCCTGGCCCCAAACCAGTGACGGTCAGGAATATCTTTCTCCACACGGACCGCAGGCAATCCTCGCTGTGTCCGCCAGCCAATCACATGATAAGTGACATACTCACTTGCATCTTTTTCTTTCGTCGCCACCCAAGTGTGCACACTAAAATAACCTCTCCAGCTGACTGTTTTCGCAGCATAGATTTGCACTACGGCTTGCTTCTCGACTCCAGGATGAGGAGCAATGTTGGCGCTTTCTTTAGTCGCCGTCCTCCAGTCTGAAGTCTGAGCGCAGGAAATTAATGTCAGGGTCAATGTAAGAAACAGCACCGGGTTGATGATTTTCATACACCTATTCTAAAAGAGAATTTTGATTTGGCAAAACTGATATTAATTTTTTTGATGGACGATGGTGTTAGTCGAATACTTTTGTGAATTTTTCCAGTCGTTGATGAGCGTGTAATTTTTTGAAGTAATAAAAACGCCGCCATTAACTTCTGGTCCGCCCCATGTATGAACACCAATCACAAAATTCTGAGGGTCATTTTGTTTAAACAAAGCGCTTCCAGACATTCCACCGTACGAATCACAGAAATAGGTCAACAACTCACCTTTAACAAACCCGGGACAACTCACAGACCACAAAGTGCCGAACTCTTTATCACCCGGATAACCAGAAAATGTCAGCGGCACTATTCTTCCTTCATTGGATTCTAATTTTGTCAGAGACCTGAAACCTGCCCATCCGATTCTATCGCCCGCATTCGCATCAAGCTCTACTAAAGCAAAATCATATTCGGCCTTCATCGTCTCCACATACTCTTTCTGCAGAAAAAATCTCTTATACCCAAAACTTCCATGAGCGAGGTCTGACTTGAAAAGCTTACCGGGAGTAAAAGTGAAGGTCTCACTCCACTCTTTAGTTTTGAAGTTATAAACACAATGAGCAGCAGTTAAAACATGGCGGGGCCCAATCAAAGTGCCCGTGCAGATCCCCTTCACTTTTTCATCGTAAATCTGGCCAGTCACCTGATGCCTGAATTCACTAATGGCTTCGACCTGAGTGCGCGAGAATTTTCCATGGACATTCCTCACATCCATCGGTGTGTTCATATCGCCCAGAGCGCTGGTAGCAACTAAATAAAAGGCCAATAAAGAGAGCTGCTTCATATTAGGTTTTTATTAATTGAAAAGAATTTAATTGCCAAGCAGTGTGTAAATTCGCTAGAAGGCTAACCTATGAAAATCCTAATTAAAATCACTCTTTTATCCGTTTTTTCTCTCTTAAATATCGCTCAGGCAAAGACCACGACGTCTAATCCTCGACTGGATGAATATTTTGAACTGCTCTCTTATGAGAAAGTGGACTTTGATCCTGCCGGTACAGTCTGCGAAAGAGTGGCCGTAAGAGAGGTTGAATCTATCTATCCATCGGCCAACTACGACATCATCAACAGCATCCGTTACGACGAGAAAAAAACCACCATTGGCGAGCTTGATGTGGTGGTGTTCGATAAGAATACCGGAAAAGTTGAAGCGGTGGCCGAAGTGAAGTGCTGGAGAAGTTTTAAAGGCGCACTTAAAAAGGCAAAAGAGCAACGCATGAGATTCCTCACTCATTTAAACAATAATATTGTTATTGAAGACAAAGATGGAAAACGCTACTCGAAAGACTTGTTTAAAAACATTCAAAAATACTTTTCTATATCTCAGGCAGGAGGAGTCAATCAGGGATTTGATTTTGAGCTGAGCCTCGACTTCAAAGAGTTGATGGAGCTAAGGTCAAAACTGCTTACATGCAAAGACGAAGGTCGCTGTCCTCGCAGATAAAACTTCATTTCATGTTAAAAAATTTTGATTTTACTAAATGATTTTTCCATGCATAGACATTTGTTCATGGGCAGTAAGTGCCGATTTACGTACACCGTATTAAAAATCATTTGCATTACTTAGATCTAGGTGATTCATGAAATTTTTCACGGAGATACTTCATTTCGCCCGACTCTTTTTTAGCAAATAAATCCATCAAGAATATAGCATTCTAAAGCATGACTTAGATCACCCTATAGATAACCTTAAACTTTCCGATAAAAGTGCTGGATAACAGGTAAGCAACTTTCAAGGATGAGGTCGTTATGCTTAATAAATTTAGTCTACTATTGTCTTTTTCTATTCTCGCTAGCTGCGCTGGTCCCTCTGTCGTACGCTTTCAATCCACTCCTCCTGATGCAGTTGTCAGCATTGTCGATACAAACGGAATCGTCACACCAATTGGTAAAACACCATTAGTGAGTAATGAATCTGATATTTATCGCGGTGGACGCCATTCTCAAATTCAAATTAAAAAAGAAAATTTCAAAGTGCAGGAAATTGTCTTAATGAAATCTCCTATGGGTGGAGAAACATCTGTAAATGTGCAACTCGTGCAGGAAGAAGTTATCGCTGCATCCAACGACCAAACAGCTGTGCAGGAAAAAATCGCAAGTGCTCTGGCAAGAGCAAGTGGAATGATTCAGGCAAAACAATATGTAGAAGCTGAAGCTGTGATGTCAAACTTTGTTGAACAGTATCCAACAATAAGTGTGGGATACGATTATCTCGGCAATCTGAACTACCTACAAAAAAAATTTTCAAGGGCCCTTAAATTTTACAAAAAAGCTTTAAGTCTTAATCCGCAAAACGCGGAAAGAAGAAATATCGTAGAAAAACTTGAACTGATCACTAAAAATGACAGCAGCGAGGGAGTTGCACAATGAATTTTATCTTCGGATTTATTATTGCAGTTGGAGCGCTTGTTGCAGCTTCAATTCATCTGGATCAGGGGCCGCGTGACTTCTGGGACTTCGTTGCCTTCGCTGTTGTAACTGGCGGAACGATCTCAGTTATGCTCATGACCAGGCCAAAACTTCAGCCGCGTTTTCTTTTTAAGAATTTAGGATTCTATTTGTTCTCGGGAAAAACAGATAAATTGAAATTCATCAAACGATGCTTTCAAGTTATTACCGATAAAAAGCTTGAGAATGCTAACCCTGAGCGTATTGAAGATAAAGTCATCATGGACGGCCTGGAGATGATTGAGCTTGGTTTTACTAAAGAAAAGATCGAAGACATTCTTAGCGACCGCTACTTAAACCACAAAAAATCAATCGGATTAATTTCATCATGGATTAAAAGAGCGGCAAAGTACCCTCCTGCCTTTGGATTAGGAGGAACGGTTCTCGGGCTTATCCATTTAATGAAAGGCATCTCTGGTGGACTAAATCCAAAAGACACCGGTCTTCTTATGGCAGTGGCACTGGTTGCGACACTGTATGGGATTTTGATCGCCAACCTGGTCTTGAACCCAATGTCTGAAACAATGAACGAAAAAATGAAATCGGATGAGGAGTTAGTTGAAGCGGCGATTAAAACAATCCTGATGTTAAAAGAGGGATATAACCTACTTGAATGTCAGGAAACACTGAACTCATACCTTGGCGATGTTAGAGGGAAAATCAATTTCATGTCTACTCTATCAATGGATGAAGAGTCAGAAGAAAGTATGGCAGCGTAGGAAAATATGAAACTAAGTGAAAAACTACATTCAGAGTCCCACGAAGAGCACAACGATGAATTATGGGCCATCAGCTACGGAGACATGATCACTCTGCTCCTATCCTTCTTCGTTATTTACTTCTCTATTGATCCCAAAAAAGGAGAGATGGAAAAAGTGGACAACCACCTTATCTCTCATTTCAAAATGCTGGATTTGGATGCAAAGAAAAAATACTCTCCGACTCTTGCGCTTGATACGAAAGCAAAAAAAACCGGTGAAGCGCCAAAGTTTGAAGCATTAAAAAATGCGAAGATAACTAAAATTGATGACCGTCTTCTTGTAACTTTTGACAGCATGTCTTTCTTCGAGACTGCTCAAACTGAGCCAAACAAAAATGGAACTGCAACCCTAAAAGCATTTGCTGATAAATTCCTGCCTTATGCGGGTCTTTATAAGATTGGGATCAAGGCCTTCACTGATACCAGAGCTGTTACGAACAAACACCGTTACAAGGACAACATGGAGCTCTCCGCGCTAAGAGCGCTGGCTGCACTAAGAATTATGCAAAAAGCAGGTATCCCCCTTAACCGAATGGAAATAGCCGGATACGGAGAAATGAATAAGCTAGGTACTCTTATCGATCCAAAAAAACTAGCGGAACTTAATGAGAGTGAAATAAAGAATATTTCAAGAACAATTGTATTGATTATTAAACACGATAACGAGCAGAGCGTATTATGAAAAAAATCATTATTTGTTTTCTTTTAGCCTTTAACATGACCATCGCCCTGGCCCAGGAAGCTTTCAACAAGCATCCAAAAGTCATAGAAGTGGAGATGCTCTTAAGTAAAGAGGCTACTGCTTTTCTTCAGCAGCGCATCCCGAGCGGGCCTGTCTATGTCAACGTAGACATTGACCCTTTAAGAAGAAGCTCTGATACAAAAAATGAGCAGTTGCCATATTTTGCCAGCGATGATGAAGTTAGTGATGAATGGGATGCAATTGACACTCCGATGGTGCTTTTACTCTCCAGAATAAAGCGCGCCACAATCCGAGTTGAAGTCCCCAATCACCTCTCTGATGCTCAGATCGCGGACTTAAAAGAAAAACTGTATGAACAGTTAAAACTTGTGCCGGTCAGAGATGCCATTACTTTTGAAAGAAAAGCTTATGTAACGACTCCTGTTGAGAAAAATTACACTCTTTACTATTTCATCGGAGCTCTGGCAATCATCGGGTTCGCAGGACTTTTCGGAGCAATCAAAATCTCTGCTCCTAAAATGACAGCAGGTACTTCGCAGGCCACCAGTTCATCAGTTGGTCCATCAACTCAGGTTAGTACTCCTTCAAGATCTGGAGGAAACAAAAGTATAGACCTGAAGAACGGCTCATTTAATAGCAAAGTTAACGGAGATATCAATTTTAAAGATAGTATTCGTGCGGCGGACATGCTGAAAGAAAAACTTCATGGAGTTATCAATTCTGGAGCTTTTCCACTTCTGTCCGACATGTTGGTATTGGAAGAGCTTTCACACAAATCATTAAGTTCTCTGGGAGCATTCATTTTTGAGCTGCCAAGAAAACAACAACAGAAAGTTTTCTTTCGTGGACGATCTGACAAATGGTTCAGAGGATATATTGAAGCCGCGTCTGTTGATATTGATTGTTTTATGGCAGTTGAAAAAATGCTTCGCAACCGCACGATCAGCGGTTCGGAAAAATGGGAAGAGCTCCTCGTTCAAGTCTGGCGATTAAACGAGGAAGCTTCCCTTTTCCTGAAACAGATCCCACAGGAAGAAGCTTTCATGATTCTATCCCATATGCCTAAGTCTTTCTCAGTTCCATGTGCGAAAAAAACTTTCCCAGGTGCCTGGGCGAGAGTCCTTGAGTCTAAAAGCTATGGAGTTATTGAAGATGAGCAAAAAATTGAGAGCTACCTGACCCGCGCACTTCAAGTGAAGCCTTACTTCGACTTCAAGTCTATTGATGATTATAAAAAGGATCTTGAATTGGTTGACTATCTTCGTAGCGCAACTTTAAAAGACGAAGAAGAGGTATACGAATCTCTTCCAGATGGGTCTAATATTTTTAAAATTCGTCCTCCATTTTATGCTGTTTTTAAGGCCACTGATGAGGACTTTAAGCAAATTTTCTCTCAATACGACATTCAGGACTGGGCGGTCGCTGTTTTGAATGCTCCAAGAGATTACATGAAAAGAGTTACTGCTGAACTTGATGACAAAAAGAGATATATCTTCTCCAATTACTTAAAACAGATGGATGAGGGTACAAGTTTAACAAAAGAACAAAACATTCTTCGTGAAGAAATTGCGAAGAACTTTCAAACAATGACTGCACAGAAACTTGTCATGAAACAATCAATGGAAGGAACGGCGAATGAACACGAAACACAAGCTGCTTAATGTTCTAGTGATAGTGGCATGCCTGACGCCTGCGGCCCAGGCGGCGAAGATCGACGCAATGTTGGGCTTTTATACTTTTAAAGCAGAAGTCTCTGGTAAATCCACTTCTCTTTCAGGTCTTGGTGTCTATGAAGTTTCGTATCTTGCACCTTTTAAAAATCATTTTGAATTTGTACTGGGCTACAGTTTCACAATGACAAATATTGTTGGTGGAGATTATGCTTATGGACCAAAACTCGGTGTCAATTACTTCCCGTGGTCATTCTCTGGAAACGAGAAAATCGATTTGCCTAATAAGACGATTGAAGTAAAAGATTTCTATAAACCCTATGTGGGCCTTTCATTTAATCAAAGACAGTTTCAGTCGGCGAAGAGTTCATTTGCGGGATTCGGTATTTCGGCCGGAGTCGAAAAGCATATTAATGATAATTATACCATTAAGTCTGAAATAAGAATGAATTCTTATTCCGGGCCATCTGGTGCAACAGCAAGCGAAATAAACGCTCTGGTTGGAGTGTTGTTTAATTTTTAATGGATGATGTGTGGTACTTATGAAGAATCATGGAAGACTTTTAATCATGAAATTAATCAAGGCGCTTTTCATCGCTGCGGTTGTTGCCTCATGTAAAGGAGGCGGCGGTGAAGGAAAATTCTCGGATTTAGACCCGGCCGATATTTCAGTGCCAACGAAAGAGCCAATTCAAGTTCAGATCAACACTGCAACTCCTGCAGGCAACCTCATCAGCCTGCCAAGTTCAGGAACAACCACCTTTGGAGTCACTCTTGACGCTACCGATTCCAGCGTTAAATACCAATACGCTCTTGACTCAAACACAATCCTGCAGGACGGAACAAACCCTTTTTATAGCCTGGATTCATCTATTATAACTGGAGGAACTCACACGCTGACGGTAAAGGCGTACAACTCTACTTCAAGTGATTCTCACGTTTACAATTTGACTATCAACTCACCTACTCAAGTCAATACTTTTACGCCGAACCTGACCGGGGCCACTCTTGCCTGCGGTATCGACACGCTCACTTTATCGGCCTTATACTCTGATCCAAATCCAAGCGATAATATCAATATAAAATGGTATCTGAATGAAACTCAGATTGTTTTAGGAAATACACAGGCCGCGGTAACAAACGATCCATCCAACAATATGGCCACCATGAATTACCATCCTGATTGTAGTCACCCAGGTGTTAACTTCATCCGTATGGATTTAAATGATGGTCAAGAAATAACTTCACAAACGTGGACTATATTCGTCTCCTCGCCTATCACTATTCAGATTGCAGATGCCATCCCAACAGGCAACCCTGTCGTATTCACTAATGGCACTTCGACAACATTTGCAGTTACTTTAACGACACCTGACCCTACGGCCAATTATAACTTTATTCTTGATAACACAATTTCCCTACAAAATGACCATAGAACTTATTTGAATATTCTTGGGTCAACGCTGACTCCTGGTAACCACACTCTAAAAGTAACAGCATCAAATGCATCGTCTAGTGATACAAAAACTTTTAACATTCGAAAAAACTCTCCTCCATCTTTTACAACTTTCTCTCCCTCATTCTCAGGAACAACCTTAAATTGCGGCACAACTCCTCAGACCTTTCATGCTGACTTTGTTGACCCTAATGGTGACAACCTGACTTATACATGGACTGTAGATGATGCTCCCTCGGCCTATATCGCGCCTGCCAACTCAGGCAATCGCGCTCAAGCAACATTTACTCCTAATTGTGCGATTGCTGGGACTAGAATCATTAAAGCGACTGTGAGTGATGGATACGAGTCAACAACCACGACCTGGTCAGTAAGCGTAATCTCTCCTGTTTCACTTTATATCACCAGCTTTTTACCAACAGCAAACCCGGTTATTTTAACTAACACAGAAACCAAAACGTTCGCAGTTGCTCTGGCAAACTCTGACCAGAACGTTACCTACAGCTTCATCCTGAAAAATCTTAGCACTCTGGCAACGTCAACTCTGCAGTCGGGAACCAGCCCATTCTATAATTTGCTTGGCTCTTCAATTTCAGCAGGTCTCTATGAACTGGATGTTATCGCCTCAAATGGAACATCCTCAGATCATCACGTGTTCACAGTGAGAAAAAACTCTCCACCTGCACTACCTCCTGCACCTTTGACTTTTTCTCCGGCCTTGACCGGTGTTATTTTGAGCTGTGGAAGTTCCTCACAACTTTTCAGGTCAGCCCTCGCCGATGCTGACAACGACATCATGTCCATTAGCTGGTATCTGGACGGAGCAAGTGCTCCTGCCAATCTGGTCAATAGCTCTACCTCATCTGAAGTACGTGCGACTTACAGTCCGACTTGTGCCGAAGTCGGTATAAAAACGATCCGTGTAGATGTTTATGATGGTTATGAAACGACTTCTAAAACATGGACCGTTTCTATTGTTAACCCGACAATTGTTTCAATCAATGCTTACTCTCCAAATACTGATCCTGTTAACATTCTAAGCTCCGGGGCCCAGACATTTACTGTTTCTGCGGCCGGAAAAGCACCTCTTGCCTATGAATGGAAACTTGACGGAAACGTCATCGCTTCTGCAACAGGTGCCTTCACCACAATCTCTGCAGCTTCACTTGCCACTGGTCCACATACACTTGTCGTGAAAGTTTCAGACTCCGATTCTGAACTCTCTCATACATTTAATCTGGTAAAAAATGCCCCACCTGTTATTGCTAACAAGCTGCCAAGCTCTAACACGATCCGTATAAATATTAATACGGTTACAAATTTCAGCGCTACCTACTCAGATGCAAACAACGACACCATGAGTGTTCAGTGGAAACTCAATAATGCCGTTGTTGGTTCAGGAAATCCCTATGCGATCATCACTCCTGCGGCCGGTTCCTCTGTACTGACCCTTTCTCCAAGTGCTGCCATTGTCGGAGACAGCACAATTGAATTAATTGTCAATGATGGTCTCGAGCCAACCTCATATGTATGGAATGTGAATATCAATTACTTCTCGGATATTTGTAACAATATGGGAGCAGGACGAGCGTGTACAATTGTTGGCCGCCCGGGAATGGGAAGTGGAATTGATCCTATCTCAAATCCAGAGGCAACAAGAATTCAGCCAATGTTCCTGACCCCATACGATTCAACCAGCTATTTCTTCTCTGATCCAAATACTCACACTGTCTGGTTTTATAATAAAAGTGCATCGCCCATCTCATTACTCGGACAAAGCGTCGGGGCCGGAAAACTACAAATAGTTGCGGGAATAGGAATGTCTGGGACTGGAATCAGTGGAATTTCATACAACGACTTCCCTCTTTCTACTCCTCGAGGTGTTGCGTGGGATAGCATCAACAGAAGACTCTTTATTTCCAATGAAGGAACAAACCAGGTATTAATGCTGGATCAAGATGGAATCATCAATATCGTTGCCGGTGGTGGTGGTAACAACACTGCAGGAAATGCCAACTCAGGTGCTGCACTCTCTTCTTATTGTGGAACACCTAGAGGGCTTTATTACCACAGCACTCAGCAAAAACTTTATGTCGCCTGCCAAGCGGCCGGTACAGTTAAAGCGATTGACACTTCCAACTCTGCTTTCACATCTTGGACTTCAACAATTGTTGCTGGAAGAGCTTCGGGTGGTGCGACTTCCAACGGATTTGCAGATGGAACTAACGGACTGGCCGGTACGGCCCAATTGAGCAGTCCGAACCATTTAAAGTATGACACTCTTAATGATATTCTTTATGTTACAACCAGTGGTGATTGCCGTGTTCGTGCGATCAATATGACGGGCGTAACAAAAACAAATTACTTTTTTGGCGCTATCAACTTAACTGCTGGATCTACCGTAACTGCAATCGGTGGTGGCTGCGCTACATTTACAGCTGGTACATACTCAGCAGCAAGATATAATGGCGGCTGGATGGGCATTGAGCTTCTGATGTCCGGATCAACTCTAAACGGGATTTTTGTCAGCGATTACAACTCTCACAGAGTGACTCTCGCTAACAATACGACAGGAAACCTCTCTGTTGGTGGGACAACAATCGGATCTTACTCAATGGGTGCTGTTTGGGGTAGCGGAACTGGCGGATTTCAATGTTCACTTTCCGTTATGTCGCTGGCTTGCGTAGCTGCCATCGACGGGTCGACTTTCACCTGGTGCCGGGC
>JBEIPI010000157.1:0-5451 GCA_040377165.1 Bacteriovorax sp.
CAATTCATCACGCGAATTATTCAAGGATCAAAGTAAAATTCTTGCGGCCGCTGAAAAAGCAGAAAAAAATGTGGATGACTACATCAAGAGTTTAAAGACAATCACTGTGTTAAAAGGTGATTTCAAAGATCTTAAAAACAATGTAGAGGAGTTTAAGTCGCGCATCGTCCAGGCCCTGGATCAATTATTGATTTTTCAGAGTCATGAGGACGACACGCAGAGAGTGGATCAGTTCTTAGGAAAAATTAAGATTGAGATGAAAGGGTTTGAGAAAGTTCTTCAAAGTTTCGGTGAAGTTGTGACTCAACTTGATGTCACGGTTACAAAAGTTGATATGATGGTTGAATCAAGAGAGAGAATTAATCTTGATGATACGAAATACAGAATGGAGACAATCAAAAACAACCTCGAGAATATCCAGTTCTCGGCCTCTAAAATCGCTCAAACTTCTCATTCTAAAGATGATGAGATGATCAATGCGCTGAAGGTTTTAGTCGGCAATATGAAGTCTGAGATGAAGCGTATTAATGATATGTGCAGGATGGCCGGGATGAGTTCTGAGCACCTGGATGTGATCGCTACGCGCGAACAAGTTTAGCAAAAAAAAGGGCCGTTTTTACGGCCCTTTTTTTATCTCGTTGTATTGGTCAATTTTGATATCTTTATAACTCTCAGTTAAATCTTTCTTTCCACACCACACTATTTTCAGCTCTTCGATCTTGTCATTTTTTCCAATCCCCATATGAACACGCTGGTCGTGTTGGGATGAGAATCCATTCACCAGTGTCGTCTCATGGAAATATTTAGTTTGTTTATTGTAATCTTTCGCCTCACTTACTGTCAGATATATTTTTGTACCAATCGCCATGCGGTTACAGGATGGATCAGTCGATTCAAGTTTTAAACCGATCCAATGGCCTTTGTTTTCCTTTGTAGGAATGTTTTTAAAGACGAGTGGATTGCGATAAAGCGAAGAGGAGATCATATCCACGTGTCCGTCGTTGTCGAAATCCGCAGTGGCCATCCCACGCCAGTTCCCGACTTGAGTCATGCCCACATACTCTGCAACGTCAATAAACTGCGGGCGTTTTGCCATGCCGCGGTTCATGTACAGACGATTTTTTTCTTTGCCGTGGATACATGTCCCGCGGATATCGCCCCAGTTGTTGATATATTTGTGAATGTCCGGCGATGAGCGGGCGATCTTTTCATTGATATACCAGTAGTCAGGACAGTCTTCGAATTTCTTATCATAGGCATCGTCAACCATTCCATTTGCTTGAGGAATATCCAGCCATCCATCGTTGTTAAAGTCTGCTGCGTTTGCTCCCCAGCCAAAGCGATTCTCATTTAAAGCGCCAGCGTAAGTCGCCTGGTCTTTGATCTCAGGATAAAAAGCGTTACTGCCAGGATAGAAGTAAAAAAGTAAATTTCCTTCGGCCTGAAGCTGGTGGTGAACGTTGGAAACATGGATGTCGAGCATACCATTGTTGTCGAAGTCGCCGACGGTGGCGTTCATTCCTTTGTATGTATCTTTTCCAATTGTTCCAAAATACGGTCCACGATAACTCTCAAATGATTTACCGTCTTTGTTGTAGAAAAAGTCATCTGCCCCGAAGTCGTTGGCGATGTAAAGATCGACCAGACCATCCTGGTTGAAATCCCCGGTTCCAATGGCCATTGACCATTTTGTCTCCGGCATTCCCAGCGCTTTTGCATCGAGGGAAGTGAATGTGTGGTCACTGTTTTGTGAGAAGATGTAGTTGATTCCGCCGTTTTCTGCTTTATGCCAGCTTTCATGCATGAAATTGAAAGGGCGTTTATCGCCTTCGTATTCGGCAGGAGGCAACTCGAAGAAGTCTAATCTTGTCGGTGTCGGATAGTCCGGCAAGTGAGTGGCGATGGTATTACCAATCATCAGGTCAAGGACTCCGTCACCGTTCATGTCGAAGAAGTTTGCAGTGGCCGAGTTTGAATAAATATTCAGTCCACTTTCATCTGTTACGTTTTTAAATGAGGCCGTCCCACTTTCTTTAAGCAGGTTTTTAAACATTCTCGATGTTCCTTCTTTCCCGAAAGCGTATGTGACAAAGAGGTCCAAATCACCGTCGTTGTCATAGTCGACAAACATGGCGTTGGAATTGATTCCAAATCGTTTTATATCCGATCCGAAAAAGCTCAGCTCGTCAGAAGGGAATCTTTCAAACTTAAAATCACCGAGATTTTTAAAGAGCGCATTTCTGTCGGCAGGACTCTTGTGTCCATTAGTGTAGAAAACATCGACCAGGCCGTCGTTGTCAAAATCCCCAACGGCAACGCCGTCGGTAATGGCCAGGATCCATTTCCCCATGTGTTGGACACGTGGATCGACCAGATCAAGAACCTCACCTTTAGTGAAGGTCATCTGGGTTTTTTCCGGGGCCTGTAGTTCGAAGGCAAAGCCGATATCGGGCTTGTTTAAAGTGTCCTTAATCAGGAACTGGTATGAGTAATAGCCACCGAAACCAATCGCAAGGATGACAAAAAAGCGCTTGAAATAACCACTTTCAAAAAAGCGCGTCTGGAAATATTTCCCAAACCCTACGGCTCTGGCCTCTTTGAAGTGAAACCATGAAAGACGGATGCTTCCTAAAGTAAAGGCCGCATAGAAGAAGGTATGATAACTTGAAAAGAGGTGAAAGATGAGATCGAGGATCGCCAGCGATGAACCGACAATGATCTGCTGATTCCTGTCGTTTGGACTGGTCATCGGGTCTGTGATCATAAAGAAAGTGAAAAGAAAGAATGAAGGTGAAGTGATGGTTCCGAAAAAAAGAGTGTTGAATGGAAGATAGTGGCGAATCAGGATAGATCGCAACACAATCTGAAGCGTAAATACCAGAAGGAACGAACCAACCAGCCAGGTGCGGTTGATTTTCGGCATGAAAAAAAGTAGTGCCGACATAACAATTACAACCGCCATTGATCCAACACCGTTCCACTGATAGGCCGGAGATGAGGAGATGAACTCATTAGCGATAAAAAGCGAAAGAGCTACTCCCATCATTGCAGGGTTAAAAGTGTGTCTCCCTTTAAAGTTGAAAAAGAATTTAGAGGAAATCGCAAAGAAGATCGGCACAAGCGGGTAGACCATACTATGGCCGTAGTTCACCAGAATACATAGCCCCAGGCTGGTCGTAAGAGCGCTCAAAGGAAAGTAGAATTTCTTATTGAAAATAACATCGTAAAAGATATGTAAAAGTATGCCGGTGCAGATGGTGAGAAGAATCTGACTCCAGCTGCGGTTAAACCCCAGCACGGTGATGCCTAAAACATTATAAATAAAGAGGATGAACGTTACAGTGTAACGAGCGTCAATTTTAAAGTAAACTGTCTTTAATTTTTCTGTTATTGCTGTCATTTGAAGATTACATCAAAAAGATTTCTCTTTGTAAAACGCTGTTTATTTGTTTACGAGCGTCCATTGATTCCCTACAATAGTTGAATGACAAAAAAGCTCATAGCAAAAACGATTAAGGTACAATCGCTTAAAGAATCACAAATTGATGAGATGTTTAAGCTGTTTGAAATATTCTATGAGAATGTTTCGTACCTGCGTTTTAAGAGCGATCTTTTCGCCAAGACAAAAGTAATCATCCTTCTGGATACAGAGAGAAGAGTTCAGGGGTTCTCGACATTTTACGATTTTGATTTTCCTCACCACAACAAGAACTACCGCGTTCTCTTTAGCGGGGACACAATTATTGCTCCAAGTTACTGGGGGACTTCGGCCCTTACGATGGAGTTTTTAAAGAACATGATTATTTTGAAACTCAAATACCCCTTCCGTCCGGTATGGTGGTTTTTGATATCTAAGGGATATAAAACTTACTTGCTGCTGGCAAATAACTTCCTTCAGTATTACCCGCGCTATGATCAGAAAACTCCTGATGAGCATAGTGAGTTGATTCATGCTCTTTCAGAAAAGTTCTATCCGGGGAAGTTTAATAAGACTTCTGGAGTTATTGAGTTTGAGGCCGATGAGCATGAGCACTTGAGGGAGTCGATAGCACCAATCACTCAGGATCTTATGGATCGCTACCCAAAAATTAAGTTTTTCAATTCTAAAAATCCGGGATGGAAAAAAGGTGATGAGCTGGCCTGCATCGGAGAGGTTGATCCTCTCTTGGGAATTGTTCACCCGTTTAAAATCCTGCGAAAAATCCTGCGACTGAAAAAATGATCCGTCAGGTTTGTCATCAACTTATAAAATGGTACTCCAAAAAGTATTATGAAGAGTTTCAAACCGCATTGGAGAATCCTGAGAAAAATCAGCTTAAAATTTTAAAACAATTGACCGGGATTTCCCGTTACACAGACTTTTGCTCTCATTTTCCTCTGACAGAATATTCAGACTGGCAGGAAATCATCGAGAAGAAGAGACTTGATCATCCCGAGGAGCATTTTGTTCCAACCAGTGGTTCTACTCATGCGATGAAGTGGATTCCTTACACCAAGAACTTTAAAGCAGAGTTGTGGAAGGCTTCCTCGGCATGGATTCATGATCTTTACTTAAGACACCCACAGATAAAAGATGGAACACACTATTGGTCCCTTTCCTGGCTACCAGAGGACTTGCGGGCAAAACAGACTAGCAATGACCTGGATTTTTTTGTGGGTTTTGAGAAATACCTGTTAAAAAATACCATGGCCTTGGATGAAAAGAGCTCACATCTTCAAACCTTAAAAGATTCGATGAGAGAGAGTCTGATCTCGCTCATAGAAAAAGAAGTGACTTTAATTTCAGTCTGGAGCCCAACATTTCTGCTGGAGATACTGGAATTATTGGTGACAGATAAAGATTACATTCTCACAAGAGTTCACGATAAAAATAAAATTCAGGCAATAAAACATGCAGAAAAACCTTCCAGCGATTTAATGAAGACTCTTTTTCCTGATTTAATATTGATCAGCTCCTGGGCCACATCGAGCTCAAAAAGATACGCAGAAAAGATAAGATTTTTATTTCCTGAAGTGAGTTTTGAGGCAAAAGGGCTGTGGGCCACAGAAGGAGTGGTGACGATTCCTTTTCAGGGAAAGTTTCCATTGGCCATCAATTCTCATTTTTATGAGTTCGAGGATTTGGCCACGGGAGAAGTTCTTCCATCCTGGGAACTAAAAAAAGGGATGAAGGTCTCGCCATTGTTAACCACTGGCTCAGGTTTTTTCCGTTACCGTCTGAATGATATTCTTTTAGTTGATGATTTTTTTAAGAACACACCATGCTTTGCTTTTTTAGGCAGAAAAAATGTGATTGACCTGGTGGGAGAAAAAATCTCATCGGAGCTCGCAGGGAAGCTGGTTGAAGAAATCAACCTGCAATTCTCATCTCAGGCACTTAGTCTCTTGGCGGTTCAAAGTGACAAACCTCACTATAGACTATTGGTGGATGGTGTAGGTAAACTTGAAAAA
>JBEIPI010000091.1:0-12044 GCA_040377165.1 Bacteriovorax sp.
TGGTTCACCACCCGATAAAAAATAAGTTAGGAGAATTGGTTACAACTTCTGTAACGAATCTGGACATCCACGACATATCGAGATCGTGCAGGACCTTTGGGGTGAAGAAATACTTCATTATTACGCCATTTCTGGCCCAAACGGAGCTGGTTCAGGAGATTCTAGGGCACTGGGAGCAGGATCACGCTAATGCGTTTAATCCGGATAGGCAGGACGCTCTGGCGATTGCGCGAGTGGTCGATTCTATCGAGACAGCTATTACTCAGATTACTGAGATCGAAGGAAAAAGACCTTTGATTGCTGTGACGGGAGCTAATTTTGAGACTTTTGACGGGGATGTTAAAGAATTGACAAAAAAGATGGAAGTTCTTAATATGCCTTGTTTTCTATTGTTCGGAACGGGATGGGGGCTGCATCCAATTGCGCTTGAAAAGGCGGAGTTTAAGCTCTCGCCGATTATTTCGAAAAACTCTGATGGGTATAACCACTTGTCAGTAAGATCGGCAGTCGCCATTTATTTGGATAGATTGTTTGGTGAGTAATTTTTAAACCGCGCTCGGTAAGAACAACACGGTGTTGGTCCTCTGGGAGTCGCGAAGAATAGCAGGAGTTCATATGAACTTAATCGACATTGTTAACAAGGATCACCTAAATCCTAAAGTTAAAGATCTTCCAAATTTCCAATCGGGAGATACAATCGCAGTACACACAAAAATCACTGAAGGGACTAAGTCTCGTATTCAGATTTTCGAAGGTGTTTGTATTGGTTTCAAACAAAAAGGTGACATCAACGGTCACTTCAGAGTTAGAAAAGTTTCTAACGGTACTGGTGTAGAAAGAGTTTTCCCTTTCCACTCACCAAACGTAGAAAAAGTAGAAATCATCCAAAAAGGTAAAGCTCGTAAAGCGAAACTTTACTACCTACGTGAGAGATCTGGTAAGTCAGCTCGTATCGCTATCGATTACGATCGCAAAGACGCAGAATAGTTTTTTTAATAAATTATTTTATAAGAAAAGCCCCTCGAAAGAGGGGCTTTTTTTTGTTAATCTTTCAGCATGTTTGATTTGAAATTTATTAGCAAAAAATCCTCTGAGCACTCGGGCAGTTTTTTTATCGCCGGTTGTGATGAAGTGGGCAGAGGGCCTCTCGCCGGGCCGGTTGTGGCGGCGAGCACTTCGCTAGAAATTGTGAAATTTGATGAAAAAGAAATAAGGTCACTTCTAAGAAAGTGGAAGAAGTTCGGCATCAACGATTCGAAGAAACTTACCTCAGAAGATCGCCTGGGGATTTTAAACAAACTATCGCCTTCGTTTCTTGAAGGCCTGAGTACATTAAACGTCAATCAAGTTTATACCTATCAGTACTCAGAAAATATCATCATAAAAATTTTAATCAAAGAACTTCACGCACCTGTGATTGATGAAATCAATATTCTTCAAGCATCACTGGAGGCCATGAAGCAGGCGTTGCTTGAGAGCGCGCCAGTGCATTTGCCGGGAATTATCCTGGTTGATGGCAATAAGAAGCTTAAGCATGATGCTCACTTTCATGAGCAGCATGCGGTTGTTGAAGGGGATGCAAAGTCACTTTTAATCGGGCTTTCATCGATTGCAGCTAAAGAGTATCGCGATCAATTGATGAAGGACTTTAGTGCAAAGTACCCAGGTTATGGGTGGGAAAACAATGCTGGCTATCCGACGAAGGCGCACCTGAAGGCCATTGATGAATTGGGAGTCACTGAACTGCACCGGTTGACGTTTAAGGGAGTTAAAGAAGTTTATGCAGAAAGGGGATATCGCGGAGTCTAGTGTCTCACTAAGCTTTCATCGAAGAGGTGTTCCGGTACTGGTTTCCTCCCTCGTTCTTCGCTCGCAAAATCTCGGTCAGATCGATACTGCTCTTCTTGAAAAAAATCAGAAAAAAGCATGGGTTCTTAAAATCATCGAGACAAAGTCTTCTCTCTATCCTGGGTCAAAACAGCTTTTTCGCTTGAGAAAAACACAAGACTATTTAAGTAGGGTTTTGGAGATTGAGTCAAAACTTGAAGTTAAGTTTTGCCAAAAAGACGATCCTCTATTAACCTTTTAGTATGAAAAAAATAATCGTATCAACAATAGTCTGTTTCACACTTCTATTTTCGAAAGTCTCGCACGCGGCGATGGATCCAAAATTAAAGATGGTGGCGACAATGGCCGGGTATGGGGTTGTTGGAGGGGCACTTCTTGGTACGGCGACACTGGCCTTCGGGGCAGGCGGGCGCTCGATTGCTAAAGGGGCTTCGATTGGTTTATATGCGGGTCTTTTATTTGGCGGTTATATTATTTTCAACTACGAGATGAAAAAAAGAGGATTCGGGGAAGAGCAAAAAGAAGATTATTACCCGGATAGCTCAAGTCCTTACGAAGAAGAGCAGTCTCTACGACGTGCCATTGATATCAATGAGTATCAGCTAGCGCAGTTTGACCAAAAAAAGGACCCGAAATCGGATCCTTTAATTTATATGAATTTCTTGAACTATAGTTTTTAAACCTGAAAAGTTTGCTTTCTATTACCGTATTTCTGGTTTAGGTTTTCAGTTTCATCTGTATCAAACTCTTGCTCCATAAGTTTGAAAGCATCAAAGTTATAAAGTTTGAACACTTTTAAGAATTCCGTCTTTACGTTTGAGAGCTTGATTTGAGCTTTGTTCTTGTTAAGAATGTGAAGAGTCTCGACAAAAATTCCAATTCCAGAAGAGCCTACAAAGTCCAGTGCGTGCATATCGAGAGTGATGGTGCAGGCCGGGTTTTTTATTGTGAGTTCCTGAAGTTCCTGGCGAAGTGGAATTGAGTTTTCATAGTCTAAACCACCTGACATATGTACGATGATATTTCCCTGAGAGTCAGTATGGATTTGAGCTTTCATGGCCATTTTGTTCATTCCTTTTTAAAGGTTAACTGTGCTAAAATTATTCTAGCACTAAAACGAAAATCGATCTTTCGGCATAAAATTTTGCCCACAAGGATGCGGTCAAATACAGGATAAACTTTGTCAGATTTAACACTTGTCACACTTCCCATTGGCAATCTTGCTGATATTACAAAAAGGGCCCTTGGTGCCCTGGAGAGCGGGAAGACGTTTTATGCTGAAGACACCAGGGTTTTTAAGGAGCTTCTAGGGGCGTTGGGGATTTCATACCAGGATAAATTCATCGACTCGTTTCACGACCAGAGCGTGGGAAAAATTGATGTGATCATCTCAAAAATCAAAAATGGTGAAGCAGTTTATCTGGTCTCGGATGCGGGAAGCCCGATGGTTTCTGATCCGGCCTATCCGCTTTTAAGAAAGCTGATTGAGGAAGGAATCTCTATTAAGACGTTACCGGGAGTCACGGCAGTGACGACGGCGCTTGAACTTTCGGCCTTGCCTCCTAATCCATTTCATTTTTGGGGATTTATCGGAAGGACAAAAGGCGAAAGGAAGGATTTATTTAAATCACTTTCGGCCGTGGCCGGGACCCATATCTTTTTTGAGTCTCCTCATCGTGTGTTTGAAACGATTGAGTCTTTTTTTGAGATTCATCAGGATAAAACACTGGTGATTGCGCGAGAATTAACTAAAACTTATGAGTCGGTTTATCGTGTGACCAAAAGTGACCTAGATAATATCCGATCCATTGTTGTTGATAAGGGTGAGTTCGTACTGCTTTTTCATAATGAAAAGGCCTCTCTTACATCGCTCAATCAGGAAGAGGTGATGGAGCTGGCAAGGGATTATCTGGAAAATGGCGGCAGTCCGAAAAAGCTTGCGAAGATTTTTTCCAAGATTCTTAATCAGGACACCAAATCCATTTATGACCAACTAAGCCGGTAGGATAAAAAAGAAATTATTTTCCGCTTGTGAACTTCAATACCAAACTCCTCGAAAATTGTTTAAACTAGTAAGAGAAATTAATCATTTTCAAGAGAAGCATATGCTCGTTAGGATTATTGGTGGCCACGGTGGAGTTTCACCTGGCTTTAAAGCAACTTCATACCTCATTGATGGAAGACTTCTGATCGATGCGGGCTCTGTGGCCTCAGGTATTCAGATTGAAGAGCAGTCGCACATTGATTACGTTCTTATTTCTCACTCACATTTAGATCATATTTCGGACCTGGCCTTTATGGCCGATAACTGTTTTGGGATGAAGGGAAGACCTTTTGAGATCTACGCCAATGCGCCGGTGAGAGAGGCGATCAAAACTCATTTATTAAATGATATTATCTGGCCGGATTTTTCCGCGCTTCCAAATAAAGAGAATCCGACTTTGCGTTTTCACGACATCAAGCCGGAAATGTCGCTGGTGTTGGGGGATTATCGCATTCTTCCTATTCCTGTGAATCATTCCACGGGGGCCCTCGGGTTTATTATCGAGAGAAAAAATGCTTCAGTGGTTTTCACACAGGATACGGGGCCTACAGATGCGATCTGGGAGTACGCTAAACAGGTCAAAAACCTGAAGGCGATATTCACCGAGGTGAGTTTTCCCAATGCACTTTCACAGGTTGCACGCGATAGCCAACACCATACTCCCGCCACAATGAAGGCGGAGATCAAAAAAATGCCAAAGGATGTTCCGATTTTTTTAGGGCATTTAAAACCGAATTTTCAATCGCAGTTGTTTAAAGAGATTGAGGATTTGAATGACGAACGTATCACGATCCTGGGATCGAGTGATACGTCGTACGTGTTTTAATTTTTAAGGCATTCCTGGAAGGATATACATCTGGCGAGTAGGGATGTTGATTGGTGTGAATCTTTGAGGGGCCACCTTCGGCGCAGATGGAGGGTCGACCTGACCCGGCTCATCGTTGTCTTCAATGCCTCTTTTTCCTGTGTCGGGTTTTAAATCCTTACACACTTTACCATCCCACATGTATTTTACGTCGCGGACACCATCGTTGGATTTTTTGATCCAGTTCTGGTTTTTCTCTTCGCATTTTTTAACCAGGTCTTCTTCGGTTTTTTTGTCGTCTTTTTTATCTTCTTTCTTGTTTTCCGCCTTCACACATTCATTTTTTTCTTTGTTCCATGTGAAAGTGAAGCCTTCTTCTTTTTTATCAGTACATTTTTTTTCTGCGCTCAGGATAGGAGTTTCTTCACATTTTCCAGCAGAGTAGTTCCAGATAAAAGACACACCTTCTTTGACTTGTCTTTCACAATCTGCTTCGTTAATGATGGAAACTTCTTCACATTTTCCTGCGCTGTAGTTCCAAATAAATGAATAGCCTTCTTTTTCCTGCTTTTCACAGGCCTCTTCAAGCGTTAGCACCTGATTTTTATCGCACGATTTTTTCTCTGCGTTCCATTTGAAAGAATAACCATCTTCTTCCTGGGCCTCACAAGAAGCCTTTAGATCAAGAGTGCTCTCTGTACATTCAGATTTTTCTTCATCCCATTTAAAAGTAAGGCCATCTTTTTTCTTGGCTTCGCAGGAAGCTTTTGTGTCAGCGACTAATTCATTACAAGTTGATTTGTTTTCATCCCACGTAAAGCGGATCCCGCTTTTCTTTTTAGCTTCACAAGAAGCTTTAGTGTCGGCGACTGACTCACTACAAGTTGATTTGTCTTCATCCCATGTAAAGCGGATCCCGCTTTTCTTTTTAGCTTCACAAGAAGCTTTAGTGTCAGCGACTGATTCACTACAAGTTGATTTATCGTCATCCCATGTAAAGCGGATCCCGTCTTTCTTTTTAGTTTCACACGAAGCTTTTGTGTCGGCGACTGATTCACTACAAGTTGATTTGTCGTCATCCCATGAGAAGCGGATCCCGTCTTTTTTCTTGGCCTCACAAGAAGCCTTTGTGTCGGCGATAGATTCACCGCAAGTTGATTTATTTTCATCCCATGTAAAGTGGATCCCGTCTTTCTTTTTAGCTTCACACGAAGCTTTAGTGTCGGCGATCGATTCATTACATGTCGATTTTTCTTCATCCCATTTAAAACGGAAGCCGGCTTTCTTTTTACTTTCACATGAAGCCTTTGATTCTTTCAGAACAGGAGTCTCGATACATGGAGGAGTACTTTCATCATCCCACTTGAAGATGATACCGTCTTTTTTCTGGGCTTCGCGGACTTGTTTAAAGTGCTCGCTTGGCATCTCATCACAAGTTTTATCTTTATCGTCCCACTCGAAGATAAAGCCTTTTTTCTTTTGTGTTTCACAGGTTTTTTTAGGGTCTTTGTCGGCGTTGACTTTTGTACATTCTTTTTTCTCACTATCCCAAGTGAAAATGAAGCCTTCCTGTTTCTTCTTTCCGCATTCTTTTTCCTGGTCGCTGACCAGGTCAATGTCATTACAGTTTCCGGCGTCTTTTATCGAGAATGAAAGGCCGGCAGGAATTCCTTTTTTAGGTTTGATTTCAAGGCCTCGACCAAGATCATCTGATACCAGGTCGTATTGTTTTTTACAGGCGTCAGCGCTTAGGTCTTTTCCTCGTGATTTACAAATAATGCTTGAAGTATCAAATTTATTTGTTGCTTCATCATAAGGAAGGTTGCGCACGAAAACTTTCTTATCTTTGCTGGTATTTGAAGCAATCTGTGTACACCTTATTTGTGTTCCCAGGTCATCAAAGGCCTTACCAATGTAGCCTTCAAGCTTTAATTCATCCAGCGAGGTTTCTGCTTTTGCTTGAGCGTTATTCAGGAACCTTTCGTTGGCGTTGATAAAGTGCATGACAGCTTCAAGTTTATTGAAACTTTCCTGATTTAAAGAATCAATAAACTGTAAATAGTTACAGCCTTGGATATTCGACTGGATTGAGTTCATGAAGGGTCTGCTTCTAATCGCAGTTAAGCATCTATCTTTGTTGTTTTTCACCCAATTGCTTAGGTTGGTGACGTGTTCTGCAACGGCAGATTTCACGGCGACATCTTCATCTACTAAGTCAAGCGTGCTTGCTTTAAGATCAATCTTTGAGTCTTTTCCAATTTGAGCTGTTTTGAGCGAGTTCACCAGGCGGTTTAGGGGAGCGTTCTTCACCTGCTGAAGATAATCGGCCCTAAAGTGAGCAGTCCCTTTACCGGTGTCCTCATACTTTTTCACACTACAGATTCTATCCTGAGCGTGAGTTAAAAGTTTTTTCAGGAGGTATTTGTCACCCGCTGTAAGTGCAAATTTTTTATCGTTAGTATTGGCGAATTTCTTTTTGCTGGCGATCTCAAGTGCATCAATGACGTCATCGATTTTTGTTTTGGACACAAACTCAGTAGAGGCGGATCCTTTGTCTTCAATGGCCTCCATAAATTTTAAAAGTGTCGGGTTTGACTTAAAAGAGTCATCGCCTTCAAATTTAGAAAGCTGATAAAGTCGGCCAACTTTTCTTAAAGAGTTTTGGTATTCACCAAAAAGTGCATCTTCAAAAACTTTACCAGGATAAGGGGCATCTTTAGGGTGCGCTTTAAGCTGCACCACTCCCTTGGCATCAAGGTAGGCATCCTTTCCTTCGTAGTTTAATTGCTTCTGAAGTTCGATATAAAGTTCTTTGAATTTAGCGAGGTCTTTGCTGGAGCAGACTGCCGAGGCATGAACAGAGGTGTTGAGGAGGAAAATTCCCCCGAAAAAAAGTGTAATTGTTTGTAGTGCCTTGTTCATTTTCATCATCAATTCTCGGCCCATAATACGTTCTTACAAAGCCTAATCGGCAGACCCTCAATAAAACTTGAGAAAAAGACTCGGAGTCCGTAGTTTTAAGACTTTCCAAGTGCCAAAAAAAGTGGCCAAATAGGGGTTCTTAGCGGAAATGGATAGTATGAACCAGCATTTTGACCAAAATAAAGAAACCGAAATCATGGAGTTCTTAACCAAGAACTTTGGCCTTGAAGTCTTCACGCCAGGGCTCGCGCGCACCCAACCAGTCTATTCACCTTATGTGGATCTTTTTAAAAAGAACGGAGTGAAAGTTATCACTATTGCCGGGACTAACGGTAAAGGGCAGACGGCACATACGCTGGCCTCGCTTCTTGCGAAAAAAGGGCGTAGTTTTGCTTTATGGACTTCTCCGCATATTCTTAGCATCCGCGAGCGCTTTCTTTATTGCGTAGACGGACAATGCAGCGAAGTTAGTTATAACGATTTAAAGCTGGGGATGGACGAAGCCTTTTTAACCCTTAAGCGTGAACTTGCCGGAACGAAGGTTTCTTTTTACGAGTTTCTTTTCCTGGTTTTTCTTTTGATTGCAAAAAAACAAAAAAAATTGGACTACATTTTGCTCGAAGTGGGATTGGGTGGAAGGCTTGATGCTGTAAACCATTTTGATGCGGACTGCGCATGTATCACTTCAATTTCCAGAGATCACCAGGCCATTTTAGGCTCCAGGTATGACCAGATATTGATGGAGAAAATCGGTGTCTCACGTAAAGGGAAGCCGCTTTTCACAAATTTTTCTTTGGATTATCTCGATGAGATGAGCGCCCGCTATTGCAGAGAAACAGGAGCGCTCTGGCGAGCGCTGGATAAAATGTGGTCACAGGAGCATTACTTTAGGGCCAATCAAAGACTTGCCTGGGAAGTTTTTAGGCATTTTGAAGTTGATTCTGACTTCACTTTTGAGACGGGAATTTCTCATTTGCCGCTCTATAAAGGGCGTAGAGAGATAATGACTTTTGAAGGAAAGTCCCTTATCTTTATAGGAGCACATAATATTGATGGTGTTAGAAAGATGATCGCAAGTTATCTGGAAGATCAGTCGATGATTTTTCCTGAGAGTTTGTTGGTGAGTTTTTCACAGAGACCGATGGCCGAAGTTGAGGTCATGCTGAAATCTCTGGTGGATTTTTTCGGGGCGAAAGCAAAAATAAATCTCACAAGTTTTGAGCACCCGAAGGCCATGGATGAAGCTTCAATAAAAGCGGCCTGTAAAAGAATTAACAAAGGAATGTTTAATTTTGTTTTTGACTGGAAATCAGAAATTAGAAAATCAAACTCAAAGACCATTCTGGTCTGCGGCTCTTATTACTTCATTGGTGAAGTTCAGCGCTTTATGTATTCTTAGTTTATGTCTTACATTCAATGCATTCGCCAGAGAGGCATTTGAATTCGATCTGGGGCAGAAAATCAATGTTCTCTCGGATAAAGCTTTCCGCAAGTCAAGCCAGAATGAATTTGAAGCCGTTGGAAACGTAGTGATCACTCACTTAAAAAATACGATCTATGGCGAGAAAGCGAAAATCAATTTCACTACCGGAGATGCAGAGGTAATGGGGAATGTCCGTTACATTGCACCGGAGATGACCTTATATGGAACCAGGTTGCAGTATAATTTCATTACCAAGCAGATCGACTTAAGTAATGCCAGAGTGCTCTCGGATAATTACGTCATCACCGGAAAAAAAATTCTTCAGACATCGGCGGATAAAATTTACGCAGAAGAGGCAGAATACACCACCTGTAAAGATTGTCCGGAGTCGTGGAGTATTTTTGGAAAGAAGATCACGATCACTATCGGGCAGTACGTGCGAATTCAGCACGCCTTTATCAAAGTCAATGGCGTGACGGCCATGTACCTGCCTTATATCGTTTTTCCGATCAAACAAAAAAGAGAGACCGGACTTCTTTTCCCTTCCATCGGGTTTAGCTCGGATGAGGGGTTTAAATACCAGCAGCCTTTCTTTTTAGTAATTGATGACTATAAAGACCTCACCCTGACTCCCTCAACTTTTGGAGACCGTGGGTTTGGAGGAGAGTTTCAGTACAGGCAGAACATTAAAGAGAAAACCTGGCTTGAGCTCAATACAATTCAGCTCAATGACCGTATCTACGAGCCTTATAAAACTGATAAAACCCAGAGTGGGAAAAAAGAGTTCAGGCATTTCAGCGATATTGAAAACCATTTTGTTTATAAGCAGTACTTGAACAGCCATATTTATTTCAACGATACTACTGACCTGGACACTGTCAGGGACCTGGACTCTTTTGTGAAGGAAAGAATCAGAGGTACTGAAGTCGGGGGTGGAGGCTTTCTTGAAGGACGCACTTCACTTTTTTCACTTTCGGTTCAAAGTTATTACAACAAAAACATGCTGATCAACGACCCGAGAAAATTTGATAAGCAATATGTGCAGATGCTGCCCAAGCTGACTCTCTCATCGATACCTTATAACCTGATTCACAGCGACTATCCTCTTTTGAAGAATATCTCTCTTGGACTGGGGGCCGATTACACTATTTTTAAGCAAAATACTTTCGATAATTCAGGGGGACCGATCAGGAACGCCAGAAGATTAAATTTTGCACCTTATCTTGACTGGCAGATGGGAAATCTTGGACCGGTTTTTTTCTCGCACCAACTTCGTCTCGACTATCAAAGTTATCATTTGCCGACTGAGCTGGATAAGAAATTCTCTAAGAAAGGTTTGATCTACGAGACGGAAGCGAAAATAGAGATAGAGAAGATCTACGGGCTATCATATGTTGAAGAAGTGCCGGCCTTGAGCGAAGACAGCGAAGACGATGAGGCAAAAATCGAAGCCGAGAAAAAAGCGGCCGCCAATCTCAGCACCATCGGAGAGCTGCCAAAAATCGGCGCAACCAATGGGGCGGAAAAAAAGACGGTCTATAACAACAGCTACCGCCACTCACAGGAATTCAAACTTAAGCATTACTACCTGGGAGAGCAGAGAGTGAAAGGCAACCAGGCCTTCAGGGATCAGATTGAAACTGACCGCGGGCAATTTGATTACCTCGATGCCCTTAGAGACAGGGAGCATTTATCCAATCAAACCACCGCTCAGGATTCGCTGCCTTTAAGCAATACTCTTGAATTGCAATGGAATAACAACCTCATTAAAAAGATAGCCCGTCGTTACGATCCATACAAAGACAATCGTTACTTGAAAGATAATTTTGATTACAGGGACATCACTTATTTTGATGTGTCTCAGGGCGTGGACATGACGGTGAATTCTGAGCGTTTCACAGACCGTTTGACCAGGCTTTATATCGATACCGGAATCAACCTTGACCGGGTGTCGTTTGGGGTTCAGGAATTCTATTTTCATAAAACAGGAGAGCACAAGCTGACATCCTCTGCCAGCGTTTATTTAAACCGCGTGACTGTTTCTGGGGATTTTACTTACAACTCGTTTAACTCTTCGAGCACGCCGATCACCAAGCTTCTGGGTTATGACCTGACGGTTAATTTAAATGATTTAATCACTTTGAGAAACGGCATGGATTACGATATTGAGAATAAGATTATTTCTCAGAGTAATTATTCGGTCCTGTATTCACCGATTAATAATTGCTGGAAAGTGGAATTTAACTACGCCCGCGACTTAATTGATAAAAAATTTGGACTTTTGCTCTACATTAATTATAACGACAACAACTTTACTTCCATCAATGTCAGATAAAATAATCATCGTAGATTTTGAGGACAGCTTCACGTTTAATATCGCCAACGTTCTCTACCCATATGAAAAAAATGTGAGAGTTGTTGAGCATGAACTTTTTTTTCAAAGCATGCTGAGCGAGGTGCTACAATCTAAAGAAAAGATCGCCGTAATCCTGGGGCCTGGACCTGGGCATCCAGATGACTATCATCGCTATTATAAAGGCATTGAAAGTCTCAGAGAAAATACTAACTGTTTTGTGATGGGCATCTGCCTGGGGCATCAGATTCTGGGGAAAATCAGCGGGCATCAAGTCCTGCGCTCTAAAACCCCCATGCATGGCCAGGCGGTGGATGTTGTATTTAAAGGGAGTATTGTTCAGGTTCAGCGCTATAATTCACTGGCCGTTTTCATTGATGGCAGAGAGAGTGATATCATCGAGTTTAAAAGAGGGGTATCCTATCAATTTCATCCGGAATCCATCGGAACCCACTATAATGACATTTTTTTCGCCGATCTTTTGGCCTTCATCCGCAGTTAGCTAGGCAAGTTCTGATCCACGACATTGTATGTTTAGCTTTTGATGTATCCTAAAATGGATGGAACACGATTTAAAAATTGAAGGCATTTACGATCAGAGAACTTTGAAGCTTTTAAAGGAAAGAGGACTTAGGGACTTCGGTTTCAA
>JBEIPI010000095.1:0-10982 GCA_040377165.1 Bacteriovorax sp.
AAACTTTCTAACCCAGCTGAAGCAAATTCTCTTCTTTCTGCATCTGACTACCAAAATTTTCTATCAACACTATAATTTTTTTCTAATTTAAAACTTTCGATAACTTACTGAATGGGCACTTTGAAAAGAGCGCTCATTCAGTACTTTATTCAACTAAAATACTTAAAATAACCTTAATTTTAATGCAGAAATTTTATCAATTTTTTTACATCCTCGATTGATTTCCTGGAAAAAATTTTTATTTAAAAAATTCTTTACGAAAGAAACCATTCACTCCATACTTCTGTTCTCACAAGAATGAGCTGTAAATAAAAACGAATAGGATTCATTGTTATATGATGTCTGCAAAACAAGACGCGATTCAACTTCTCAACACTGCAGTTATTAAAAGCAAAGAAAAAAGAATCAACGCTAGTTACGAAGAGAGATTGGCAAAAATCTGCAACTCTCCAGTAATGAGTGCACTATTAATCGCTGTTGACCAATTGGCCGAAGAAGAAAAAATGTCTAAAGACCAGGCCGCTATTTCTATTGTTGAAACAGTTAGAGAATTAGATTCAATCTGGAACGACTACGTTCTTATGGAAGGCATTGGGAAACTAAAAGACCTTCTAAAAAATAATATCCATTAATCCTTTAAGTCCTATCGAATTGCGGCCCACACACACGCAAGAATAACCTTTCGGAGGGTTTTTGATAGGACAAGAATTATAAAAGAACTCGGTCATAAATTTGATCGAGTCCTTTTTTTTCAGTTTAAGATTTTACAACGAAACCCCATTGAATAGTCGCACGACCACCAACGAGTAATCCTTTTGGGGGATTGGGAAATGGACCTGCTTTATTAAAGGATTCAATGGCCGCCTGATCTAGCTCTCTGACACCCGATGTTCCTTCAATCTGCATATCCACGATCTGACCATGATCATTTAAAATCACGGTGACTGATGTGATTAAATTCTCGCTCGCAGGCATTCTCCTTCCTGAGCGGTATAAGTTCTTTGCTTTATCCTTAATCGAACTTCCCCAGTGCTGCTCAAGCTTCTGGCGGATGCGGTGGTAAAAACCGTAATACTTGAATTCAGTGGTATTCAGGTTGGTCATGTCACCCAATGGGATGTCTTCCACGAAATCGCTGTTTTGGGCCAGACCGTTTACACCAGTTTTCCCCTTTTCAACTCCAAGGGCACTGCTCTTTTTTTCATCAGCAAGCTTCTTGGTTAAATCGTCGAATGACTCTTCAGTTTCTTCCTGCATTTTTTGGACTTCAGAAATTTTAAATCCACCCAGATCACTTAATGTAAGGTCTTTTTTAGGCGTTTTCGGAGGGTTTTTTGCCACTTTTTTTACTGCCGGCTCCTGTTGAGAGAGAGAGGAGGTTGAACCCTCTTTTTTCCCTAATCCCGCTTCTTTAAAAGCGCCGTTGGCAGCGGCCATGGTCTGGCGATCGAACGTCTGGTCTTTTTCACCCATAAATCTGGAATTGACCGGCCTTTCATTTTTGCCATTGGTTTCGTTTGCGACAATTTGTTTGTTAAGAGCGTCTTTAATCGCTTTCACCTGCCGCGGAGAAATAAACTTAATGGAATCAAGTTTAATGCTGTTTGATTTTTGGGATTCCGTGTAAGTGATTTTTTGTGGATTTGAGAAATCAGAAGTTTTGATGGTTTTTACGGCGAAAGCAAAAAAGCCCACGTGAAGAACAAGGGAAAATAGAAACGCATAAGAAACTTTTTGACGGTCTTTTTTAAATAGCTTCATATTTCTTCCTTAAAATTCCAAAAAGCCTTCATCACCCATGACAAAACTTTATAAGAGATTATCGGAAAAAGAGGAGAAAAGTTAAGCCGGTCTTTACAAGACCAGCTTAACTGAATTGGTCACTTATTGATTCTCGAAATACTCATCATCCCCCAGCGGTCTGCTCTTTGGAGCAGCGACTCCGCCTTCCGCTTGAACTTCAGGAGCTTCGGCGAAAGATTCAACGATTGCCCCTGGGGAATTAGGTGCAACTTTTCTACCAGTTTGTTTATCAACCCATTCTTGAGTAATTCCGGCGGGTACTTCAAAAGTATCATCGCCGTATTTTCTGACTGTGGCCTTCATGTATTCAGTCCAGACGGAGATTGGGGATTTTCCTCCGGTCTCACCGTAACCAAGAGTCTTGTTATCATCAAACCCTGTCCACACTGCAGATACTACGTTTGGAGTATAACCCACAAACCATGCATCAATGTAGTCGTTGGTTGTCCCTGTTTTTCCTGCGACATTCGGACCAACGGCTCGGGCCGCGCCACCAGTACCGCTGGTGATAACTCCTTTAAGCATTGAAGTCATCACATAGGCCAGGCGTGGATCGTAAACTTGTTTTCCGCTCAATGAATTGGTGAAACCATTTGCAGTCATTTCTTCATTAACCGCCTTATCCTCGGCAACACTCGCCGGGATTTTCATGTCTTTTTCAACTTCATTGATGATGTATTTTTTTCCGTCGCGGTCAACGACTGAAACAATTGCACGCGGAGTAACAAACCTTCCACCATTGGCAAAAATCGCGAAAGTAGTCACCAAATCCCTCGGGCTTACACCGAAAGTTCCCAGTGCGATACTTAAATTGTTTTCCAGTTTGGCATTAAAACCAATGCGATCAGCGAATTTCAAAATGTTTCCAACACCAACCTTATCTGCAATTTTGATTGTTGGGATATTTCTTGATTGCTCAAGAGAGACTCTCATCGTGACTGGGCCTTTGTATTCCCCGTCGTAATTTTTAGGTTTCCAACTTGAAGCTGAGTCAAAGCCCGGCATTGCTTCAGGTGTATCCATGATAATCGTCGACGGATTGTATCCGTGCTCCAGGGCCGCAGCAAAAAGAATCGGCTTAAATGCAGACCCCGGCTGTCTCTTTGCCTGAACAACGCGGTTGAATTTTGAGAGATTGTAATTGCTACCACCCACGTAACTCAGGACATCGCCGGTCTTGGCATCCATAGAGAAGATGGCACCTTGTGCTTCAGCGACCTGATCGAGCTGGCAAAGAATATATTTTTGATTTCTAAAGAGCGATGAATTTTTTGACTTCACCACTGCTGCAGTCCCTTCCTTTGAAAGATATGGTAAGAGCTGAACTGATTTCTTGATCATCTGAACATGAATTAAATCACCCACTCTTAAAATGGTCGAAGGTTTATTCACCTCCTGATAATAAGCGGTGTTCTCATTGATGCTTCTCTTGTGTGCCCATTTAAAATAATCAAAAGGAATGATACCAGGAGAGCCGGCAAGAGAGATATAGATCATCTTCCCCACATCATCAATTCTCGTAACAACAGCTTCATACTGTGTCTCTTCTTGTAACACATTCAGAATGTCGTCGTTCACATTCAGACCTGGCACAAAACTCTCATCCGCACTGGTTACCTGCGCGCGGTTTTGAGCTTCCTGCATTTCATCGTACGCTTTTTCATCAAAATGGAATTCGTAAACTTTGTCGTTTTTTTCGTTTAAGACGAAATAAGTCGACTTGTCCTTGAAAAGATTAGTTCTGGATTTCTTCTCGAAAATCGAAAATTCTTCACTGCCAATATGAGCAAATGGCCCTTTATATCCCTGGCGCTTATCGACTTCCTTAATTCCGCGCTGAATCTGCTCTTCGGCCACTTTCTGCAGGTCCCAATCAAGTGTCGTTTTAATTTTGTAACCGTCGATCAGGAATGATTTCTCTCCGACTACATCGACCACTTTTTGTCTTACCCATTCCGTGAAGTAGCCGGCCTTAAGCTCATCTTCTCTTAAACGATAAATAGTTTTTTCAGCAAGTGCCTCTTTGTATTCGGCATCTGTAATTTTTTTAAGCTTGTGCATACGATCCAATACGTACCCCTGACGCATTCTCGCGGCGTGAGGGTTTACATAAGGTGAGTATTTTCCAGGAGCAACTAAAAGCCCGGCCAGCATCGCTGATTCCGCGACGGTCATATTCTTCAGTTCTTTATTAAAGTAACCGCGGGCCGCGGCCTTCACGCCATAATAACCCCCGCCCAGGTACACCTGATTGAGGTACAGATAAAGGATTTCTTTTTTAGTTAATTTCTCTTCGATTCTTTGGGCGAGAATAAAATCCTTAACCTTTCTGGTGATAGACCTCTCAGAGCTGAGCAGAAGCGACTTCGCCACCTGCTGGGTAATCGTACTTCCCCCCTGAACCACTTTCCCCGCCTTAAAGTTGGCGAACATTGCGCGGGTCAGACCCCAGTAATCGACACCTTTGTGTTCGAAAAATTTATCATCTTCAGCAGATAAAAAAGCGTCTACCACTCGAGGCGGGACATCTTTCATCTCTACAATCTCTCTTTTCTCCAGACCAAGCTCCGCCAGAATCACTCCATCTTTTGAAATAATTTGTGAAGCTAAATTTGGCTTGTAATCCTGAAGCTTATCGATTTTTGGAAGATCTAGGTTGAAATAAGTAAAGGCCAGCGCCCCGGTCATTCCGGCCAAAAGGCCAATACCTAAAAGCGCGAAGATAATTTTAACAATCAGACTCTTCATTCTCTATCCTGTTAATCAAGGGCCTTGGCACTTGAGGAAATTTTTTGTTTTAGTGCGCCCGCTTGCCCTTCCACGTATTCCTGGGTTTTTAGCAGGTAAAAAGCACTGTTTTCAGTTGAATCCAGGCTCATCTTCGAAAGCGGCAGGGAGTAAAAATAATCAAATCCCTTTTTCTCGCGTGAGATGCGTCCGGCAACTCTTCCATAAACTCCAATTAGAAATTCATTTGAATCTTCAAAATCAAATTTAGAACCAAGAATGTCTGCGCCTATTGCGAAGTCCACACCCAGTTTCTTCATCAGACGGGCATTAAAAACTTCATTTTCAAAAGCTGCCGTGTACTGGTTTCCTTTTTTTGATGTATTCACTGAATTGCTTAATTTTAAATTCATCAAGAGCAGATCGCGAATATTGCCTTTATCAAAATAGTAAGTCTTTTTAGTCTTGGAACTATAAAGTGTGATATAGAACTTTTTTGAAGTGTCCTGAATATTTTTATTTTTTAGCTTTTCTAAAAGAAGCGTGTCGATTTCTTCCAGCCATTCTGAATCATATGGACGGTATTTTCTTTTTTCTTTGAAGTAGCGATAGAAATTCCATTCAATCACTTCCGGAGTCATTCCACTGGCATACATAGCGGCGACGATCGCGCCAAATCCTGTTCCGGTGATCACCTGTGGTGAGAGATTTTGTCGCTCAAGGAACTTCAACACTGAAACATAGTTAATCGCACGGTATAGTCCCGGACCTAAACTCAGGCCCATGCGAAGTTTTCTCGAAACTCCTTGCCCGATGGAGTCTTCTACCGGAACAAAAACGTCTCCGCCTCTGTCGCCAAGTCTAACTGTCTCTTCGTTTGGAATTAACTGAGGAGTAGCACCGCTATTGGTACCAATCTCAGTGGGTAAGCCCATATCGACCTGTGCTGGAATATTCTGCGGCTGGATATCTGTAGTGGCTGCTCCTTTTGGCGTCGGCGGCCTCAAAGGGGCGCATCCAACAACAAAAGAAAATAATAGGGCCAGCGGCAATATACGATTCATTAAAGGTCTTCTTCTTTTAGACTGTCTGTTAATAATGCGATCTTTTTTTCAGCAACAGATAATTGATCTTTGCATTCTTTATATAACTTTGTTCCAACTTCAAACTGCTCTAAACTTTGTTCAAGTTGCAGTTCTCCAGATTCTAGTTTGGATACTATAGTTTCTAGTTCTTTGAGAGAATCTTCAAAAGATTTCTTTTTTGTCATAATCTGCCCCCATGCCTTAGCTGACTTATTTAGACCTGTATTATGTGTCAAAACTTACACACCAATGGCCCCAATTTTTCCGCCTAAACATCATTTATCTTCACCTGCTAAGATACATTATCAATGACTTACTTGGAAGTACTTTGAGAGGGACAATTTTACCTATGTAGGGATATTGGCACCTCGCACGTTATAGTTAACTTATTAGTCATCTCAAAACCGGAGGAAGTTTTTTGAGAGAACTTTGGGTGCCCCTATCAGGAGCAATTGCTCAACAAAGAAATGTTGAGACAATCGCTAATAATGTAGCGAATGCAAATACTCCTGGATTCAAAAAAGACCAAGTCGTCTTTAAAGAGTACTTAACTGCTCTTGAAAAGGCCGATCAACAAGGCGTCGACCTTCCAGAAAAAGACTGGAAGCCCGAGGACTTTTATAGAAGCTACAATTCCGAAGATTCATTTGTAAAAGTGGATGGAACCTACACTCTTCACGAGCAAGGCCAGCTCACTCCAACCGGAAACTTCTTCGATAATGCCCTTAACGGACCTGGATTTTTCGAAGTCCTGACTCCAAATGGCGTCCGTTATTCAAGAAAGGGTGCTTTCAGCATTAATGCTGATGGAAAACTGGTTACAGACCAGGGCTTTTTGGTTTTATCTAAAGATGCTCCACCGATTGCCGGCGCTGATGGCAAAATGAATTTTGCCTCAACACCTGAGTCGCGCGCGATTAACGTCGGGGCCGGAAGATTTTCTATTAGCTTAGAAGGCGAAGTTTTTAACGGCCCTAACAAAGTGGCCGACCTGGCGGTTGTGGAATTCAATGACGTTCACGCTCTTAAAAAAGAAGGGAATTCACTCTTTATCAATCAAGACCAGCAGAATGTAAAAATTGGCGATATGAAAACCAGCGTCCATCAGGGATTTGTTGAACAATCCAACGTCAACGCCGTTTCTGAAATGTCGAATTTGATCAATGCGAACAGAAATTTCGAATCAATCCAAAGAGTCATTAAGACATACGATAATATGAGTGCAAAAGCGGTTAATGACCTTACTAAATTTTAACGGGGTGTGAGTTTTGAAGAAGCCAGTAACAAGATTATTTCTAATTATGGTGAGTTTAACGACCATGTCTGAAGCGCAAGCAATGCTTAAGGCCCTTCACACTGCGGCCTCAGGAATGAGCGCTCAGGAAACTAACGTCAGCACTATTTCCAACAACATCGCCAACGTCAACACCACCGGCTTTAAGCGCGGAAGAACAGAAATTGACGACCTGACATATGAAACAGTTCAGGAAGCGGGTGCTCGTTCATCAGCTTCTACCAACTATAATGTCGGAACTCAAATTGGTTCAGGTGCGAGAGTTTCTGCCGTAAGAAAAGAGTTCACTAATGGCGCTCCTCAACTAACCAACAACCCTTTTGATCTGATGGTTAACGGGGAAGGTTTTTTTGGAATCATCATGCCTAATGGTGAATTGAAATTCACCCGCGATGGCGCTTTTAATGTGGATGCTCAAGGAACAATGGTGACCAAACAAGGTTACAAAGTTTATCCGGGGCTTAGTTTTCCGCCGAACACCTCTAGTGTTTCCATCTCCGAGGACGGCAAAGTCCAGGCCTTCACTAAAGGTGTGGCCGAAGCGACAGAGGTCGGACAGCTTCCAGTTTTTACTTTCGTCAACCCGGTTGGACTAAAATCAACAGGGATGAATTTATATCAGGTTTCATTATCAAGCGGGCAGCCTGTTCAGGGAATTGCCGGAATGGATAATGCCGGACCAATCATGCAGGGAGCACTTGAAGCCTCTAACGTGAGCCCCATGACTGAAATGACTGATTTGATCCGCGCGCAAAGAGCTTATGAGATGAACTCCAAGGTAATGGGTGTGGCCGATCAGATGATGCAAACAATTAACAACATCAGGTAGTTTAATGAAGTTTCTGGCGACGATTTTTCTATTCACTTCCCTGCAGCTTAGTGCTTCCGAGTGCTCGGTTGAGTTGTTTTCAAAAATCTATCGCCTGCACGCAGGTCAGGCCCTGGTTGCCCGCGATGTGGTGAGGGACTCTAACTGCACGCCTGAAATTTCAAATAAAATCAGCTCGGTCATCTCTAACTCAGAAGGTACGATCGGAACTGATTTCCTGAAAAATGAATTGCAGAAAGACTTCGGGGATGTGGCGGTGAACTTCACCACCAAAAAGATCTCTTTGCTTGATTTCAATGATGCAATCAAGGAACAACTTCTTCCTGGGACTAACCTTTTCTTCACTCAGGCGAGATCGCTTAACGGTATCAGCTCACTGGGATTAGTTGAAGGTGAGCAGATGAGAGCTGTCTGCGATGCCTGCCAAAGCTTCGGTGAAAAGAATATCAAAATCGACATCAGTAACGTTATCGCCAACTCCAGCAGGACTCTTTGGTTTGCTTCGAAAATCATGGCGAAGGTAAAAGTTGTAAAAGCAAAAAGAAGCATCAGTTTCCAACAGAAAAATCTGGATGCAAAAGACTTCTATTTTGAAGATGTGATGACAATGTCTCCGGACAATGCCCTTACTTCACTTGATAACATTCATTTTTACAAGTCCAACAAAACCATTCTTCAGAATGCCGTCGTTTCAAATCTTGATTTGCAGCCGGTGAACCTGGTGAATTATGGAACTCCGGCCAGCGTGACACTGGTTCATGGAAGTATTTCGCTCCAAAAAACCGCAATGCCTCTGCGCTCTGCCCGTTTTGGAGAAACAATCGAACTTAAAGGACCTAATAATAAAAATATTGCTGGAAAAGTCGTGGACTATAACAAAGTGGTGATTGAACTATGAAAATTGCAAATGTACTTCTTCTTTCTATCGTAACTCTAATGGCATCATGCTCGTCATTTGTTGACGGTGTCTACCGCGATCTGGATCGTCAGGAGCGCGCGTTTGCTGATGAAGAAGCCAACAATCAACCATACCCTGATCAATTCGACCAGTTCAGAAAAAATACTAAAAGAAAAACCTCTTCAGTTTACAACAAGCCGGGAAGAAACCGCGGAGAAGTAAGCACCAATAATCAAAAGCTGGTGAGCCCAGAAGTAAAGCGCCAGTATCAAGACGAGCGTGTTGCTCTAAAAAGGACCACTGCCAGCGATTTAACGGACAATGGAAGCGATGGAAGCCTTTGGTCTGGTACAGATCCTAATGCCTTCTTATTCTCAACCAGTAAAAGCAAAACGTCTGGTGATATTATCCAGATCAACGTTAATACGAAACTTAGAAATGAGATTACGCTGGAGCTGAAAAAAGCTTTCCCGGAAAACCCATACGAAATCAAAGCAAAAGCTGAAGGCGAGAAAAAGACCGATGGCGCACCGGCCACACCGGCACCAGCAACTGCAGCCGCTCCTGCAGAAGCAGAAGGTGGGGCCCAGGACAGAATTTCCGGTGTTGTTGTTGAGGAAATCAACAGAGAGCACTTGTTAATTAAAGGAAGAAAAAACGTTCTTTATAAAAACAGAAAAAGAATGGTTGAAGTTCAGGCGCTGGTATCAAGAAAAGATATCACTGACGACGATGCAGTAAGCTCGGACTCAATTCTTGAATCAAACGTTTCTGTGGTGAGGTAATTGATGAAAATGTACGCATTGGCGCTGACAGTTCTACTTTCGGCCAACTCTTTTGCCGCACCCTCAAGATTAAAAGATGTCGTGAGTGTTAAAGGTGTGCGTGAAAATCCGGTGATTGGGTACGGTCTTGTTATCGGACTAAACGGAACCGGAGACGCGGGCGGTGAAATCACTAACACTTCTCTTAAAAAAATGTTTGAAAAACTGGGATTAAACCCTAAATCAGAAATCAGCTCTAAAAACGTAGCTGCAGTTATTGTAACAGCGAAACTTCCGGCATTCGCCAGATCAGGACAGAAAATTGACCTGGTTGTTTCGAGCATCGGAGACGCCTCTTCACTCGCAGGCGGAACACTTCTAGTCACTCCGCTTAAGGCCGGAGACGGAAATATTTATGCTGTTGGGGCCGGACCAATTTCAATCGGTGGATTAAAAAAAGGTGCTAAGTTTGCGACCACTGCAACCATTCCTAATGGTGCGACGGTTGAAAAAGAAGTTATCACTGAATTCGAAAAGAAAAATTCTTTAAGACTAAGTTTAAACAACCCGGACTTCACTACTGCTGCCCGTATTGAAAAAGTTATCAACGAAGAATTGGGAGGGAAGTTTGCTTCAGCGAAAGATGCAACGACCATAGACCTGGTTGTTCCAAACCAATACGAAAGAAACGTTGTTCAGTTAATGGCGATCATCGAAAACTTCAAAGTAAACACCGATTCAGTGGCCAAAATTGTCATCAACGAAAGAACCGGAACCATTGTGGCCGGAGGAGACGTCATGGTTAAGCCAGTGGCCATCAGCCACGGGGACCTGACGGTTGAAGTAAAAGGCGAAGGCGGAGATAAGGCCGCTAAACCGGGCACGATTTATTACATGGAAAAAGGCACAACCCTGAGCGAATTGGTCAAAAGTTTAAATGCTTTTGGCGTGGCCCCAGAGGATCTGATCTCTATCTTTCAAACACTTAAGCGCGACGGCGCTCTCGTGGGTGATATTGAGCTGATTTAATCCTGGGCTTTGTAAATTTTATAGCTGGCATTCGAGCGCTCATTGGTGATAAGATTTTTAAGACTAAGAACTCATAAACTTAGGAAGAGTAACAATGAGTGACCCGAAAATCCCAACTATTAATACCGGCATTGCCGTCAATAACCAGGTTAAAGCGCGCGAACTCAACCAGGGCAAAACTGTTGATGACCGCAAATACATTCCCCAACAATTCAAAGACGTCGCGGCCAGTATGGAACAGCAGTTCGCCGAGATGATGATCGAGCAAATGAACCGCACTGTAGATACCAATGAAGAAGAGGGCGGCGGAATGGCCATGGACTATTATAAGTCCCTGCAAAAGAGCGAACGTGCCAAAGCAATGACGGCCCAAAATGAACTGGGACTCCAAAATATGATTTTGGACCAGATTTATCCCAAAAGAATGCGAAATGAGATGGCCCTAAAGCAGTACGAAGCCCAGGCAAATCGTATCCACCAGAATTTGCCTAGCTATAAAATTGACAGAAAGGCTGATACAATTGAAATGGGGAAGAATGATTCTACCCCAATA
>JBEIPI010000186.1:0-2114 GCA_040377165.1 Bacteriovorax sp.
ACTGACTTTGGATCTTCGCTTTTTTCTCTTTCGCATTATAAGCAAGACAACCATAAGGCTTATCTGTGCGAGAAAGAGTGCAGCCCCGTTCCGACTCTACGAAGAAAGGGCAAGTATAAAAACGGCGGAAGCTCGAATTCTTTCCAGTGGAGATTTCCTTATCTAAACGATACTTCTTAATATTCTCTAACAATGATGTTTTCAATTCTTCAGTGAGGCGATTTTCTTTTTCTAAATAAAAGAACACATCTAATGCTTCTTGAGGAGTAACTTGCATGGAATTAGATTCAAAGGTACAGCAAAGTCCAGTGCAACTATAGCAGTTGATATCCTGTTCTTTTAATTCTTGCATTCTGCGATGTAAAGATTCTCGGCGAAGCTTGGGAGAAGGGATTTGTTGGTGGGTCGCTCTTAGCTCGTCACGCTTAGAGATTGATCGCTTCATAGTGGTCGTAGATATCGTAGTTTTGATGTTTCTTTTTTTTGTCTTCTTTGGCCAGAAACTCAATTTGTTTTTCCACTTCACGGTGAAGTGTTTCTTTTAAATGTTCTTGGCGAATGCCCTTGGATGAAATGTAGTTTTCCAGATCACGATCTAACTCATCTTTGTTTTTCACTTCTGCTTTGACGAAGGCTTTTTTGTAGAAATCAAATTCACTTTCATAGAAGGCCAGAGTCGATTTCTTTTCTTGTTTATGAACCACATGGGCGTTCATATATTCACATACCAAATCCTGATATTCTTCCACACTTCGGTGAAGAAAATCTCTTAGGCGATTTCGTTGTAGGCCTCGGTCGATAAGCGTTTGCATAAATCTCACTGGGTTATAGGAAAGCGTGATTGTGCAATTTCAGACACAATTTGGGAAGCTTAGGGGTATTTTTTACAAGCGGACCTAAGTCCCTGAAATTTCACCCTATACTGCCTCTTACATTTTTTTTTCCTAGGGGGGTAGCCTATCACCTACTATGGAGGAAACAAAAAATAGAGGAGTTTCTATGAAAACAGCATCGATTTTAGTTCTAGGATTAACCCTTTCAGCTGGTGCCATGGCAGGAAAAATTGAATGTAAATCTTCAGGTCACGGACTACTAATTGAAGGAAAATCGGCAAGCTATTCTATCAATGGAGAGACGAGTGAAGCTGAAGTGGTTCTGGAAAATTTGAAAAAGAGTAATGGCTTTTTAACAGCTTCCATCAACATTGATGGCCAAGCGGGACATATGAAACTGGCTGCGATTAAAACCAAAGAAAAGACTTATGAAGGGAAACTTCAAGTTTTCAAAAATAAACTTTATGATGTGACTTGTACTGAATAGAGAAAGGGAAGCGAAGCTTCCCTTTTTTATTTTTTCTCTCTAAATGTTTCCCACATTCTTAAGAATTTTTCTGTCGCGTACTCAAGTGTCTCAACGTTCATGCCTTCTTTTTTTAGTGTTGCCCAGTATTCCGGCAGCATGCCTGGATGAGCAAGACCTTTAGTTTCAAGCTCTGGTAGCGTCATACCTGCCGGAGTTTCATAGCAACCAGTTTTCCCAAAACGTGGGTGAGAGTGATTGTCCCAACCATTAAAGTCAGTTTGAAAACCTAAACTCATGGCCACTTTTCTGTCTTCGTTACTTATTTCTGAAGACACAATTTCAGAAGCGTGATCATGCAGCGTTTTTTCCACATAATTGAAGGCCACACGGTATGAATCAAGAGATGTTTCACAAATTTCTTCATCTTTAATAAAATTCAAGAAACCTTTAGAAGGTTTATATGGTTTAGTGTCTTCTCCCGAAATAGGAAGGGAGAACAATCCACCTAATTTGTACATACGAATGAGTTGCTTGGTTGTTACCCCACGATCTGACTTTTGAATCGGACCAAATAAACTGTGTGTGGCAAGAGGAGGAAGATTTCTTTCTTCAAAAATATCTAAAGAATCATCCAGGGACTCCAGTGACATGTGAGTTGTATCTATCATCACTCCAGCATTCATTAACCAATGAATCGCTTGTTTTCCCTGATCAGTAAGTCCTCTGCGTTCATGGGGAAGAAATATTTTCGACATCGTTCCCGTGAAATTAATGAGTCTGGTAATCAAGTCACCTGGGTTATGAGCAGCACC
>JBEIPI010000104.1:0-9978 GCA_040377165.1 Bacteriovorax sp.
AAATTGTTAATGTCGAAACGGTTTTTGTGTAACCTTTCAACCGTTAACATTCCAAACGCAAAGGAGTGTAGGGGGTTCGAAAAGCTACTTACAAGGTAATGTCGTCAATAGATTCTCCTTAACCAAAACCGACTGAATTGCTCTCGTATCGGTCCTGGTGACTAAGTACTTAAGCTGATTATACACCTGGAGCGACTTTTTTCCTACCCCCCCTGTAATAGGCAAACTTTCCCGGTCTCGATTGGTTGTAAACCCTTGAAAAATAGGGCATCCTAAGAGCTTAAAACGCATTGGAATTGCCAATAAAATAGGGTGAGCTTCATGAATAAGCTTCGTTTAATTATCGCTTGTGTTTCCTTGGGTACTCTTCTTTCATCATGTTCAACATTCAATAAAATGGCCGTAAGTGGGTCGAGCGACCTGATTTATTCCGCTGGAAACGGTGTTTTAACGGAGTCGAACTACGATATTTTCAAGGCCGGTCTTGCTGGAAATCTGGTTTTGATCGAAGGGCTGCTTGCTCAATCGCCAAAAAATCTAAATTTATTAGCGACCCTTAACAAGGGTTATGCTGGTTATGCTTTTGCGGTCAACGAAACTCAAATGTATGAGGAAGAGTGGGCTGAGTTAAAAAGTGAAGAAGGTAAAAGGCAGGCACTTTTAAATTATAGCCGCTCCCTCAATTTTGGTCTTCGTTACCTGAGCGAAAAAGGCATCGAACTCTCTGATATTCTCTCGCGCATGAACGAGCCGCAGGGGATTCACCTTTTATTGGATAAAAAACTGAGTGATGATAAACGCGATCTTGAGACGGTGTTGTTTACAGCTCAATCACTGGCCGCTTTAGTGAATATCCAAAAAGATAATATGGGACTAGTCTCCCAGCTTCCAGCAGCGAAAGGAATGTTTGACTGGGTTTGCCTTCAGGATCCTTCAATCAACTACGGTACGTGTGACATTTTCTATGGAGCTTACGAAGCAGGAAGACCGCAAATGCTCGGTGGAAACCCGGCCAAGGGAAAAGAGATTTTCCAGAAGGCGATAGCAAAACACCCGCACAATTGGTTGATCAAAACCAGCTATATGCAATTTTATCTGATCCCACAGAATGATGAAGATGGATTCAAGGAGCAGATGCTGGCGATGAAGGGCCATCATGATGAGTTCAACAGATATTACATCTACGATCAGAATGCGAAGTCTGAAGCTCCATGGAATAGAGAGACTGGAATGAGATTTTATCAAACCCTCTCGCTTAAACGTTATGAATTAATGAACCGCTTTCAAAAGCAATTTTTTTAAATAGGTGTGAACATGAAAACAATTTTATTATCGCTCGCATTACTGGCCTCTGCTAATCTCTCGGCTGCCCCAATTAAAGTAGGTGTTCTTGCTCCGGAAGGAACAGGTTGGGCAAAAAATATCAAAAAGATGACATCGGAAATAAAAGAGGCCACAAAAGGGAACGTTGAGCTGAAAATTTATTACGGTGGTTCTCAAGGAGACGAGCAGGACGTACTGAGAAAAATCAGAATTGGACAGCTTCAGGGAGGGATCTTCACAGGTAAAACGCTTGGAGAGATTAATGGTGACGTGCGAGTGGTGGAAATTCCTTTCACTTTTAATCATGACCGCAACAAAGCGCTAAAGACTCTTGAAAACCTGGCGCCATTTTTTAATCAAAAATTTGAGCAGAATAAATTCAAAAATCTGGCGACTTTCGAAATCGGGCAGGTTTATTTTGTAACACAGAAGAAGGTACAGGACTTAAACTCGATCAAGTCGTTAAAGATCTGGTCGTGGGATGGAGATCCGATCGTGGCGAATATGTTTGAGTCAATGAACCTGATCGGTGTTCCTTTAGCACTTCCAGACGTTCTAGCTTCTCTTTCTACTGGAGTTGTTGAAGCGGCCTATGCACCACCAATCGGAATCATCGCTCTTCAATGGAACACAAAGGTGAAGTACATGGTTGATTTCCCGATTTCTTATTCTATTGGAGCATTTGTTATTACGAGTGCAGCATGGGCGAAGATTTCTCCTGCGGATCAAAAGATTGTTCAAGAGATAGCTAAAAAATATGAGACTGAGATTAACACAGGAAACGTGAAAGATAATGAAGATGCACTTGCTGCAATGAAATCGCAAAAAATCGAATTCGTAAAATTCAGTGATTCGGAAATCAAGGTAGCACAGGGGTATCGCGCAGCCATGGTTAAAAAATTAACTGGGAAATTATTCTCTGCTGAAGCATTAAAGAAATTAGAAGCGGAACTAGCTAAGAAGTAGGAAGGATTTCATTATGTTTAGACTGGTAAAAAAGTGTGACTGGTTCCTGGAAAAGTTAGCGACCTATTTATTGGTGATCAGTGTATTGGCGATGCTTTCTTTTAGCTCGCTTAGTATTGTAGTGCGGTGGTTTCAACACAATATTACCTGGATTGATCCATTCGTCAGACACCTTGTGTTTATGAGCACTTTTTTAGGTGGCATCATTGCAACCGGGCATGGAACACATATTGGAATTGATATCGTTGGAAAATTTGTTGAGAGTAGAGGCTGGCATGCGGCCAAGAATGCAATCAGCAAAATCATTATGGTCGCTTCAATCGCTGTCTTGGTTTGGATGATTAAATCAGGAATCGATTTTACTCGTGTAGAAATGGAATTTTCAAAAGAAGAATTCTGGGGAATTCAAAGCGGCTATTTAGTCATGATTATCCCAGTAGGATTGGCGTTACTGGCCTTGAGGTTTTTTTTGGTATTCCTTTTAAGCTTTGAAGCAAAAGAAGGAGAGGCAGCATGAGTGGAACATTAGCAGCATTAGGAATTGTTTTTCTCGCTGTTCTCGGAACTCCTTTATTTATTATTATGTCTCTTGCCGCTTTAGTGGCCTTCACTTTTTCGGGAGTCGAGGTTTCAGCAGTGGCCCAGGAGTTTTATAGAATATCTTCAGCTCCCACATTAATGACTATTCCTCTTTTTACTTTTGCCGGTTATTTGATGGCAGAAAGTAAATCACCACAACGACTATTAAAATTAGCGGAGACAGGGCTGGGGTGGCTTCCCGGTGGAATTTCAATTGTTGCTTTAGTTGTTTGCGCTTTCTTTACTGCGTTCACCGGGGCATCAGGGGTCACAATCATCGCTTTAGGCGGATTGATTTATCCTATTTTAATGAAAGACGGTTATAGTGAAAAATACACGCTGGGGATGATTACGGCTTCAGGGTCGTTGGGACTGTTGTTTCCTCCATCTCTTCCCATTATTCTTTATGGTTTAGTGGCCAAAGTCGATATTGATAAACTTTTTAAGGCAGGGCTTGTTCCCGGACTTGTCATTATGGTCATTCTTTCTCTTTGGGCCGTTTACAACAGCCCGAAAAGCGGAAGTGCCGGGCATAAGCACTTCGTCTTGAAAGATTTTATTCAGGCCTTGAGAGAAGCATGGCTTGAAGCTCTTCTTCCTGTCGCAGTTTTAGTGGGAATTTATGGCGGATTTGTGACGGTGACCGAAGCAGCGGCCTTTACTGCACTTTATGTTTTTGTGATTGAGGTTTTCGTCTATAAAGATCTAAGCTTTAGTAAAGATATCCCAAAGGTCATTGTAGATTCAATGAGCCTGGTCGGAGGTATTCTACTGATTCTTTGCTGTGCTCTTGGGTTCACGAACTACCTGGTTGATGAGGAAGTTCCGCTGAAGATATTTGCTTTGATGAGGGAGTTTCTACATGATAAATACTCATTCTTATTATTCCTGAATATTTTTCTGTTGATCGTAGGATGTTTGATGGATATTTTCAGCGCGATTGTCGTCGTTGTTCCATTGATTATTCCGATCGCAAATGATTTCGGAGTTGACCCGATTCACCTGGCAATTATTTTCCTGGCAAACCTTGAAATCGGTTATCTAACACCGCCAGTAGGAATTAACCTGTTTATTGGAAGTTTCAGGTTTAATAAGCCTATAACCACTCTTTATAGGGCCTCTGTGCCTTTTTTAATTCTGTTAATTATCGCTCTCGCCATCATTACTTACGTTCCTAGCTTGAGTTTATTCTGGTTTCAATAATGAATTTTAGACGTCTTAAATATTTTTCGGTTCTCATGGTTGTGCTTGTCAATCAAGCGGCCATGAGTGCTGAATCAAAAAAATTGGACGCCTATTACCGCGATGTTTTTTTAGGTGAGAAAAAGACCTCAAACTACGCAGGCCCTCTTGATCCAAGAAGCGTCTACAGCGATTATCGCGGCGACTTGATTCTGCTGGATGAGATTTTCAAAGATCAGTATATAGACCAGCAAATTCAGGCCGAACCTTTTGAGCTTCACCGTTACTGGTTTAATGAAGTGGTGGAGAAGTCCACTTGCCCTGACGTTACTCTGGGTGAGAACGTCGATTACATCCGCTATCTCTATCGCCTGGTGACGATGAGTTACTTATTTGAAGGGATAAAACTTAACAATAAACTGGCCCACCAGCTTGGCGCCCAGAATATCTGCTCGATGACTTTTAAGGATGTCTTTGGTGGCTGTGCCCCTGAATCATCCGACATGAAAAAATTCCATGAGAGAGTTTATGGAAAATTCGTCAACGAGATTGAGAAAATTAAAACTCCGGTCTTCACTAAAAAAGAATCGGCCGACTGGATGAATGCTTTTCAGGATTCGACCTCGCTGACCACTGACCCGACTCTGGCAAGGCTGCATGACTGGTGTATCGCCAACAAAAGAAACTGCCGTGATTTAAATGCTCAGGAGATCAAAGAGGCGCTGGGAAGTTTTTGTGCCAAGGATACAGCAGCGATTAAACTTCTTTGTTCAGAAAAAGACAGCTTCTACGGGATCTCTGGGGTGGGAACACCGACTGAACTCATAAAGGGATCGAACGCTTTTAACCTGATCAATCAATCGGGGATGGGGGAGGAATGCCTTCGCCGTTACGGAAAACTGTTCCAGACAAAAGAGTCCGCCTATCCGACGCTGGCAAGGCAGTACCCGCTTATTTACTCGCATCTGTTAAAGACGAATGGGCGCTATATCCAGGGCGAGTTATTCCTGCCTGGTTCACTTAAAGAGTTCGATATGAAGGGGCTCAGCGACTTTTTAACCGCTTTAAAACCGCCTAAGGTCGAACCGGTCATCGTCATCGCAAAACCCAAACCTAAACCGAAACCAAGGCCTGTGGTGGTTGAAGCGCCTAAGGTGGAGGAGAAGAAGCCTGAGGTCGTACCTGTAGTGGTACCAGAGCCGCCGAAGCCGTATGTAAGCGAGTTTGAGCGCGCGGTTCTTGATATGGTTAAAAAAGGGCCTTCATCAATCATGATTGATATGGACACTTTCCGCGATGATTTTGAGTTCACTGAAGCAATGGTCGCGGATCTGTCAGGCCCGATTAAAAAGTTTCAGACCAGGTCGGCATTAAACGACATGAAGACTTATGACCGTTTGGGCTCAACCGAAGCTCCGGTCGGGCTTATCTTCTTAAAGTTTCTTATCGATACCAACAACCACCAGGGGCTCTATAATATCGTCAGTGTCCTGGGTGATAAGTTCTATGTCATGAACGACATTGAAAAGAAAAACCAGCCTCATTACATTGAACTTCTCAATGATGCTTCAACCGGCAATCGCTGGCAGATTATTCTGCTCAAAAAATAAAAACCCCGAGAAAGAACTTCCCGGGGTTTGAATTAGATTTTTTTTTAGAGAGGAAAGGTAAAAGCTAAAGACTACTTGTATTGCTTAGCTACAGATTTAAGTTGTGTCTGAACACTTGTACTCATATCTAGCATAAGAAGAAGACCAGCGTTCTCTCCGTTAGCATCTTCACCAACTAAAGAGATGTTACCAATTCTGTTAGATCCTGTGTAATATCTTGCTGTAATGATCGAGTTACCAATTCCTAAACTCTTAAGTGGGATAAACACACCAAATAATTTTGGCCCAAGGTAGAAACTCATATTCTTAAATTTTTCAATTGAGAAGGCCACTGCCGGTAAACGTCCACCAGCTACACCTGGAAGAGAACGTCCGCCTGGAAGAGTTGCAGGGTCAAGCGTTTGAAGAGAAGTGTTGAAAACGTCTTTTAGAGATACTGAGATCGCCATTAGAGTTCCAGCTGATTGAAGGTCTGGAGAAATCTCTAGGTATGAATTTGGGTACTTCGGGATGTTGTAGCGTAATCCACCATCAAGTTGCAGATTCTCAAAAATCATCGAGATCATAACATTGTCTTGAACTAGAGTCACAGACATGTTGTTTACACCAGGAACCTGGATGTTTGAAGAGCTTGTACCATCACCACATGATGTGGATAAGATACCTGCAGTAAGAGCGACTGACAGGACTAGAGCTTTTGTGTTCGATAGTAACTTCATCATACGATTTCCAAATAGCATGCTGTGATTTTTCTTTTCAACATTTTCAACGACGACGTACGTACATTAGAAAACTCACAAACGTTTTTTCAAAGTAAAACAAGATTACTCGGGAATTATACCCACTTCAAGAAAAGCAAGTGGTCTTTAAAAATTGAAGAGTTACAAGAGGGGCACTTTTTTAAAAGTGCCCACTTTTTATGTGATCGCTGTTTTCAAGCTATTGATAGTAAAGACTTCGTACTAAAAGACTGCTTTCAAAGTTAAGCTTCCAGCGTGGTCTTCGAAATCGCCGAAGAAGTGGCCGTAAGCTGCGTTCAGAGAGAGGTACTGAGAGAATTTATACTTCGCTGTCGCGTCTGCAAGAGTGTTTTTTTCTACAACTGTTCCAGTGTAGAATCTTCCGTATCCACCACCGATGCTTGCTGTGAAATCACCGAACTCTTTTGATAGTCTCACCATGTGAAGTGATTCATCAGATTTTTTGTTTCCAAGTCCGAAACCGATTGTCTTTAATTTAATCGAAGACTGGTTGTGGTCAGGAGAGTTGTTAACAACGCTTGATAGTGAATCGAATCCACCAGCGATTAGACCGCCGTCTTTTGTCGCCATAGATTGGAATTCAACTTTTAATACTTCAAAGTCCTTTGAAAGTTTTAGTGCGGCCGCATGGTGCTCGCCTTTGTAAAGAGAAGTTCCACCGAAAAGAAGTGTGTAGTAAAGGTTGAAATCGATTCCAGCAAGTTTCCCTTCAAGTTGTGGCGAGATTTGCTTAATGTTGTCCAGGTTTACGCCGTTGAAACCGCTTGTAGCTGCATTGTACTTCTTAGCAGTCCACCATCCAGTCTGGAAAGCGTATCTGTAAACAGTCGCAAATGATCCGTAGTAGTTAAGTGAGTACATATCCAGGTCGTCTTTTGCATCTGTCAGTGATCCTTCAGCTCTTTTGTCATAAGCGAAAGCGAAAGCATCGTAGTTCTCACGGATTTTTAAAACCTGGATTCTGTCTCTTCTGTCGTCAGAAGTTAAGAAGCTTCCAGGAGTTGTTACAACGTGACGACCAACAGATGTGATCCAGTTGTTAACATTGTATTCGATAACCGCGTGGTCTAAGCGAGTGACGTTGTCGTTTCCGAAACCATCGTCGTTTGTTCCACCAACGGCCGTACCAGTGTTTTGAGTTGTAGAGCTGTAGATTCCTTTATGGTTGTCACCTTCCCAAGTGTTGCTTGAAAGAACGGCGCCGATTTTGATTGTTAGATTGTCATCAGGTTTTGCGTTCACATTGAATCTGAAGAACTGGTTGAAGGCCTGGTTTCCAGTCGTTCCAGTTGTGTTTTTGAAATAACCGCGAACGTAAGCGTCCCCAGAGTAAGTTAGCTTAGTTTCTGCTTGAGCAGAAACCGCAAAAAGCGCCGCTAAACATAGTAACGTTTTCATCATATAAATCTCCTAAATTTTGAAGTCAGGAGAGTCTAACAATGGGTCTTTTTTGTCAAAGAATTTGCCCTTAAAAAGCGATAGCGCGAGGCTTCTTTAAGCGAAGTCTGATTGAAAATTAAGGAGTTCGACAAAGTCTCCCTCAATGCTTTGAGTTGAAGAAGAATGAGCGAAGGCCGTTACTCGAACAACCTGGGCCCCCGAGGCGTTTGCTGATTTTATACCGGTGGGAGAGTCTTCGAAGATCAATGTCTGGTCGTTGGTCGCTCCCAACCTTTTCATCGCTTCCAGGTATGGGTCAGGATGAGGCTTAGTTAGTGTCGTTTGATTGCGTCCCATTTGAAGATTCACGAAAGAATCAATTCCAAAACAAGCGAGAGTTTCTAAAACAATAATATCTTCGCTGGCGCTGACGACAGCGCATTTTTTATTTTCTTTTTTCAAGTGATGTAAAAAAGGAAAAAGGCCCGGAGTGATATATTGTTCTTTTTCGTGGTGAGCGAGTTTTTTAAACAAATTGATCAGGTGAAAGTTCTTCTGCTCAATCGCTTTGTCGATCTCAGCATCGGTCATGGCAGGACAGACAGTTTTTAGCACTACATGATCAGTCATTCCATAGAACTGATCGATACACGCCATCAGGTCGACTTTCACTCCTAAATCGGCAAGCACAATGACCGCGGCCTTGGCGTGAAGGGGTTCGGTGTTGACCAGAGTCCCATCCATATCAAAGAGAATCGCGTCTTTATGCTTTACTAGAGTTTTTAAGTCAGCCATGTTTTGCCCGGTAAAATTTAAGGAAGAAGTACGCTACAATTGTACAAGAGAGAGTAAGGAATACACTATGAAAATCTTTCCAAAACCATCGTCATCTGCCGCTCCGGCAAAAAGTAAAGCTCCTGCGAAAGAAGGCAAGGAAAGCAAGGGCATTTCCCGCAAAAAACCGGAAGCCCCGGCCAGAAAAGAAATGAGTGCTGATCAGATTAAAGAAAAGCTGGCCGCGCATGTGGACACTTCTGAAGCCGCGAAAAACATGGCGGTGAAGAATACGAAAAGACTTGGTGAAGGTTTTATGAATGAGAGCATAAGGCCGGAAATGATAAAAGTAGAAGCTCCAGTGACAGAAGAAAAACCGGTAAACTCAAAAGACCTCACTTTAAAAAGTGATATCGCTATGAACGACCCGAAAGATACCAACACTCAGGAAAAACTGAAAACAGTCCTCTCGCGAGGGGCATTTAATTTTAATTCAAAAGAAAGAGATGCTCTGGAGAAAATCCTGGCCGGTTAATAAAGAAGTGTCATCGGGAGACAAGTTCCTTCGATCAGTATGCGTTGCTTTTCCATCAAACTCAATTGCTCGCCAATTTTATCTTTTATTATTTTCCTATGTTCATCGCTGATGATGGTTGAAAAATACTCAATGACTTCTCTGGCATTCTTTAGTTTTTCGCCGGCCATGGCGCAATTTTTGCTCACGTACCAGAAGCTTTTCTGATAAGTGCGCGGGTCAAGTTTCAGCTGAGGTTTTGTCTCAAAAAGAGAGCCGAGATATCGCTCGATGCGCACTTCCTCTAATTCGTAGTCATGGGTGAATTTCACAACTGCGGCAGTCCAGATTTTTATGGAGTCGAAGGTTCTTAGCACAAGCTCATCGGAAGGGAAGCTTCCAAAGCTGCGAAAGAGTCTCATGGACTCTTCGTAATCCTCTTTGGCGTTTCTCAAATTCTCCAGGTCTATTGCTTCGTTTTTCTTTTGAAGCCAAGGCCTTCTCTGGTCTAGTAAAGCATGGGATGTCTCGTGGGCAATGGTCCAGCGGTCGGCCTTATTTGAGAGGACAATAGTGTCGCGTTCAATGTCGACAGTGGTGTTGTGACGGGAGAAATAAAAGCCCATCACGTAACCGTTAAAAAGATCGCCGTATTGGATGAATTTAGAGCGGTCAACCTGATTTAGGGTTGCGAGATAGTCATAAGCAACATCCAGTGAGGTTGGCTCATTAGGATCGGAAAATTTAAAGACGTCGATTTTTTTTGAGGCAAAAAACTGACTCATTTGCGCCGGGGTCATGATTAACAAGGAATTAATCTCAGGCTCCGGAAATGGAATGAATTGCGCTCTTGCCATTGAAGAGAGTACAAAAAGGGCCGCAAAAATAG
>JBEIPI010000013.1:0-38102 GCA_040377165.1 Bacteriovorax sp.
CCCGAGCAAGGCACCTTAAAAAAACGCCCTCTTACGAGCGCTTTTTTTTTAATCTCTTCCTTCCCAGTTTCCATCATCAAGAGTTTTGAAAGTGAATCCTTCTTCAATCAATTGAGGGATAAACTTTGCTAACATTTCGGCAGATTGAGCACGAAGGTCGTGCATTAGTACAACTCCACCTTTAAGTTTTCTGGCCTCATACATATAGCCAGACAGACATTCATCAACAGTCATCTTTTTGCTCCAGCATGCCCAGTCGGCCGCTTGAACGTATTGGCCGTCTTTTAATTCAACAGCACCACCGATATCCCAAAGAACCGGACCAACATATTGTCTTCCAATTTCTTCTTTGTTTAAAAAACCAGCATACTTATCGTCCCATGCCCCTTCAGGTGCTCTGTAATAGAAATGTTTTCCGTTCCCCATGTATGGGGCCAGGATTTCGTGAGCATCAAGAACTTCCTTTTTTACAGTCTTTTTCCATGAGAAAAAGCTCAGGTCTTTAAGTGCGTGGTGAGAAAGAGAGTGGTTGGCCACGATGTGACCTTCATTCAGAATTCTCTTCATCATTGCCGGTTGCTCTTTCGCATTTTCTGCGACAACAAAGAATGTCGCTTTCACGTTGTATTGTTTTAGGATATCAAGAATTTTTGGAGTGACTGGAGTTGGGCCATCGTCAAAAGTAAGCACGATTTCATTATGACCTCTGTGAAGTCTTTCCTGGTTTCTTTCATTGAACGCTTTGTCTTCACCGTGATTTTTATCTTTACCCAAAATTTCTTTCGAGAAATCAGCGTATGTGTTTGCTGAAACTAATAATAATGTCGCTAAAAGTGCTGCTTTCATATTATCCCCTGAATTATTCATGTAATGGCCGACTTATACTAAAAACCGCCTCCCTTGTCCTTGTGGGTGAAATTCTTTCATAGTATTTTTTTCACACTCAGGTACCAAAGTCTGCGGAATCATGGTTTAAAGCAGCAACGATTTTTAAACATCAGAGGGGATACTATGAAAAAGATGATCGCATCAGCTCTATTATTGAGCTCGGTAAGCGCTTTTGCTTACAACACTGAATACTCAAAGCTTGTTCCGGGGAAAGAGATCCTGGTTGATTCAGCGAAAAAAGACGTTATTTCACTTACGCTTGAAACAAAAAGCAAAAGCGATAAAGCAGAGCCAAAATATTCATTGGTAAAACAATGGGGTAACTTCGAGTGTGAGTACAAGCAGACTCTTTTGCTTCACTCAGGCTACGATATGGCAAAAAAGATCTATAAAAAGACGTGGGAAGTTCAGGTTACATGGACACCAGGTGCAGATCTTTCTGGTTGTATCGTAAACGTTTCATTTCCGGGAATGGAAGACTCTCGCGCTTCTATTTTCATGAACTACTAATGTAAAAAATGAAAAGTCAGTTTGGTTATAATTATTTAACAAAAAATGTATCGGTGCTTGGGTTTGAGATGCTTACGATCCGCGACCTCGACGAGAGCATCGATATTTTGTGTGAGCATTTTGGAGAAGAAGACCAGGACCTATCTCTAGCGGAAGAGCATTGCCCTTATTTTGGAGTGATGTGGGAAGCGGGGGTTGGTTTAAGTCAGTTTTTGACTCCGCAGATGTGTGAAGGCAAAAAAATACTGGAGATTGGATGTGGTCTGGCCTTGCCAAGTTTTGTTGCTGCAAAACACGGGGCCAATGTGATCGCCACAGATTTTCATGCCGACGTTCCGCTTTTTCTAAAGAAAAACCAGAGCGAAAATGCAGTTAGTTTTCATTATGAAGTGATGAATTGGAGAGATGAGGTTGAGAGAACTAAAACCAGTCTTGGTACTTTTGATTTAGTTTTAGGGTCAGATATTTTGTACGAAAGCCAGCACCCTGAGCAGGTCGCAAAAGCGCTGATTGCATTTCTGAACCCAGGGGGAAAAATCATTCTGGCGGACCCGGGAAGGGCCTATGTTCAGAAGTTTGTTTCGGCAATGAGAGAGTTGGGTTATCCGGAAAGGATGAGCACGCAGAAAGTTTCGGCGGCCTTAACACCAAAGAAAGTAGAGAGAGAAATATTTTTATTCGAGTTTACCAAATAATTAAGGAGAAAAAATGAAAGGATTATTACTAGGATTAGCGCTACTATCAAGCACAGCTTTCGCTGGAGAAAACGGAGTATGGTTAAGAGCAAATGATGAAGACTATACAGCGGCAAGACTTCCTCAGCTGTTGATGGCGACATTTGTTGACCAGGGCTTCAAGCAAAAAGAAATCTCACCTGGGATTTTCGAATTGTCTGTTAAAAACGTAAGATGTGATTTCCAGTCAAGAGACGCGCTTTATCCGGACCACTCAAACGCAGGTCTTCCAAGCGTAAAATGCTACACCGATGCTGAAGTTGAGATGAATGGAAACGGGACTAAAATCCAGGAAAGCCGTTATTTGAATGAACTTTTCAATACAATTCAGGAAAAGAAAGATATTGGGATCACAGACTGTGCGCTGGGTGGAAAGTGTGTGTCTTATGTTTCAACAATCCAGTGCTGGGTAGACCTGAACATGGAAGAGATGAAAGACGCTTATTCTTGTTTCTTAAAGTAAAATATCTTCGAAGAACGCGCCAAGGCCAAGTTCTTCATCAATTAAATGGATCTCCAGCACCCAGAGTTTTGGTGCTGGAGTGAAATTTAAATCACCCAGTTTCTCTCTTGAGTGAACAGCGTGGGGGAAGTCACCCAGGCGATGACCGTACATTTTCGAATTGAGTGTTAAATTCAATTTTTTTGCCTCTTCTTCCGCGACAGCGTAAAGCCCACTTCCAGTAAGATTCTTTTCCTTCCATGCTTTTTGAGTGTTGTAGAAAACAGTCTTAGTCGCCATGGCCAGGTGCTTGTGTCTTGGATTGTTCCCGACAGTGAAAGTCTCGCCGTAATCGCCTTCGTGATCGTAATAAACAGGGCCGATATCGATGAAAAAAATATCATCGTCTTTTAGAATATAATCTACGGATTCATCTCTAAAGCTGCAGGTGGTGTTCACGCCCATGCGCATTTTAGTGGGATGCCATCTTTTTTCCAGTCCGGAGTTATCCAGGGCCGATTCTAGCAAAGCTTTCGCTTCTTTTTCACTCATTCCGGGTTTTAGTGTTTTAGAAAATAGCAGGGCGACTTGTTTGGTTTTTTCCTGAGCACGCAGGTAGTCTTCAAGATTGAAATGTGAACCACAATTCTCTAGAGGGTTCTGGCTCATTTATGAGGGCCAGGAGGACAGATCGCGCAGCCAAAATCGGAATCGTCGTGGTCGTCAATTTCGTCCTGGAGGCTTTGTTTGTACTCGGTGATTTCTTGTTCATCAGCTCCAAGCGAGCGGATAAGAGTTTCGGCAAGTCCCGGGGCCACAACTTCGATGTCCAGGCCGGCCTCTTCCATTTGAGTGGCAAAAGCATAGGCATCGGCGATCTTTTCGATAGTGGTTTCGAAAAGAGTCGTTTGTGACATTGAATCTATAACGCGAACTTGGTTTGACATTTACCAAGACTAACAAGAGAATGCTCCCATGGTAAAGAGTGTTTTTTATGTAGAAAAAGAAAAGTTTTTGCGTTCAATGATGGAATTGGCCCTCCGAGCTAAAAAGGCGGAAGTCTATACTGTTGAAAGCTTATCGGAGAACTTTTATCTAATTGATGACCTGAAGCCTGATCTGGTTATTTTCGACCTGGATAACAGCCCTGCCGACCTTGAAAAGCTCTATGAGTACTCAGGGAAGGTGAAACTGGTTGCCACTGGGGCACCTGGTTCAGAGAATTCACTGGATAAACGTGTTTCCGGCTTCATTCCCAAGCCTATTGTTGCTCATAATCTCGCCGAGCGGGTTCTGGCCTTAATTGACTAATTTAGTTTAGAGAAGATTTGTCCTCTCCCTGAGATATTCTTCGAGATCTCTTAAAATAGAGCTATGACAAATTCAAATTTTGGCATTCTTCGGGATAGGAATGCGTTCTTAGTTTTTATCTCACAACTTTTATCAACCGTCTGTGACAAGATGATGTCCATTGGACTTGTGTGGTATTTAACCACCGAATACTCCATCAACATCGTTCCATGGTTTTTAGCGGTGAGTTTTCTTCCGCATATCTTCATGTCTTTTTATTCCTCAAAAATTATCAGCAAGCACGGCATCTTAAAGACGGTCATCGCGACAGAGTATTTCAGGGGAGCAGTTTTACTTATTCTGTTTGCTTTTCTTTTTTATGTTCCAGCAAAGAGTAGTGCTTTTCTTGTATGTCTTTTTGTCGCCGCTTTTTTTGTGGGCATTGGTTCAAGTGTTTTTAATCCGGCGATTCTCTCGTTGCCTCCGCTTTTAGTTGATGAAGAAAAAGTTTCAGCATTGAACGCACTTTTAGACACCAGTTTTTCCATTTCAAATATTCTTGGTGCAGCTTGCTCAATTTTTTTACTTAACCTCTTTGATATAAAAGTGCTGATTATGATTAATGCCGCCAGTTTTCTCATTGCCGCTTTTTTGCAGAAAAAAGTAGAGATGAGACCGGTGCCAGCGGTTGAGGGCCAGACCGAGATTCTAACTGAAGATAACGGGCCCATGGCGGTGCTTAAAAAATACCCGGCCATTGCCAGAATGCTGATGAGTTTTCTTTTCATCAACCTGGTGTTCACTCCAATCCTGGTGATGATTCCCTGGTATGTTGAGAATGTTTTCAAGGGAACAGGAAGTGATCTTGCTTTGATTGAAGGGGCGATGGGGCTCGGGGCTTTCTTAACCGGGATGTTCCTGTCGCTGAGTGCTTTTACTGTAAGAGAAGAAAAGCGCATCGGCATGATTGCGATTATTTGCTTTTTCTTTGGGCTTTTCTTTCAGGTTTTCTCATTTTCAAGAACAACAGGAGAAGCTTCGCTACTGTTATTTTTAATCGGGGTTTTAAGCACGTTCCTGAATGTTCAGGTGTTGACCTATTTTCAGACTTCACTGAAAGAGAGTGAAGTGCCATCGATCATGGTAGCGGTGAATATCATCTCTGCGGCTTCAATGCCATTGTCATTCGCTATTTCCGGATTATTATTTCCGGTGGTTGATATTCCGAAGTTTGCCCTTATCTGTGGGCTTCTGACCACAGTGATCGCTTTTTTTATGCCGAGCTTTTTAAAAATTAAACCTCAAGGTGAAAACGCATGAATTTTGGTAACAACGAAGTCATTGAAAAGGCCACGGTAAACGATGTTGATGAGATCATCAATCTCTACCGAGCGGTTTACGGGAGAAAGTATCCGATCTCTTACGGGACAGACCCTGACCTGTTATCGCGCTCTATTCAAAATGATAAGACCCACCTGGTGATGGTGGCCAGGGACCTAGACAAAAAGGTGATTACTGGTGCGCTTATTACAGAAATCGATTTAGAAAATAAAATCGGAAAACTTGTCGGTCTAGTGGTTCACCCTAATTTCCAGAAGAATAAAATCGGCAATCACCTGGTGGTTTATGTCAGCGAGTATTTCTTAGAGAAGGGAACAGACCTCAATTCCCTTTATGCGACAACCAGAACAATCACGGCTGGCCCTCAAAGGGTTTTTATTAAAAATAATTATCTTCCATTGGGGATTTTTCCCAACGCTCACCGATTGAGCCAATACGAAACGGTGACTTTATTTGCCAAATTCAGAAAGGACCTGCTGGAAAAAAGAGTGCCAACGAAAGAAGTTTCAGCCTCCCTGATTCCAATGTACAGCATTCTTCAAAATATAGTTCCCGATCTTTCAGTACCTAAAAGTGTTCCGGTAAGCGCGCCAGAAATTCTTCCCAATAACGAAGCCTGGGAGTTTGAAATTATCCGCGCCCCTAATTATGTTTACCGAAAATTCCTGGAAACTTTTCCTGATCCAAGAGATCGTTTTTTTCCATTCCACCAGCCGAATATGCTGATTGCTGATAAAAAGGGAAAAATTGAGATTTTCGCTTATTTCAGCAAACGAGATGGTTACTGCACGCTGATCAAATCAACCAGGCCCATTTCAGAACTTTCTGGAAGCTTAACCAGTCTTTATATGCAGCTCGATGATATCGGGGTGTCTTATATTGAAGTTCTCATCAATGTCAGGCTCACACAGTTTATCGAGCCGCTTTTAGCGGGGCAGTTCGTTCCAAGTGCTCTGTACCCGGCGATGCGCGAAGTGGATGGAAAATATGAAGATTATATTGTTTTAAGCAGAACGATGGAGCCTTTGAATTTCAGGGGAATGTCAGTCATCTCTCAATTCAAGCCATTTATTGATCAATACGTTGATACATGGAAACAGATCAATCTGGATTCTATCGAGGTTATTTATGGAAGCAAATAAACTGAAAGTGCCGGATGAGAAAAAACTCTCAGCCGTTCAGAAATTATGTGACTTAAGCGATCCATACGCAGAATTTAAAAAAAGCGATGACGATTTTATCAGGGCGATGAAGGAGGTGACTTCATGGCATATTGAGAAAAGTGATTTTTACAAAAAACTATCGGCATCCCAGAATTTTAAGAGTGAAGATATTAAAGGCCTGGATGATTGTTTGAAAATCCCTCATTTGTGGGCGCATTTTTTCAAAGGCAATGAAATCCTTTCGGTGCCTCCGTCGGAAGTTTTTCTTCATCTGACTTCCTCTGGGACAACAGGACAAAAATCACAGATTTTTTTTGATGAGTGGACTATTAAATCGGCCCAAAGAATGGTCGATTGGATTTTTGAAAAATACAATTGGGTAACCCCTGAGCAGAAATGTAATTACATTTTATTCAGCTACCAGACGGAGGCAAGCTCAAAACTTGGAACCGCTTACACTGATAATTTTCTATGTAAATATGCCCCGGTGAATGAAGTGTTTACTGCCTTGAAACTCACGGGCAGTGGCGGGCATGAGTTTGATTGTTTTGGAACAATCGACGCATTCAAACGTTTTGCTGAGCAGGGACTTCCTGTAAGGCTTTTTGGCTTTCCGGCTTTTTTCTATTTCGCGCTTCTTCGTATGAAAGAATTAGGGCTTCCCCCATTAAAATTTCACAAAGACTCAATGGTCTTTTTAGGTGGAGGCTGGAAAGGAAACGCCGACAAACAAATTGAGAAAAATGACCTTTATAGCTTAGCGCAAGAGATGTTAGGAATCCCCAACGAAAGGCTGCGTGATGGATTCGGATCGGTCGAGCATTGTATTCCCTATGTTGAATGCTCTGAACACGAATTTCACGTACCGGTTTGGTCCCGCGTGTTTATTCGGGACGTGGAGACATTAAAACCACTGGGCTTCAATCAGAAAGGATTTTTGCATTTTATTTCACCTTATATAACAAGTATGCCGGCCCATTCAGTGATTATGGGTGATATGGCTTCATTGCATGAGAAGTGTAAGTGCGGAATGGAGACTCCTTATTTTAAGATTCACGGCAGGGCCGGTGTTTCTAAAAATAAGAGCTGCGCTTTGGCGGCTTCTGAACTTTTAAAAGGGAAGGCGTCATAATGAGTACAAATCTTTGGGCCGGAAAAATCATTTCAGATGTCGATTTCAAGAAAAATATTGAATCAAGCTTAGATGACGCTCTTTTTTGGGCGAAACCACCATTGTCACATTACGTGCTTTTTGATGCGGTAAAAAAAATCCGTGAAGAGCTTCTGAAGAAAGGAACTTTTTACAATAGGCTAGTGGCCGATCTGAATTCAAGAGAGGATATCGCCAGCGATGAAATTGAAATATCAATGCAGGGACTGATTGACTTTCTAAGTGTTGATCAGCTGCGTGTAAAGCTTAAAAGAGAGTTAGGAAGCGAGTATCCTTTCGAATTAAAGAGACAAAATGCCCGCGAAAATCATTTTGAAGCCTGGTATCCGCTTGGGACTCTGGTTCATGTGACTCCGAATAATTCACCGTTACTTGGCGTTTTGGGAGTAATCGAAGGGCTTTTAAGTGGAAATGTGAATATTCTTAAACTCGCCAGAAGAGACAGTAGTTTTGCCGGTCTTTTTTATGAAGAGTTATGCCGTTTAGATACAACACAAACGATTAAAGACTATGTCTATATAGCCAAAATCAGCTCAAAAGAAAAAGACTATTTAAAAAATGTTCTCTCTCTTGCCGATGTTATTTCAGTTTGGGGCGGGGAAGAGAGCGTTCAAAGTGTAAAAGAAATTTCGCCCAGAGGAGCGCGTATTGTAGAATGGGGTCACAAGATCTCATTCTCGTATATCACCCAGGCAAAAAAAAGCGACAGCAATGTTTATAAAAAACTTGCTTACGAAATTTGCCTGAATGAGCAAATGGCCTGCTCAAGTCCTCAGTGTGTTTTTATTGAAGATGCTACTTTTGATGAGTTAAAAGACCTGGCAAAACATTTATCCAAAGCGCTGGATGAAATATCTCCAACGATGAAGCGAGTGCTTCCCGGAGTTCAGGAAATGGCCGAACTCACTGTGACCAAAGAGCAAGTAAGACTAAAAGGAATCAAGGGGGGCAGTCATTTAGTTGAATCAAAAAATCATGATTGGCGCATTTATATTGATGAAGCCTCAGCGCTTAATTCTTCCCCGCTCTTTAGGACGATCTGGCTTAAGCCAATGCCGCGAGTGAAGATGATGAATCATTTACGTCCATTAAAAACATATTTGCAGACGGCGGGAATAGCTGCTGACGCTTTTGAGGTGGAAGCTTTGACTCGCGATCTGTTCATGGCCGGAGTCCAAAGAGTGCGAGCGATCGGCGAGATGACTGATAGTTATATCGGTGAGCCCCATGATGGAGTTTATGCGCTTGAGCGCTATTGCCAGAGGATTAATTTCCACGATGCTAAAGAAAGTGCCATGATGAAAAATAAGAGCTCATTTGAGGATTTAAAATTCAAAGCACCTATTCGCACTACTCCGATTATGGAGAAAGCAGATTTTCAGAATCAAAAAGTTGAGGACAAGTACTCAGACTTATTTTTTTATAGCGGCGGAAGTTCAGGTGAGCCGAAACTTTCAGTCTTCACCTATGAAGACTATCACCGCCAAATGGAACTAGCTGCGGAGGGATTATATGCCGCCGGGTTAAATCCAGTGACAGATAGGTGCATGAATCTTTTTTACGCCGGATCTTTATATGGTGGATTCACCAGCTTCTTTACTATCTTGGAAAAACTACAGGCCGTTCACTTTCCAATGGGAGCGAGCACAGACTTTTCACTGGTAGGGAAAACAATTGTGAACAATAGAGTGGATACGCTCTTGGGGATGCCTTCTTATTTTATTCAGCTTTTTAAAGAAAATCATGAACTCCTGAAAAAATACCGCGGGATTAAAAAGATTTTTTACGGTGGAGAGCATTTCAGTAAGGCCCAGAGAAATTACCTGAAACGAGAGTATGGAGTAGAGATTATCCGTTCGGCCAGTTATGGTTCGGTCGATGCGGGGCCATTAGGCTTTCAATGTGAGTATTCCACAGGCGGCATTCACCATCTGCATGAAAAACTTCATGACATGGAAATTGTCTCGCTTGAAGAGGACATTCCAGTGAAAGCAGGAGAAATCGGAAGGCTGCTTTTTACATCTAAAGTTCGCCATGGCCAGCGCATTGAGCGTTATGCTATCGGGGATGTCGGAAGACAGCTTGATGGACTCTGCCAATGCGGCAGAAGAGGCATCCGTTTTGAACTAATGGGCAGACACGGTGATGTTTTCAGAATCGGGACAACTTTTTTGAGTTACCAAAAATTCCAGAAAATCCTGATTGATAAATATGAATATGAAGGCTCGATACAATTGCATCTTCATGCCAGCACTGGCGCCAATAAAGAGAAAGTCGTTTTGAAGGTGGAGAACCTATTCAAGGCCCCTGAAAGCGCCTTGAACTTAAAAAAAGTCATGCTGGAAAATTACAGCGACCTGAATATGGTGGTTGTTGATGATATGGTTTTGGATTTTGAAGTTCAGATCGTTAGAAGGGATGAACTCACTTTCAGCGCCAGCACTGGGAAACTAAGAAGCGTGATTGATCACAGGAATTAATATGAAAAATATTCAGAAATGGGAGTTGAAGGAAATTGTAGAGCACGCAAAAGCTCATTCGCCTTATTACAAGGAGCTCTATAAAAATGTCAGCTTCGAGAAACTAGAGGACCTTCCGGTTATTGACCAATCACTATTTTGGAAAAGCGAAGTTGTCACCAGTAAAAATCCTGATGGCATCGTTTTTAAAAGTGGTGGAAGCACCGGGGCACCAAAGTATTCATATTTCACAGCACTTGAGTGGGAAACTTTCACCAGGGCCTTTGGTTTTGGAATGAGCGAAGGGATTCTTGAAGATGGCGACAAAGTGGCCAATCTTTTTTATGCCGGTGATCTTTATGCCTCTTTCTTGTTTATTAAGGACTCTCTTCAGTACATTCCTGTGGCTAAAAAGCGTATAGGGCAATTTCCTATTGCTGGTCAGACGGATCATATGCAGATTCTTAAAATATTGGAAGAGTTCGGCATTAATACTATTGTTGGAGTTCCTTCGGCGATTTTGATTATGCTGGAGAAATATGTTCAGAACAAAAAATCATTCCCCAAGCTCAAACTAGATAAAATCCTCTTTGGAGGGGAAGCGCTGTATGAAGATCAGCACAAGGCCTTGCTTAATATTTTTCCAGAGATCAAAATTTCATCGATCGGTTGCGCGAGTGTTGATGGTGGTTTGATTGGCTATTCAAGTGTCGATTGTGACAATGGAGAGCATCGTGTTTTTGACGGGGCCAATATTATTGAGATTGTGGACCCTGATACAAATGAGGTGATCACTGAAAAAAACCGTGTTGGAAAAGTTCTTCTAACTAATTTAACCAGAAAGCTGATGCCGATTATCCGTTATCCCGCAGGCGATATGGCCATGTGGATAGAAGATGAGAAAGCACCTTACCGCAAATTCAAGCTGCAGGGGCGTTCAGAAGAAGCGGCGAGGCTTGGGACTCTCAGTGTTTATTTTGAAGATACCAGGGACATGATTACCAAAACACTTGTGGAGTGTTCAGGAATCCAGTTCCAGATGCTTCTGAAACATTTTGATCATAAGGACCAGATGACATTGAAACTGGCGGGGTCAGGACTGACTCATCTGCCGGAGATAGAGGCCAGGATCCTGGAGGCCTTCATTAAGGAAAAGCCGGGTTACCCGGAACTTCTGGCAAAAAAACTCATCCATCCTTTGAAGATAGAAGTGGTGAAACATGATCAGCTGGAAGCAAATTCGCGCACAGGAAAATTAAAACGCATTATAGATGAGCGAGGAAAAAATGGATAAAGACGATAAAATTGTACTTGCGGGAATTGTGATCACGATTGTGGTGTTCGCCCTGGCCGTTTTCCTTCAGCTTAAGTCGTAGTCCATTCAGGATCATCGAGTCTCGGGTCATTAGGCCCCAGGATGTATTTCTGCACGCCCAAATTCCCAAAAATGAAATCAGGAACTCTGATACGATAGAAAATCCCTTTCTCGTGATTAGTTGTATTAACCACGTTGGTCTTTGACATAATCGCAGAATGGGCACCGCCATCTTCGTATGGAACAAAAAGGTCGTAGTGCTCTTGTTTTGCCAAAAAGAACTCCACGATGTGAGTGCGCAAGGCCTTCATATCCTCGGCATCGTAGCTCGAGACCAGAAAGCTGTTAGGGTATTTGCGCAGGACAATTTTCTTTAGTAGATCATCGTCGAGCTGGTCTTTTTTATTAAAGACAATAATCGTTTCCTTGTCTGTAACATTGAGCTCTTTTAAAACGTCGTAGGTGACTTGTAATTGCTTTTCATAATGCGGATCCGAGATGTCGCATACGATGATCAATAAGTCGGCCTCAAGCGCCGATTCAAGAGTGGTTTTAAACCCGTCAATCAGTGTATTGGGAAGGTTGGAGATGAACCCTACTGTATCGATCATAATCATCGGCGGCTTCGTATCCGGGTTCAGCATACGGTAAGTTGAATCAAGAGTGGCAAACAGTTTATTCTCTTCCAGAATCTCAACGCGGCAAAGGCGGTTCATGATAGAAGATTTTCCGGCGTTGGTGTAACCCACAAGGGCCGCAGTAACGGCCTGGTTCTCGCGCCTTTTTTTGCGCACGATTCTTTGTTTCTCTAGTTGAACTAGTTCTTCTTTGTAGAATTCAATTTTTTCTCTGATGATACGACGGTCAAGCTCGATTTGCTTTTCACCTTCTCCACCGAGAACCCCGACTCCTCCGCGCTGGCGGTTTAAGTGGGTCCAGAATCCGGCAAGGCGAGGAAGCATGTACTGCAAGCGCGCAATCTCGATTTGGATCTTGGCCTCCCTGGTGCGGGCGTGTTTGGCGAAGATCTCTAAAATGACGTGAACGCGGTCAACGACGGAAAGACCTGTGATCTTTCTGATGTTGGCGATTTGGCGGGCGGTTAACTCGAAATCAAAAACTAAAAGTTTTGAGTCATCCGCATGGGCAGCTTCCGCAATCTCTTTAAGTTTTCCCGATCCCAGAATTGTCGCTGGATCAATGTCTTTTTTATTTTGGATGTGGGCCTCACCGGTTTTTAATCCCAGTGTTCTTAGAAGCTCTCTAAGTTCGTTGATCGAGCGCTTTGACTCGCTCTCTGTTTGATGATCCGGAAAATTCGGACAAACCAGCGAGACTAGAGTCGCGCGGTAACTAACATCAATATTAAACTCATTATCCATCATAAAATTTTATTTTCCTGCAACTGGAACAAGGATGTTGTCCAGTAAGCGAGTGGTGCCAAGCCTGAAGGCCGCCACAATGACCAACTCTGTGGTTTTGTCAGTCGGTTGTTCTAAATTGTTTGAGTCGAGGACTTCAAGGTAGTCCCATCTTTTATCTTTGATCACTTCAGCGACAAAGTTTTTATAATCCTGTTTGGTGCGGATTAATTTTTCTACTTTTTGCAGAGTCTGTGGAAGTGTCAACGCTTCCGTTCTCTCTGTGTCTGATAGATATTGATTGCGGCTTGAAAGAGCGAGTCCTTCCGCGTTTCTCACAATCGGCATGATATGAAGATTGACCGGGATCTCCAGGTCTTTGACCATTTTTTTGATGATCAGGCACTGCTGGACGTCTTTTTGTCCGAAATAAGCCGTATGGGGTCTTGTGATAGCAAAGAGGCGTTGAACAACAGTGGTCACTCCATCAAAATGTGTAGGGCGGACAGAGCCTTCAAATTTTTGAGTCATCGGGCCGACTGAAACTGTCGTTGAAAAACCTTCAGGATAAATTTCTTCAACCGCACCCGGAGCGAAAACAACAATCTCTTTTTTGGCATTGATAAGAAGTGCAACCGAGGAAATCTTCGCTAGGTCTTCATCTAACGTACGAGGGTATTTATCAAAATCCTCATTCGGCCCGAACTGCTTCGGGTTTACAAAGATTGTAACAAAGGTGATATCGTTTTCATCAGTGGATTTTTCAATCAACGAAATATGCCCCTTATGCAGGTTACCCATTGTAGGAACCAGTCCAATGGTTTCATTTTTCAGCGAATTTCTATAGTGATTGAAATCTTTTCGTGTCGTGAATACTGTTATCATGATTAATTTGGTGGAAAGAATTGAAGGATGATTTTGTGGGCCAGCTCTTTTTTCGTCAGGATGCCTTCATAAATGAAGCCTTTAGGAGAAAGCAGGCGGTATTCTGCAAAATCAGCATTGAAGCCTGAGACTTCCTGGTTTTTAGTAAGCCCGTTGTTCACTTTAGTTCCGACTAAAAGATCAACTGGTTTTGACTGCATTTTTTTATTTAAAACTGAATCGCTAGGATCAGTTTCGGCCGCAAATCCAACGACCCTTAGTTTCGCTGATTTTCTTTCAAGAACTGCTTTTAAAACGTCCGTCGCTGGCTTGATTTTTAAACTATCACCTAAAGAGTCTTTTTTTATTTTAGTGTCAGAGACATCGAATTCGATATCAGAGATGGCCGCTGAACTGATGTAGAGATCAGCGCTGTCTAGTTCTGCAAACACGGCATTCTTCATATCTTCAACCGATTTCGCGCGCACTAATTTGAAGTTAGGGTGCTTTGAAAAAAGATTCAACTTTGCAGTAGAGTGAGAGCCCGCGATCATCGTCACTTTATGACCTTCACCTAATGCGGCCTCCGCCAGGTAATAACCGGTGATACCAGATGATGAGTTGGTTAAGTAGCGGACAGGATCAAGAGGCACAATCGTCGCTCCTGTTGTCGCAAGGATCGTTTTCTGATCGCTGTTTTTAAGCGGCTTAATCATTGTCGGGATCAGCTCAATGATCTCGTCGACATTGGGAAGCTTGCCAAGACCTACTTCTTCGCAGGCAAGAATGCCGGCGTCAGTAGGAGAAACAAACAAGTTGTTAAGTGTCTTTAGCTTTTTGATGTCTTCAAGATTTTTTTCAGTAAATGGGTGATGAAGCATGTTGGTGTTCATCGCAGGAAATAGAAGTGTATTTTTATGAGGCTCAAGTGCGAGAAAAACAGATGAAAGTAAATCTGAAGCTTGTCCCTGGGCCAGGCGTGAGAGAGTGTTGGCCGAAACAGGAGCGATGGCAAAAACATCACACCATCTCGCCAGGTCGATATGCAAAACGTTCTTGTTTTTGAAATCGTCCTGAGCTTTATAAACTTCGCTGACACCAAGATAAGTGAACACTTCAGGCACTACAAATTTAAGTGCGCCTTCTGTTAATATAACTTTTACTTCATGGCCTTTTTTAACCAGTCCGCGAGCAATGTCTAATGATTTGTAAGCTGAGATTGAACCGCTTACGCCTAACAATATTCTCATTGGAGGAATATTTCATAAAAGGTGTGAGTTTGCAATTTATGGCATGACCATCGCGACTATTTTCTTAGTGTGCGGGATGTAACTAAAGACGAAAAGTGTTGAGAAGAATACTAAAAAAGTTGCCTGAGAAATCACCAGAAACCAGCCCATTTTACCTAAGCTTTTATCGACCTTTTTGTAAGTGTAATTGGTTTTTAAGACTTGATGGCGGTATTCGACAGTATTAGAGCTGCTGTATTGGCTGATTTTGTTCATGACCTCCTGGTCACGGAATTCTTGTCTTCGCTGCTGCAGTTCTTGTTCTGTCATAACAATCCAACCTGTTTAAATATCCTACCGTACCTATCGGATATTATAGGGGAAAGCTTAAATGATTGCCTGGGGAGCTTTAACTGGCTGAAATCTCTTGATGTAAGTACAGCGTTGGCATAAATCTTCGACCAGTTTTTTTGCCTCGAAGCCTTTTTTCATGGCCCGGGCCCTTTGACCCATTAAGACTTCAGAAAGGGTCTTCTCTGGCATTTTCCCTAAATCGAGGCGTGCTTCTTTGTCGAGGCAGCAAGCGACCACTGTTCCATCAGCATGAATGCCGATATGGCTTGAAAGACCATGGCAGAAACCCACTTCAGACTGTTTGGGCATCAAAGGGCTTGGCCATTCGAAGCGCGAGTCAAAATGGAGATAAACGCGCTTATAGATGCGTTTGCTTTTAATGTTGCCGACATCGATATCTTCTTTGATTTCAGTTTCAAAAAAATTCCCGATGGTTTTTAAAATGTCTGAGTTGGAATCATTTTGTGTTGTCGTTTCAAAAATATTCCATAGGCGGTAGTTGATATAAAGCTCAGGGCGAAGCTCCTGTGACTCCTTCGAGAAATTGAGGATGTCCTGCAGGTAAGGATTGATATCTTTGTTTTTGAAATTGTCTTTAAAAGCGTGGATAGAAAAATTAATCTGATGAAAAGCAGGAGAAGTTGAAAGCAGGGTTTTGTATCTGTTTAATAAAATCCCATTGGTCGTCAGGTTGATTTTCACTCCGGCATCTTCACAGTGTTTGATAATGGTTTCAAACTCAGGGTGGGCCAGGGGTTCTCCCATTAGGTGTAAACAAACTTGCTCGGTGTGGGGAGCGACGTTCTCCACGATCTTTTTGAACATATCCGCCGCCATAACTTTCTTATCGCGATCAACCACAGGGCAAAACGAGCACTGAAGGTTGCAAATATTACTGATTTCAATATAAACGCGTTTGAATTTGTTCATTAACGTGCTATTTAGCACACTCTATGACACTTAATCCAGAACAGCCTATTTTTTACTACTTCCTGTGCAATCCTGGCTCAGAGAAATTCCTCAAAGAGGAAATCCGCCTGATTTATCCAGAGCTTGCTTTCGCTTATTCTACCGAGGGGTTCCTGACTTTCAAGGAACTAAGACCGCTGGGGAAAACCCTGCGCCCGGTATTTTGCCGTCATTTTGGAAGATTCATCCGTCGTGGGAGCTATGAAGAGATCAGGCAGAAGTGGCAGGGCCCTGCGCTTTTTTATTCACTTCAAGGTGAGATTTTTGAGACTTGTAATTTTAAAAGCGGCGACTGGGTAAAAGAAATTATCAAGGTGTCAGATACTCAATATTATTTTGGCGAATTCCGCGCCAGCATTTTAAATGCTCCAACTCCGGGTGGCTTCTCGACAGCAGAACTTCCAGCTGAGGCTCCATCGCGCGCCTATTTAAAAGTGATCGATGGAATGAAATATATGGGAGTGAGTCTTCCTAAAGGCGATCACGCTCTGGAGATTGGATCAAGCCCTGGTGGAGCAACTTATGCTCTTTTAAGAATGGGTTTAAAAGTGGAAGGGATTGACCCGGGAGAGATGGATAAAGTCTGTCTTGATCACCCGGATTTTTTTCATCACAAACAATCAATTCAGGACTTTCATGTGTCTTCATTGAAAGATCACATGCAGTGGTTATACGTTGATATGAACCTTGCGCCCGAAGGATCTCTGCGTGAGATTGAAAAAGTGGTAGAGGCGATCAGGCCATCTTTAAAAGGCGCTTTCATCACACTCAAGATGACTAAGTTTGAACTGGTCTCAAGAGTCCCGATGTACCTGAACCTGGTAGGGAAGATGGGGCTTAAAGTTGTAATGGCGACTCAGCTGCCTTCTCATAAGCAGGAATTCCTGATTTACGCAGAGTAATTCTAAAGCACTTTCTCAATCGCCTTCGTTACTTCCTCATCAAGTGGATCTACTTTTGAACTGAAGCGAGCGACAACTTTTCCTTCTTTATTCACGATGAACTTTACGAAGTTCCAGCCGATGTCTCCCTCAAATCCTTTTTGAGTCGTGAGCCACTTGTAGAGTGGAGTGATCTCATCACCCTTGACCACCTGTTTTTCAACGATAGGAAAAGTGGCCCCGTATTTCAGACGACAGAATTTCGCAATCTCTTCGTTTGATTCTGGTGATTGGCCTAAAAAATCATTGCTTGGAAAACCCACAACAATGAAGTTTTTTGTTTTATATTTTTGATATAGTTTTTCAATGTCATCAAGCTGTCCGGTGAATCCGCAGCGAGTGGCGATGTTAACCACCATTACAGTTTTTCCTTTTAACTCGCTAAACTTGATTTCTTTTTTTGTAGTATCTGTGTATTTGAAATCATAAAAGTTCTCAACCGCAGAATAGGCAGATGTTACTGTTGTAAAAACAAGAGCAAAGCACAATAAAATTTTTGACATAAGTTCTCGCTTGAAAAATGAGATTTTAACCATATTAGCAAGCTTTCACATCTTGGGAAGGTTGTCTTGGCAATGTTTATCCCTTATGATGAGTGGGTAATTTACTAGGAGCAGTATGTTTCCTTCAGATACAGAGATTATGTCATTCTTTGCGCAGTATGCGCATTCGCCGTTTTTAATCTACACCATCGTTTCTACCATGATGTTCTTATCAAGTTTCGGTCTGCCTCTTCCTGAAGAAGTCACGATCGTTGCTCTAGGTCTTATTGTTCACATGGGACAATACCCGGAGCAGTATCCGCCACCAGCGGGAATGGAAATCCAACCACTCAACATCTACACCGCAATGACGGTCTGTTTTTTTGCCATTGTGATAAGTGATTTCATTGTCTATCTTCTGGGAAGAAAGTTCGGAGCGAGCCCATGGCTACATAAGTTCTTCAGGCGTTATCTTGGAGAGAACTCTCTTGAGAAATCGCGTACGATGATTCACAAGCATCGCTTTTTAGTTCCTGCTATTTTCCGCTTCACTCCGGGTGTTCGTTTTCCAGGACATCTTTCATGTGGAATGATGGGGATTTCGGCCTGGACATTCCTGGCCGCGGACGGACTAGCTGCCCTTATATCAGTGCCAACTCAAGTATACTTGTTCGCTCGCTATGGAGAAGTGATTCTCTCTACTATTAAGCAAGTGAAACACTACGCTATTATTATCATCTTAATTGTTCTGGCACTTTACCTGGCAGTAAAGTTGAAGCAGAGAATTTTTGGCAAAAAAGGACCGGCCCCAACATCCGACTTTTGAAATAATTAATTATTTAGTCAGTCTTAACGATAAGTAGTCCCAAGAGGGCGACTTATGAAACAAATTAAAAAAATTACGGCATTATGTTTATTAGCTTCGCTGGTCGGGTGTCAGACACCTCCAGTCCACAGAACTCCAAGTTCAACTAGTTCTATTATCTCTTCAAAAAGTTGGGAAGAGTTAAGGGCGCTTAAGCAAAGAAAGGTGGAGCTGGATGCGATGAGTGTTCACTTTCAAAAGAAGAAGAGTGAATTTCATCTGGAGCAAATTCAGGCCGAGCAGAAAAAAATCAATAAGAGAGTTGCAGAACTTGAGTCTCAATTGGGTGCATTTGAAGCGGGGGCCAAGCAGGCCATCTTTGGAGAGCATTCAAACTGGCGTAACGAAAAAGAAAGAATTGAGCTGGGAATTCCAGAGCTTTATACATTAGATAAAAAAGTTCAATTGTCAGTGTCTACTTATGAGGCCAAAGAAACGATGGTTAGCCTGACACATAAACTGTTTTCAAATGCAGGTTATGTTCACACTTCATCTGAAGACCCAAAACCAACAATGAATTTCACAATTAAATGTGATGCTCCTTTTGAAGTGAAATGGGGAAAATCAGTTAAAAAAGCGCGCGCCAGCGAAGTAGTGAAGTTCGCTCTGGGTGATAAAGTTATCTCTAATGACTTCAGAGACCTTGCGTTCCACCCTGACATGAAATCGTGTGATGTAAAATTTGTGAGCTCTCTAGATGCGAGCAAAAATTATGGTTTCAAGTTGGTGAACGAAACCACAAAAATGAGAGCGCTTGAGCCGATGCTTTCTTCAACTGAAGTTTGTTCAGTGAAAAAAGGAACAGGTAAATTTTTTGAGACAACAACATTCTCGAATATGACTTGTCCGGTAAAATATGATTCGATCAAAATTCTTCCAGAACCGGAAGACAGTTTATACGCCCGCGTATCGAGCCTTTTAGGTCAGGACCTGCCGGAAGACTTCGTTAAGAATGGAAATCCATACGCTGAACTGGATTTCTCGAAAGCTCCAAAATTTGATGCCATCCTGGTTTCATACTTAGTTTTCAGAGCGGATTTTTACGGTACCCTTTTAGGGCGTTTACTTGCTTACCATGCTGACCAGGGCGCGGTAGTAAGAATTATCGTTTCTGATGTTATCGCGCTTGCAAAAGACAAGGTGATGTTTGAAAAGATGATGGCAAAACACCCAAATATGAAAGTTGTCAGATACGAGTTTGATAATAAACAACAAGGTGGAGCATGGGTTTCAGAACTTCACCGTACAAACCACGTAAAACTTTTCATCGCTTACTCAAAAGAAAACCCAGAAGACTCAATGGCAATTCTTGGTGGACGTAACGTTCACGACGGATTCGTTTTCAGAACGCCGGTTGATGTTTCAAAATACCCGGAAGTTGTTAACTACGTTTCAGGTGATGAATCATGGGCCTACTGGAGAGATTTTGAGATGGTGGTAAAGGGACAGGACTTTGTTGAAAGTGTTGTTCGTCACTACCTGAATTTCTACCATATCAACAAAGACAATCTTGTAATGAGACTCGCGAGTGTTTCTGTTCAAAAAGAGGCTGCCGCTGAATCAGAAGAAGAAAGTCTAAGACATTATGTTTCGATTCCTTTTAAAGATGAACCGAATCTTAACCTCTTCTACGCTAACCTGATCGATACAGCTAAGAAGAAGATCCTTATCAGTTCGCCATATTTCAGACCAGTACAGGAAATTCACGATGCCCTTCAAAGAGCGGTTGACAGAGGAGTCGATATCACAGTTATCACTCGTCTGGACCTGGAAGGGGATACAGCGGACTTCATCCTGGGAGCCGTTAACAAAGATGGTGTGAACAAGTTCTTAAAGAAAGTAAAAGTTTTCGAGTACACTGAACCAAAAGTTATTCTTCACTCGAAACTTTTAATGATTGATGACGAAGTTTCCTTTATCAGCTCAGTAAACCTGAACAAGAGAAGTTTCTACCATGATCTTGAAAACGGCGTAGTGATTAATGACCGCAAGTTCACAACAGAGATGGGTGAGCTTTACAAAGAGTATATGAAGATTTCACAGCAACTTACAGAACACCAGAAAATTGTTTTCTGGAAAAAGTGGATCATCAAAATTTTCGATAAAGTCTTATAAAAAACCTAACTGCTGAGTTAGTTTCAGGGCACGGGGGTCAACCTCGTGCCCTTCTAGTTTTAAGAGAAAGACTTTCATTTCCATCCCCCCCGCAAAACCAGTCAGTTTATCTGTTGAGCCGATTACACGGTGGCATGGGATAATGATAGGGATAGGATTCTTTCCATTGGCCCCGCCGACAGCTCGCTGGGCATTTTTGGCCTTCAGGTATTGGGCCTGTTTGCCATAACTCCAGACTTCACCATAAGGGATTTTACAAAGCGCCTGCCAGGCCTTGTTTTGAAATTCTGTCCCTTCTGGAGAAAGAGGAAGATCAAAGGCCTTTCTATCTCCCGCAAAGTATTCTTTGAGTTGGGAGATGGCAGCGAGAATGATTTTATGTGAATCTTTTTTTACAGCACCGGCCTTCTTTGGCATTTCTTCATCTTTGACATAAAGAGCGACCAACGCTTCGTCGGAAGCGACGATCGTGATTTTTCCAATAGGAGAAGGCATGGTGCTGTAAAAAAACATTTTAACCTCGTACAACGATGGCGATGGCAAAAATAACGTAGAAAACCGCTGCCAAAGCATGAATCCATTTCATCGGGATTTTTTTGGTCATCTTATCACCGAAAAAAACGGCCAGTCCAGAGGTCAACATCATTCCGAGAGTTGAGCCGATCGTCACCAGTGTCAGGCTGCTGTATTTGGCGGCAAGAGCAACTGTCGCAAGTTGGGTCTTATCTCCCATCTCAGCGATAAAAAAAGTAATCAGGGTAGTGAGAAATGCCCCCCATTTTCTTTTTTCATTCAGGCCCTCATCTTTATCCGGAATCATAACCCAGACAGCGAATGCGATGAAAGTCAGGGCGAGAACCCACTTTAAATAGTTGTAGGGAATGAGATCTGAGACAAATCTTCCGGCCCATGCGGCCAGTAAATGGTTGAGGATCGTAGCGACAAAAATCCCCGCGAAAATTGTCCAGGGTTTTTTAAAGCGACTAGCGAGAACAAATGCCAGCAGTTGTGTTTTGTCACCCATTTCCGTTAGTGCGACAAAGATAAAAGAATTGAAAATAATGTCCATGAAGACCCTCAGCTATTTTGTAGTCGTGAGGAATATGAAAGCCGTTTGAAGGAGCTTATATAGACGACACGACGAAGTTAATTCGTTCATGTCAGTCTCGTCAAAAAAGCTCATGCTTTTCTTATTAACCGGGGACCGCGCCCATTGTGTCGATTAATAACTTTGGTGATTCCAAAGAGACTACTCCCTAACGCTCTTAGATTAACTTCAAGTGCTATAAATCGTCAATGAGGTTGTGCTGAGTCATAGTGTTTTGGTGGACTCATTTTTGCAGATGATGTACCAATTGATCAGGATTTTGATCTTAAAAGGAGAAAAAGATGTTTAAGAAATTCGCAGTAACGGTTATGGCCTTATTGGTTGTGCAAAACGCATCAGCTTACGATCTATCAAAAAAGTTTGGTTTAGGTATTAGTGGCGGTTATTCAATTCCGGTTTTCGGCAACCCGTTTAATACAACGGCTGACGCTGACTTCGGTTACGGCGTTCATGGGCGCTACCACTTCAATGAATCTTTTAATTTTGAGCTGGGGGTTTCACGTTCGGAATTTGAAGACACAAAAATCCGTCTTGATAACATCAATGCACTGGCCTTGTGGAGAGTGAGCGGCGCCAGCGATTTCACTCCGGTAATCGGAGCGGGATTAGGTGTGACCAGAATGAAAAACTTCACACCAAAAAGCGCGAAGCTGAGCGGGTTAGTGAGACTAGGGGTTGAGTATGGAATGTCTCAATGGTTCTCTTTTGGTGTGCTTGCCGATTACCAATACGTTTCAAAGTTGATGGGTGATATGCCGACAACCAGAGCTCATATTGTGACTCCTCAACTGGCATTGACATGGTACTTCGGTGGAGACAACAGCAGAACTTATAAAGAAACTCCAGCGGCAGCTCCAGCAGTTGAAACAAAAAAAGAAGAAGTTAAGTCAGGGTTTGTCGATGAAAGCAATCTTGACTCAGACGATGACGGTGTTAAAGATCCTGAAGACAGATGCCCAAGCACAAAGGCCGGGGAGAAAGTTAATGCCATCGGATGTGCGATTGATGAAAAGGCCACAATGACTATTAATGTGGAGTTTGCGAGTGGGAAATCAGCGATTACTTCACAGTATGATGCCCACCTTGATGAAGTAGCGGCCTTCCTGAAAAAATACTCTGAAGTAAATGTTCAGATTGAAGGTTACACAGATAACACTGGTTCTAAGGCGAAAAATATCGCACTTTCAGACGCCAGAGCAAAAGCTGTAATGAATGCTTTAGTTAAGCGCGGAGTGAGCAAAGAGCGCCTGAATGCTAAAGGTTTCGGTCCAGAAAATCCAATTGCTGATAACACAACAGCGGAAGGACGACAGGCCAACAGAAGAGTAGTAGCAGTCTTATCTTCAAAGTAATGAGACACTAGATATGAAAAAGGCCCGGAATCGGGCCTTTTTTTATTAACCAATTTTGCTGAATTCTTCGTTTAGACTTTCTTTTAGTTGAGTTGTGGCCAGGTCAACCAGCAGATCAAACAATGTATTCAAATTTACTCCCAACTCCTTTGAGATTTCCGGAAGTTTTTTTATCGGAGGACTTGATACAGCTCTTTCCCAGTCAGAAACAAACTGTGGGCTTGCGTAGCCTAATCTGTCGGCCAGTTCTGCCTGAGAAAGACCTTTTTTAAGGCGCTTTTCTTTTATAAAAGTTCCAAGGTTTTCTTTTACTTTTTTTGGATCGCGCTTGGTTTTTGTTGTTTTCATTTTTTTTGCCATTGTTTACCCGTGGTTAAATTTAAATAGGAGTCGCTCTACTGGTGCAAATGGCCCCGATCATCTTTCCCTGACTTTTAATCGGGGAAGCGTATTTTAATACAATCTTGTGTCTTAATTTTTCTTCACTCCCCACCTCGTCAAAAACATGCTCGGGAATATTCCATGCAACAGTTTTATCCAGTCTGTGCGAGAGAAGTTTGAAGGCCATTCGAAGCATTTTTAAGGTAGTGACGAAATCTCTTTTGTAGAGGTTGTACCATTTACCACAAAGGAGCTCGTCTACCGTGAATGAACAGAAGTTGAAAAATTCCAGATTCCTGAAAATCTGGACGTGGTCATCAAAATAAACTTCAACGACATCACCATTTTCGATTTTATCAAAAATATCCATTTCCGGAGTGGCCTTAATTTTTTTTAAGATCCTCCAGAGAATTTGTGCTGAATTTTTTGGGTTTTCTCCCGATGCTACACACTCATTGAGGATTTCAATGTTGGCGTCGAGATAAGCGATCGCACGCATTTTGAGCGCAGGCATAGCACTTTCAAAGCGCAGTGGCTGATTATCTCTAAATGGCTTTGCTTTATATCCAAAATGATTAATCAAGCGGCAGTATTCAATCGAAAGTTTTTTAAACTCTTCCGAATGGCATCTTGAAATGTCGATACTTGAAATTAATTGTTTGGCAGTCATACTACTTTATCGTACCAACTCTAACGCAACTACGCAAAATATTTAATGGTCTTTTTATTCCTTAAACAATAAAATAACTAGGGTTTAGCCTATTGAGAAAAAAATGATAACTATCGTCATCGTCTGTATTTGCCTTCTATTAAATGCAATTTTGTCCTGTGCCGAGATGGCCTTTGTCACCATTGATGATAAGTCTTTGAGAAAAAAGGCGCTGGCAGGCGATAAGAATGCGTCCTACATTGAAGAGATGGGGAGGTCGCCGGAGCGAATACTTTCAGTTGTTCAGATTGGAATTACTCTGGTTGGGGCAATTTCGGCCGCCGTCTCCGGAGCAGGCGCTGAAGAAAATATGGCCCCGTGGCTGATGAAGATGTTCTCACTTAGTGAAAGTTTGGCGGAGACTCTATCTATTGTGTTGATCGTTGCCCCGTTAACTATCCTGTCAGTTATTATCGGAGAGTTAGTTCCAAAATCGCTGGCGATTCGTTTCTCTCTGCCTATTATCCTGGCGCTTGCTCCTGCACTAAAGGTCGCGGAGAAAATCCTCGGTCCGTTGGTTAATCCAATGGAGAAGGCCACAGACTTTATTTTGAGATTGATTATGAAAACCTCTCCCAATACGGAAGACACGGGAGAGAATGAGGAGATTTCATTAAAAGGTCTTAGAAATGAATATAAAGAATATTTTCACAATCTGCTGGACCTGGATTCAAAGAACGTCAGTAGTGTTATGGTTCCTTGGGAAAAGGTTGATAGGCTCCAATCAACTGCGACGCCTGAAGAAGTTTCAACTCTTATTCTCAAGACCAGGAGAACGCGTATTCCTGTTTTGGATGCGAATGAAGTGTATGGTTACCTGCACTCAAAAGAATTCGTCAATCTCTCTCAAAGCGGCGTAGGTGACAACTGGCTTAGTTTCGTGCGCCCGATTATGTCACTGGAGCCGGATAAAAAAGTCCTTCATGCCCTCAGGACGATGCAGAGAAAAAAAGCTCATTTCATGATTGTAGGTACAGCGGAGAGGCCTTTCGGGATCATTACTCTTGAAGATATCCTGGAAGAAGTATTCGGCGACTTCATCGATGAGGATGAAGATGGAAAAGTAAAACTATTCCTTAGAAGATCAAAAATTTTTAAATAAATTTATTTCTCGAACTGTCTGGCGTAGACAATTTTATTGTCATCAGAAATGCAGACCTTCTCAAGCAGGATAAGTTTTCTGTTAAGCTGATTAACCAGAAATGAGAAGTTCGGGTTGTCTTCGGCTATTGCCGATTTAGAGGTTCTCAGTGACTGGTTGAGCCCCAGTACAACGTTGATCATAGGGTCTACTTTTACTTCGCGACCGTCAAAGTCCACTTCCATATTTTCGAAAGTAAAACCATAAACTTCTTTATCAAGATAAGTTTTTTCTGAACTTTTGATTTTCTCTTTTGTGTCTGAATGAATCACTCTGTATAGGGTGCAGCCCTTTTTAGCATCGTAACTTTTCACCACAGAGGAGAAAGCTGATGTTGATAAAGTTAAAAGTCCCATCACTAGAAGTGTCTTCATAGGCGTCTCATTTTGAGTTATTAATATAATGAAAGTCTATCAAGACCCAAAGAAAGTGGGGGAATGAGTGAGGGATGATGTAAAATATACTATGGATGTCTAAAGTTTGGACGATTTTGGGGGAAACTTATAACCGTAAGTAGCGATATAAAAGTAATACATTATAAGTATCGATAGTGCTCCAATGACGGCTGCAATTAGTCCTTCTGGATCTCCAAACGTATAGAGCTTAAGCGCTGAACCCAGCCATTGAAAGAATACCGCACCAGTGAGACCTAGTGCCATAGTCGTGAAGATACCTCCCTGCTCAATTTTAGGCATAATGAACTTCGCAATGGCCCCGGCCATAAAACCTATCATGATTGTCCAGTAGGTAATTCCCATAATTGGCATATATCCTCCTGCGCACCTATTATTATTGCGCAATTTTAGACTAAAAAAAGTCGATAAAAAGGAAGAGCACGATAGGTTTTTTCGAACTATCTTAGATTAAGATTTTGCTTTGCAAGCCTTCCAATTTTTTCCAATGCCTTTTCAATTTCATTACTCCACACTGTACCGGTGTTGAGGCGGATACAGTTCTGGTATTTTCCGCTTGCGGAAAACACTGGTCCGGGAATGATGCTGATTTTGTGTTTGAGTGCCTTTCGGTGAAGTTCAATTGCATCCACTCCTTTAGGAAATTCCACCCAAAGCACGCAGCCACCTTTGGGCGAGGTGATTTTTGTTCCTTCAGGAAAGCACTCAAGGATTTTTTTAGAGAAAAGGTGCATGTTCTGCGAAAGGGTCTGACGAAGTTTTCTCATCTGCCTGTCGTGATTGCTATTTTTTAAATAATCTGCCAGTGCCAACTGTGCTGCCGTGTTGGCGGCAATGGTGTTGGCAAACTTAAGCATCTCAAATTCATTCATGAATTTCTTCGGAGGAATCAGCCAGCCAATCCTGAAGCCTGCTGTAAGATGTTTTGAAAAAGAAGAGCAGTAAGTCACCTGGTCTTTTGTGTCAAAAGATTTTAGTGAGCGTGGTCTTGTTCCTTCAAATTTTAATTCAGCGTAAATATCGTCTTCAATCAGGTGCACATTGTGTTTCGAGCAAATCTGCACCAGTCTCTTTTTGTTTTCATCGCTCATCAAACTTCCCAGTGGATTAGAAAAGGAAGGAGTGACAAGGACCGCTTTAACTTCAAATTTTGAGAGTTTTTCTTCAAAGATATCAAGGTCTAATCCTTCCTGTGAAGAGGCCGGCAGTTCAAGAATTTTTAATCCCAATCGTTCCATTATATAGAGTTGACCGTGATAGGTGGGACTTTCAACTGCAACAATGTCCCCGGGGTTAGTGAGCACTCTAAGAGCAAGGTTTAAAGCTTCAGTGCACCCGGTGGTGATGATAATATTGTCAGGGGAAATGTCAGCTCCCATTTCGATGCTTCTTTTGGCCAGCTCCTGCCTTAACATCCAGTTACCCTCACCCATTTCATAATTCATGATGGCGGGGCCTTTTTCTTTGGTCACTCTAACCAGCGACTTCTGTAGACTTTCAGTCGGCAACAGTGAGTGATGGATGTTGGCAGCTCCTAAAGGAAGAAGCGCCGGGTTCCCGCAAGAGCGGATGATATCGAGAAACGTATTATTGGTTTGAATAAAGCGGGGAGCGTAAGCTGGTTTGGTGTGAATGCCTGCTTCATTTAATAGAGGCTGGATTTTGACGTAATAGCCGGACTGAGGTTTTGCTTCGATAAAACCCAGTCGCTCAAGAAGCTGATAGGATTGAATGACTGTTGAGACGCTCACATTAAGCTTGGTGCTTAACTGTCTCATCGATGGAATTTTTGATCCCGGAAGATAAGTGCCTTCGTTGATCCAGTTTTTGATCCGATCGGCGACTTGGATATAAAGGTGATTTGTGTCTAATGTTTCCATCTATTGATTTTCTCATAAACTAAAAATAAATCCATGCACAGTTTTGATCAAAGAGACCATAACAGTTTCTGGAATACTAACTGTTATGGTTACAAATATCAATTTCTGAATCTGTATTGCTTTAGGATAATGGCCGATAATGGGCCTAGGAGTAATTATGGACAACAAGAGAAAAGATATACTATTGGAAGAAAATCAAACTTATGGTCTCAAAGAGGCCACAATGATTCATGTGGACAGCGGTGAAATCTGGATGACTGTAGAAGGTGATATCAAAGATTATTTTTACAAGGCCGGTGATTCATTTTTTGCAGAGGATGGGAAGCACACAGTTCTTCAGGCCCTGGGAAAATCCAGTTTTTGGTTTTAAAGTCCGTTATCCCACTCATCTTCAGGAAGCCAGGTGATAGTGTTTTCATCCCTGGCATTTACCTGTCCTTCTTTGACTTTTTTCATTACGGTCTCATAGAGATCGCCATTTGCCAGTCCGATTTTTGTTCCAATTCTGTTGTTGTGGATGTCCATTTGATCAAAGTGAGAGCTCGGGTCACTCTCTGAAAGATAAGTGACAATTTCAACAATTTTTGGCGAGAGATAGCGCGCAGTGAGCGCACACGAATAAGTGTGCCTGAAAGCATCCTGGGGGCCGCCCCTTCTTCCTTCGAGTCCTGTCGACATGGCCAGGCGATAAAGTATAATAACTACAATAATCGGAGAGATTACAGCGACGATGAGAAGTGAGATAAGAGATTTTTTTATCATTTTTGTTTTCTTAAAAAGTTTTTTAATTCTTTTGCCGGTTGATAGTCAGGCCTGATGGTTAAGGCCTGGGTGACATCTTTCAGCGCACCTTTCCTGTCTGAATTCATAATATATTTTAGTTGGGCAAGATAAGTTAAAGTCAGGTAATTGCCTGGCCAGAGTTTGTGTGATTCTTCAAACGCTTTGAAAGCTTCTAAATTGTTATCCTTCAGGAAATAGAGATCGGCCTGTTGGTTAAGCAGATAAGCGCGGGTTACATCGGATTGATCTTGCGAGAGCACGAGCGCTTTATTGATCGCCAGAAGGGCGCGGTCATTGTCCTTATTTTTCTCCAGACGGCTGATGAGATAAAGTAGATTGAGGTCATCGAGAGCTGATAAATCCGGGAATTGTTTTTTTAGTATGTCTCGCGATAAATCATTTTGCTGATCAATAGAAGCAAGCAAGTAATCAGTGGGGCATTTTCCGTTAAAGTAAATCCAATCGACCATTTCCTTGTCAAACGAGGTGATACCCAGATTAACTTTGCTGGCTTCGTAAGGCAGATAATTCATAATTGATGAGAGATGAAAGAAGTGATGCTGAAGACCCAGTACATGACCTAATTCATGGAGAACAACTTTTGAAGGATCTACCTGGCCGATAGAAGACGGGCTTTTCCATTTGAAGGATGCATTTAGCACAATATCCGCGGACTCCCAGGCGTTGTCCCTGTAGGCCTGACTAACAAAAGCGTAGTCATTATCACCGCTGACCTTTTGATAGGCCTTTGCCTTCTTCATAGTGAGACAATTGATCTCAGGTTTATCGCATTCTTTAGACTGTCCTTTGTATAGGAAAACATTCTCTTTAAATGAGGCATTCCACTTATCAATGCCATTGATTAGGGCCTTGGTAAAGACAGTCGGCATTTTTTTATCGACATAAATTTCTACAGGAAGTGATTTCCATTTGTAATAAGGAGTCGTAAAACTAGCGAGGCAAGCGGGAGTTTCCGCGGAAGCTTCACTTAGACAAACTGCGAATATAAAAAGTGTCTTTTTAACAAACATAATTACAGCCTAGAATACCTTTCGCTGATTTTTTTAACAAGATTTAGGTTAGAATGGAGTACACGAGAATTACTCGCTTGATCATTTTAGTCAGTCTATCCGGAGGACCCTTTGGCAAAGAAGCGCGCGTTGAACTTTAAGCATCATTATCATGAAGAATCCCCAAAACATTTAAAAAATTTCATGAAATCTAAAATTGAAGTGCACAATCACAAAACCAATTTGTGGAATGCGTTTGCTGACTCAGGTCTCTCAGATATTTTGGATCAGGATTGCTCAATTTACCCGCGAGTGCTTCCCGGTTCATATTTGCCAGTAATCAATAAAACCGCAAAACAAATCACTGAAATGATCCTAAAACTGATCACTCTTCCAGAGAAGGAAGTTGAAGCGATCTTTCCTTCTGGCCCAGTCCGTGATTTTTTAATTAAAGAAATGAAAGTCTTAAAGCACCGCCCGGACAGGCTGGTGGGCAGCTTGCGTTTTGATATGGCGATCGTAGGCGAACCTACTGTTAATAATCCTCCAAAGCTTTTAGAGATTAATGAAATTGGTTTTGACGGTCTTGCCCGCATGCCTTTTATTCACGACACTCTTTACTCGCTGATGCCAGATTTAAAGAAAAAATATTTCTCATTAGATACTTCTACTGCGGAAATAAAGAATATGGGCAGACTGGGAAAAAGTCTCGCTCGCTTCCAGACCGATTGTTATAACTGGGACGAGGAGTGCCTTTTAAGAAGGGCCAAAGAAAGAAAATACGACCTGAGACTGGTGACTCCCGCACAGTATGGACTGGATGTTGATATTCGCGATTATCCTTTTTTGAGAGAGGAAAAAATCACAATTAAAGACGGAAAGATTAAAGTCGGAGAGTGGCGCCCGGATAGTTATATGGTGAGTTTTGCCCTGACTATTGACGACTATAATGAACAGAGAGATTTTTACGCTAAGCTGGTTCGCGAGCGCGTTCCTCACTATGGGCCGTTTTTAACCGGGTTATTTGCTTCCAAGAGCATTTTGCCAATCCTGGCCGACACTTCCTTGCGAAAGAAGATACTTGGTTCACCGGCAAAATTGAAGGATGCGATTCTTCCTGCTTCTATGTTGAGCGAAGTAAAGGGAGAGGTGCTTTTAAATCCTGAAAAGTTTGTCATTAAATACACAGATGGTTTTGGTGGAGAGCAAGTATTCATGGATGATGAGCTGGTTCGCGCGATTAAAAAAATTCCGGCAAAAAAAATTCACGAGTGGGTGATTCAAAAGAGAGTGAACTTAAACACAATCAACATTGATGGGTTTTTGAGTCACCCAAGAAATGCAATCTCTGATTTGGGAGTGTTTGTGCAATACGATTGGAGCAATGGAAAGTTCAATCATTTTGAGGTGGGCGGGTTTCTTTCACGAGCAACTGACACTAGCCTGAAGGTCAACATCAGTTCCGGGGGATCTCAAGTCGGTGTAATGTTTACCAGACGATAAATTTGATCAAAGAGGTCGGGTTAGGTGTGAGTTAATAATAAGCACTCCCTCTTGATCGCTGAAAAGATGAAGAGCTATGATTTATAGATAATCCAAGGATGGGATGAATTTATGAAATGGATTTCACTACTGTTATTTTTCTCGCTTAATGCTTCTGCTGCTGAGTGGATTGAAGTTAAAATTCCAGGGGCCAGGTGTGGAGACAAAAAAGATTATGTTATCCTTCTGCAAAAGCAGGCTTCAGATAAAATCATGTTCGAGTTTATGGGAGGAGGTGTCTGCTGGGATTATGATTCTTGTTTTAAGAGAACCGCAATTTTCCCATGGATGCACAACTATCCGGTCATCAATAGCTACAGCGTTTTAACCGCCAACTACTCCAGCATCAATCCATTAAAGAATCATTCAAAAGTCTACTTTCCTTATTGCACAGGGGATGTTTTTGCTGGCAGCCATGTCAGTTATTATGAAAACAAAATTGTTTATCACTATGGAAAAAGAAACATTGACCGCGCTCTTGAATATTTAAGACAGAAACCATTTATAGATTTCTCTAAAGTAAATGACCTGGTGGTTTTTGGCGCTTCTGCAGGTGGGATCGCTTCTTTGGTCTTTGGGAAAAAAATTGAAGGGCTATTTCCGGAGAATATCAAAAAAACCATGATCGCTGATTCGCCTGGTCTGCACTATGGAAAGACCTTCTGGAATAAATTCGACAAAGACATGAAAAACGATTTCAAAGTCGCTTTTAGTGGCATAGGTCTGGATGTTGATTTTAATGATGGAGCTGTCTCAAAAAAAATGGCGCCGGTTTTTGACAATTACACGGATTGGAAAGTCGGTTTCATCTACGGGCTTGAAGACTACGCTATGTCAAAGATCTACGGTGACATCTCACCTGAAAAGCAAAAAGAATTGATCTTAGGCCCGTCTGGAATCCCGGCGGTCGCTAAAAATTACTCCAACATCCACGTCTGGATGAAAGACACCAAAATGCACACATTTATGCTTACAAAGGCCACGGCTTCAATGGAGTCGGAAGAGGGCGTTAAGGCACATGAGTTCGTGAAGGATTTATACGAGAATTAATCCTTTAAGAAATCCAGCGAAAAATCACTCGCTTTGATATTTTTGCTGTTTTCTTCAAACCAGATTCCATTGATTAGTTTATTGCCGTCTCTGCCAATATAGGTGAGCCCTGAATTATTTTTCTCCGGTGAGAATTCCTGAACCCATTTCGAGAAAAGTTCAGGGTCAAAAAAAGTAGTAGGTCTTCCATCTTCACCGGATGCCCATGAAATTTTGCTTCCTTTTAACAGTCCCCAGGCCCCAATTTTTGGGTCATCCGTTTCGGTTTTTAGCATGATCTTAGGAATATTAATCGTTCTTAAAAATTCAGAACCAAAGTCTCCCTTTTTGATTTTATCAATCATGGGAACAAGATTAAGGCGCTGAAGAAAGCTTACTGCAAAAGCAGAGCACCCCGCTCCCTCGCCCTTGTGAGGATTGGCATCAAGCCCGCCGTAACGGGTGTTCACACCACAGGCCTTAAATTCAGTTAGGTATTTTAATAATTCTTCGCAAGAACCGGGCCTGAGGTTAATGCCCATGTAGTGGAGGTTTCCAGCTTTCCGTTTGCGGATATCGATTTCTTCCTGCAGCTCTTGTGATGTATTAAAGTGGCCCTTGGTGGTTGAGATAATTTGCGAGAAACTTTTCCCATCGATCATCAATCCTTTGATCTCTTCATATCCTGGTGAGGACATACCGGTTAAAATTGATGGATATCCGGCACAGCTTAATTGCATGAACATGTGTCCGATAAAATGTGTTTTAACCTGCTTTCTTTTTTTCACCAGTCCACGGTCATAATCAAACTCTTCAGCATCGTAGCCTTCTTTAATGAAAGAGTTTCTAAAAATACTTTTAAAAGCGCTCTTTGGTGAAGACCAGTCAATCGGTGTTGGAGGGTTAACCGAGTAGATGATTAATTGATTGTTGGCCGAGTTCTCTTTGTTTTGAAAAACTGTTTGAATATCTTTTTTCGTAAATGCTTGCGGAGAACTGCAGAGAGGCTCGAAAGAATGTGCCGTACCCATTGTGAATGCTAGAAGAATAAGCACCTTTTTCATAAAAAATCCTGGTTCGTTTAAAGATATTTTAAGTGAAAAGCAGACGAGTATGGGGAAACCATGAAATATTGCCATGGGGATTTTCTTTAAGATTTGGTTAGGAAATGTGTGCTTGAATAAAAAAGGGGCTTCATTCGAAGCCCCCCCTTTTTTTATTAGTTATAAAGATTCCTAATTGTCGCTTTCAGGTCCTCCGGTGCAATTTGTTCTAGTCTTCTTAGTTTAGACTCGTAAAATCTTCCAAACACACTTAAGCGGTCAAGGTTTGGATTTGCTCTGATTGTTGCCAGATGACTATTTTCTTCATCTTTTGTCATTACTTCCACGCGGCCCACGAGCACTCTCACTAATTCATTCGGGGTTGGCTTCACTTGAAGTGGAAGAATGGCCTCAGTTTCATCATTTGGGACAATGTAGAGCACTCTGATACCAGGTGTATGAAAATAACTTTTCTCCCAAGTGTTCACCATTGCAACTGCTTCATCAGCATACAAACCGTTTTGAATCAGGGCCTGTGTGATTGCTGCCTTTGCCTTTAATACATATTGGTCGAAGCTCATTCCTTTGTTTAGGTCAGGCACTGCCACGTTTTTAGAAGTCACGAGTGCTCCTGCCATCGAGATATTTCCTTTTGAGCCGTTTGAATTCAATACAATCGCCATTGAAATTGGTGACTGTGACTGGTTAGTCAGCTTCAGAGTATATCCTTCCTCAGATGTAACTTTTAGTGGTGAAGAAAAGTTTCCAATCCCGCGGTAGAAAATAAATTTTTCCTGGTCGCCATTATTGACTTTGATTGCATTAGCGGCGGGAACCTGTCTCGCCGGGGCCCAAATACTATTGGCGGCTACAGCTGGAAATGCTGTTAAGTTTGGAGAAAGCAGGGTGACGTCAAAAACAAACTGACCATTTTTCAACTCTCTTGCCTCATGAAGTTTTGGGTAAGCAGAAGTTGCCTGCGGGTAATATTGAGTGATGATCCCTTGAGGGAAATTGATCTGCACATTTACTTTTTTTCCCTGCTCACCATAGAAATAAATAACCGGTGTTTCCATTTTCTGTGTGACTCCTGCACTGATTGGTGCTTCCGGGAAAACTTCGGAATGGGTTTCAATCAGACTCCTCATGGTGAAGCAATCAATCTTTGTACCGGGTCTAGGGCGGCAAACAGGAGGAACTGGTGCTCCTGGGCGTGTTTCCTCAGCTTCTTTTTTTAGTCCGTAGACAAATGAAGGAAGTGGCTCATCTTCATGGTGCATGCCTTCGATAAGCTCTCCATTTGATCCCATAAAGCTAGTGAAAGTTCCCCATTCGTGAACCGTCAGGTTGTCGGCCATGGCGGGGGAAACAAGGTTCATTAAAATTGCTAAAGTGCTGATAGTGCGTTTCATAATGCTTCTCCTTTCTATCGTTACAAGGAAAATAGATTTATTTAGAGATTGTGAAAACTGCAAATATGGCATAGTTTATGTGCAAAAAATGCAAGTCGGAGAAGGCCATGAGATTTGAGTTGTCGAGTGCGGAATGTGAGATTGTCTATCAATTTGAAAGAAATCAGACACTGGAAGAGCTGGCCGTTAAACTAGGCAAGGACATATCGGTTGTTTCCAGGAACATCAAATCAATCGCAGAAAAAAGCAGCGTCTTTGAAAAAAGAAACAACCGCTGGTTTTTAACCGACAAAGGTCTCGCATTGAATAAATGGACTGAAGAAAGTATCTATTCACAGCGCTTGATTCTCAATCAGCAAAAAAGCATCACGATTGCGACAACCAGAGAGTTCGCGGCCCGCATTCTCATGCCAGGAATTAACCAGCTGAATAAGGGAGGCGATACAACTGTTTCCATCGTGAGTTCTGATGATGGAATTGAAAAACTGCTCCTTAGTGGTCAGGCCGATTTTGGTTTTGACTGCGGAAGACCGATTGATCCTCTTATCGCACATAAAACTGCGGCCAGAGAGTCTTTCGCTTTAGTCGCTTCAAAAGATTATATTAAAAAGAATAAAGTGAAGCATAAGTCTGACTTGAATGAAGCGGATTATTTACACTTTACCCGTTCATCTCTTTATATCGCGGGTAGTGGAGAAAATACTAAAAGGTCTTTTGGAACTTTCAGTGATATCTCAACCTTGAGAGAGGCGTGTAAACTGGGGCACGGCTGGGCGATTCTTCCGTACTATACAGTCGTAAATGAAATCAAGGAAGGCACATTAAAAATCATTTCTGGTCACAGATCCCAGCCTATGCAGTTTGGCGTGTGGTGGGTGAGGGACAGAAAATCTATCTTGCCCTGGTTGGAGAAGGCCCAGGTATGGCTGGCCAAGCAAGAGAGCGAATTATACCACGAAGAATGATGAAGACCCTACCGATGGCAAGGTCTTCATCTTGGTATGCCTAGAATGGCATTTGAATTTCTTCCTTAGTAACATAGGTTTTTTGCCCGTTGACCACTTCCATCGCTTGAATCGTCATCGTGATTTTCCCTCGCAGGACCATATCTGACTTATGCATTGATGCAGACACGGAGTATGAAATATCATAATCAGGTGTATTGAGACCTTCTCCTGAAGAAGTACTAATGAAGACAGTAGAGCTCTTCCCAATGTCAGTAGAAATGTTTTCACCTCCAACTAACCAAGAGTAATGTCTTCCTTGGCCAAAATAAAAACTAGTTCTAAATTTTTCAACTTCATTAAGCGAAATTCCTTGTCTTAAGAAAGCTGATTTTTCTTCATTGGTAAAATCCCCTCGAGAAATAACAGCATAGACATTTGAAACGTCAGATTCGTTCACGATAGTAAGGGTCATTGGTGTGTATGAAGTGGTTCTCACATTATATGTGCCAGAAATATCAAATGCATTCTGCCTTCTTTGTTCTTTTTCTTCTTTTGTCGCAAAACAAGAAGTAAGGATCATCGTTAGTGTTAAGAGCATAAGTGAGTTAATTAGCTTTTTCATAATTTCTCCATAAAAAGTTTGCTTCTAAAATCTTTTACTGCAGAAATTGATTTTGGAGAAGTAGTTTTGGAACAAAGTGCTCCATTTTTGGAGCGAGTATAATTTTTACAAATATATAAAATTATTATGTTTTACCTTGAGTTAGCAGCGTGTTTTTAATGGTTTGGAGCACCATGATCCAAATTTAGGCTAGGTTTTTATCCAGCTTTTTAGTAAACTATCCTCATGTTTGAATACGAAAGCTACATTGATTATCTAAACGATGAATTAGTAAAAAGAGTAAACCTCAACCGGGCCTACTCACTTCGAGCTTTTGCTAAAAGTCTTGGACTCTCATCAGGAGAGCTCTCAGAGGTGCTTAGAGGAATAAGAAAACTAAGTCCAAAATCAGCTTTAAAGATCGCTAAATCTCTGGGGTTAACTTCCAGAGAGACGAAACACTTCCTCGGCCTGGTTCACCCTGATGAAGGCCTAAAGGGTGAGACGAAACGTCTTCATCAGGAGCGTAAGTTAGATGTGGATCAGTTTGATATTGTCAATGAGTGGTACCATTTTGCGATTTTGAATCTGGCCGATTGTCATGATTTTAGATGGAGCTATGAGTGGATTGCTAAAAAATTAAACATCAAGGTCTTTGAGGTGAAAGTGGCCATTGATAAAATGGTCAGAGTTGGATTGATTAAAAAAAGTGTGAACAAGAACAGAGAAGTCACTTATGAGATTTCTAATGACTATACAATGTCTTCCGATGGGATCCCGTCACAAGGAATAAAAAATTACCACAAGCAGATTTTACTGAAGGCGATTGACTCACTTGAGCTTCAGTCGGTTGAGGAAAGAGACATTTCGGGAATAGGTATGGCGATTAATCAGGATGATTTAGGATCAATTAAAAAAGATATTTTAGAATTTCAAAATATGCTGGTGGAAAAATATTCAAAAGGAAAAAAGGAGCGCGTCTATCAGTTAGAAGTCGCCTTGTTTGCTTTGTCTGGGGAAGAGAAATGAAGTTAATGGCCCTTGTTATGATAATTCTTTATTCAAGTGTGCTCTTTGCCGGGCCTTCCCGTGTGGGCAATGGCGACGACGGCTCAGATCTCGAGGGGTTTGATCTTGTCACAAAGGGAAAGTTGATTGAAACCAAAAATGAAGCACTAAAATTGTTAGAGAAATTAAACACGCGCGGGATTGCGGGCCTTGGGGATCTTATTCCAGAGTTGGAAAACGCCAAGATCTATCTCACTCAAAAAAATATCAGCTCAGAAAGATTAGAGGAGATGGGGGCCTTTCACTCGGGGACCGAAGGGCTGGTGTATGCGCGGACATTTCCCCGCAATCACGCTCCAACGCGCTTTTTCCCGGTTGCGCTTAAGCTGAGTAAAAATCAACTAATTGCTCTGCATATTCACGAAGCTCTTCATAGAGCATTGCCGGAAAGTGTGCGCGAGGATGAAAAAGTTGTCACCCAAATTACGTTGGCGATTATTTCTCCCGAGCAGACCTTTGACAGCATTCAAGCAGTCGTAAAGAAGAATATTCCTGAGCCTGTGGAGAATACCGCGCCAGTAGTTGTTCCCGTCAATAAAAACTCAAGACTAAAGAGCCCAAGCAGCTTGAAGTTATCCTACACAGAGTGGGGTTCATCGAGCAGAGACAATGCTTCAGCAACAACTCTGCCCCTGGATCATAGCTTTAATGTGTCTGCTCAGTTTTATCCTTTTGGCACAGAAAAAACCGCTACAGGGTTTGGCATCACTTCAACTTACGTTCATCCTAAAAAAAGCCAGAATTACTTCGGGCCGCTTGAGTTGTCAGTCAGAAGCATTTTCTGGACAGACCGTAGTTACGATATTGAATTAAAGGCCGGCGCGCAGCTAATGAGCTCCAGCAATTCAAAAATTGCGGACTCAGTGTATGGCAGAGATTTATTATTTTTCGGAGTAGATGCTGTAAAGGTCAGAGATCAATATAAACTGAAATTTGGCCTTGAGTTGAGCGGGCCAAGTAATTACTCGCGACCTATTAATAATCAATCTGAAAATTATAAAGTTGGATCACTAATAGATTTAAGCGCCACAGCTGTTTATATCTGGAGGCAATTAGAGTTCGGTGGTCATTTGAATTTGCTTTCACTTAGTTCATTAAAAGTTGAGCGCGGCGGAACTCAGTTGATCAGTAAAGACCGCGACCAGTATTTTTCAGCAGGCCCACAGGTCAATTACAGACTTAATCCGGAA
>JBEIPI010000103.1:0-10066 GCA_040377165.1 Bacteriovorax sp.
ACAGTTATAAAAATCGACACAACTGATTTTAATAATCCAGACCTGAAATCTTTAAAAGATCAGCTAAAAAAATTAAAATTTTAAGCGAAGATAATGAATACGTTGGATTTATGAGTTAGAATTGTCTTATGACAAATCGACTTAGTATTTTTTGCATGATTTTTCTTCTGGCCTCAAGCTGCTCTCATCAGCTGCCTGACTTTACTTCGCGCTTAAGCTCCCGTATGCCCACAGAGGCTAAGCCTGAGGCAATTGGCGAATACGCCTTGGGGTGCCTGCAAGGGGCTCAGACTTTTACCGGTCAGGAAAAAGGACTTCATTTCTCGCAAATGAAGCGAGGCCGATACTGGGGGCACCCTGACCTGATTAAATTGCTTACCAGCGCTGGTGCAGAATTCTATAAAATGAATAGAACACTTATCATTGGCGACCTGTCTCAGTCTCGTGGCGGTCCGACAATGACCGGACACAATTCTCACCAAAACGGACTTGATGTGGACATTTGGTTTAAGATGCCAGCGGCCAGCGAGCAGATATCTTTGCGTGTTCTGGAAACAGAGGATATGAGACCGGTCAAGGAATTGGGGGAAGATCAAATAAAGCTGATCAAGTATTTTACTCAAGATGCATCAGTTGAAAGAATCTTTATCAATGCAGCTTTTAAAAAGAAACTCTGTCTTGATAATAAACTAACACCAGAAGAGCACCATAAACTTCGCGCCTGGTGGGGGCATGATGATCATATTCATGTCCGCTTAAAGTGCCCAAGTGACAGTCCGGCCTGCGTTCCTCAAAAAGCAATTCCTGCCGGCGACGGCTGCGGGGAAGACCTCAACTGGTGGTTTACTGAGGATGCCAGGTCGGGTGGAGGAGATGCAACCTGGGAAGATTTAAAAGGCATTTATCTCAATAAGGTTAAGAAACTTCCAGAGCAATGCATTTTTTATAAAGAAACATTTTAATCAACAGCTTGCACCTGTAATTAGGTCACTTGACTTGAAGTTAACTTCAAGTTGTAAGATTTAATTAACAAAGAGGTGTAAAATGAATGAAACGCAGTTAGGCCCATATTTTAAAGCATTAAAAGAAAATTGGGATGCCCAAAATCAACAAACCGTCGAGAGAGCTGTGTTGGCGATCAGGGACTTGATAAACAATCCGGAATTCAAGACACAATTACATCAAGATCGCTTCGGCCTGGAAAAAGGCGTTGAGCTCTATCGTGACCCAGAGACAGGCTTTATTCTTCTCGCCTATTCCGAAGCAAAAGATCTTTACCGTATCCCTCATAACCACGGAAATGGGTGGGTGATCTACACAGTGCTTGAAGGCGTAATTGAGATGGGCACTTATTCTTTGCTTGGAAAAAATTTAGTGAAGCGTGATAGACGGCAGATGCAAAAAGGAGATATGGAAACATATTTTCCAGGAGATATTCACGACACTAAATGTGTGAGCGAGTCTGTGATTATTCTAAGATTCACTAGTTGTGATTTAAAGGAAGAAGACAAAAGCGGAAGGATGGTGAGATTTCCAAAACAGTGCTCTTTATAGAGGCTTAGCGAGGGCAATCTTCATGAGTCTTTTAAATTTCGGGCACTCTAAATGATTGGGGGCCTTGCATGTCGATGCATGAAGCAGACCTTCGCGAACCGCTGTTAGTCTTGCAATTTTTTTGTCGAGCTCCCGCGCCTTGGCCTTTAGTTTTGAGCGGTCAATTTGGATTTTTTCTTTTGGCCCTTTAAGCATCGAGGAGATTTCCTCCAGGCTAAAGCCTGCATGACGTCCGAGCGCAATTAATGCCAGACGCTCCAGCACGCTGCTGTGATATTGTCTGCGAAGACCTTTTCTGCTGGAACTGCGGATAAGACCGACTTTCTCGTAATAGCGTAAAGCTGAAGCTGCGATACCTGAGAGTTTTGAAATTTCACCAATATCCATAAGAGTCCTTTTATTGAGAAGGCAATATAGGCATGATACTGTATTATTTAGAAAGGTGGCAAATATGGTAACTGTAATCTGGTCAATAACATTCATCGCATTGGTTGCATCGGCGTTGAAAGACCGCACACGCACTTTGAAGGCATTAAAGTTTAGTTTTAATTCACTAAAAAATTTAACCCCGGGCATTCTGGGGATGATCGGTATGGTCGGTCTCGCACTGGCGTTAATTTCACCAGAAACACTGCGTATGATTTTCACTTACAAGGGCGTTGCCGGGCTAGTGCTAGTTTCAATTGTTGGAGCAGTTGTGACAATACCTGCACCGATTGCTTTTCCATTAGCAGGTTCAATGCTTAAAATAGGTGCGAGTTATTCAACCATCGCTTCTTTTATCACCACGCTTACGATGGTGGGGATTATTACTGCGCCACTTGAATCTGCTTATTTTGGTAAGCGCTTTACCATGATGAGACAGGTTTTAAGTTTTATTGCGGCCGTAGTGATCGGATTGATTATGGGGGCCATTATATGATGGCAGAATCGATCAAAAAATATCGTATTTTCATTATAGTGGTTTTGATCAACTTAATGCTGTTTCTTAATTGGCCAGAGGCCGCAAGGCTTTCAACTAACAATTCACTGGATTTTTTGTGGGAGGTTTTAAAAATACTTCCTCCTATTATGATTCTTATGGGGCTGCTTGAAATGTGGGTTTCAAGGGAAGCGATTGAAGCTCATCTTGGAGAAGAGTCGGGGGCGCGGGGAGCGATCCTCTCTATGCTCCTGGGCTCAGTAGCAGCAGGCCCGTTGTTTGCGGCGTTTCCCATTGCTATTTCATTGAAGAATAAAGGAGTGCGTACTTCCAATATCGTTATTTTTTTAGGGTCATGGGCCACTATCAAAGTTCCGATGCTGATCATTGAAAGCAGTTTTATCGGGCTTCGTTTTGCGCTTCTGCGATTGGTGATTACGATTCCTTTTATTTTGGGAATTGGCCATCTGATGGAAAAAACATTGAAGAGAGGACTTGAATAATAATGATCTGCCCTCTCTTGCCGTTAAATTAAAACTCTCGGACTTTGTATTCAAATATTTTTACATAAGAAGAAACCGGATCCTTCCTGCTTGTCATCTGTTTCCTAATAGAAATTTTCAAATCGTTAAGATCTGAACTCCCACTAAATGAGACCATACCTTTCATATTGAGCTCAATTTTAATTCTTTGCCCGCTCTGACTACTCCAGGATTCAAAGATTAAATTTGAAGCCGTAAAAAAATAATTCTCATTATCTGGAGTTAAGGAGATGACATTGAGTCCATCAAAAATGTATTGAGACGAAAAACTGGTGGCGGATATAGATTCGTTCTCCGGGTTAATGAACAACTGGTCCAGGCAGATCTCTGTGGGTATACCGGCAGTGACCTCTGGAAGCTCTTTAGGGCCTAGGGAGAAACACAGGGCAAGGGCATTTGTAGAGGCCAGTAGCATAAGGGCCGCGATAACCATTTTCATAATGACTCCTGGTAAATGAACAAACCGGCTTATTACCTTGTCTGCTTGCGACTTTAAAGTTTTTTAGGGGTGCTTCTTTGGACTTAGAAGCACTATATGACAAAGAGAGAGTAAGTATCTGATAGAAGAAAGGGGAAGTGTCGCATTTTTTGACAGTAAAATTCTCAATTCGTGTCGTTTTTATAGGCTCAGAGACCGGCCGAGAGCGGTTTGTTAAGATATTCGCAGCTAGTTTATAACAATGGTGAAGGCATGATTAAAGGACATACGATTCCTCAAGACGAGATTGCAAAGATTTTGCAGCTTCGTTTGAGTGCTATTCAAAAGAAAAATCCCGCCTTTTCTATGCGTGGCCTTGCCCGAAAACTCGACGTGAACTCTGGCGTCCTTTCTCTTATTATGAATGGCAAAAGAAATATTTCAGAAGACTTTGCCTTAAGACTGGCAGATGCTCTGGAATTGAGTCAAAAAGAGCGAGCACTCTTTCTCAGTTATTTTGAATTTAAAAAGAGTCTGAAAAAAGACTTAGAGGCAAGAGAAGTTAGTGGCGAATTATTGGCAAAACTTCCGGAGTGGCATCACTTCGCGATCCTTTCAATTGTAAAACTTGATAATTTCACTGTATCCGCTGAAAGCGTATCTGCTCGCCTTGGAATAACTCCAGATGAGGCAGAAAGCGCACTCAGCTTTTTGTTAGAACAGGGCCTTTTAACTAAAGACGCTACAACTTATCAAAGAACCGCTTCCTTCTTAAAAACCCCAGATAACATCCCAAATGATTATTTAAAAGATGCCCAGGCCAATAACCTTAGAATGGGAATTGACTCAATTTACAGAGATGATGTTGAACTCAGAGATTTTACGGCCATGACAATGGCGATTGATACAGCGAAGTTACCTCAGGCAAAAGAATTGATAAGAAAATTTCAGAAAGATATTTCTCTTATGCTGGAGCATGGTGAAAAAAAAGAAGTCTATAAAATGGTGGTGGGAGTCTATCCACTGACGAGGTCAGAGTGAAAGCAGTAATTCTTTTTGTTATTCTTTTAATCGCAGGTAATTCCTTCGCTGATATTGAAATGGATGGGTTGATTATACAAGACGCGCGATTGAGCTTTTCTGAGAGTTCGCGTGTTAAAAAAGGGGATTTTGAAGGAAACGGTGGAGATGGGCTGAGGCTGAGATACGGGATTAAATACAATCATCTATTAAAGCTTAACCCGGCCAATGTTGTTGGAGTTTTGCCTCCATCGGCAATCTTAAATTATGATATAGGGACAGGACCGGTAAAAATTCTGCTTACTAATAATGCCATTTATATTCCTTCGATTTTCTATTTCAATCGCAATGATATAAAGAACGTGGTCCGTACCATGTTTAGCGTTCAGAGGATGAAACATAATCATTTTGATTCATCAGGTGGAGCCGATGGCAGTTTTAATGATCCACTTTGGAAGCTGGATAATTCAATGGCCCCGGCAGGCGTGATTGATTTCGAGCAAAGGTTAAGTCATGTACTTTCCGATATGGCCTTATTCCTTGAGCATGGAACCCTGAAAAAAGATGAAAGAGTCAAGAGTTTGGGCCTTATGGATTTTCAGCTTGTCGATGAAGATCTTTTTGATCGTTTTGGGACAAGAGTCTGTGGGATTTACGCTCAAAAGTATAAAGTAAAAATCGATATCTCATGTTGGGGGAGAATGTCTGTGCTGGAGCAGCGATTACTTGCGGCCCATGAGATCTTTCGAATCTTGAATATTGATGACGATGATTACGCATTCACCTACCAGTTTCTTAACTTCAAAGATTATTCGGAAACAAATAGTTTTTTCCTGCTAAATTAGGGACAGGTGCTTCGTTTTTTTGTGAAGCATTTTGTGCCGGATCCCCTCGAGAACTGTTTATTCAGTATACTTATCATTTTTTTCCAAGAAATGGCCTACTTTTAGGGCATGCCTTTGGGCCAAGTAAGAACAGCTTGATTGCTTGAGTACCTGTTATTAGACGGACCCCTTGGAAATTGTCTCGCTATAAATTTGGTATGATCTTATAATCATGGATAGGTTTAACTTTCAAAGGAAGAATAAAATGGCAGGACATGCTTTTAGAAAATTCTCAATGGCCTTTTTTACCTTGTCAGCATTAGCTTTAAGTAGCTCAAATACAATGGCACTATCTGTGCCCGCAGGACCAATTGATAGCGATTATTTAAAACTATTGGACTCATTAAAAAGCTATACAGTTACATCAGATCTGCAGAAAGTCTCAAAGGTGGATTCTTCTTTTTATACAAAAGATGAAAAAACCATGGCAGAACTGCAAAAGAAGGCCGAAGAAGAATTCAAAAATTATATGAAAAACAGCGATGCGAAACAATCAAGCGCTAATCCTGTTCTGGTTAAGAGTTTGAATGATGCTTACGCTGTAAGCAAGAAAAAGCTTGAGATGCAAAAAGCAGCAGCCAAAGCGTTTGAGCAAGCATTGGAAGAAGCACAGAAACTGGAAGTCGCGGAAAAGAGCAAAGAAGACAGTTGTATAAAGGAATTTAACAGTGCTCTGGCCAAAGGGAATGAAGTCAATAAGGTTTGTAATGACCTGGAAAACGATGATGACAAAAATGCCTGTGCGGATGAACTGAAGGCCTGTGCCGCTAAAATCAACGCGGATTTTGATAAGTTCGATGAATACTTAAAGGAGAGAAGCAAAAAACAAGCTTCGATGGCGGCCTTTAAATCTGTCGGTACTCTGGCGGATGCGGTGGTTTCTGATCTTGGAGCTTCAAAACAAGTCTGCAGTAATTATTCAGCGCCAATGGCACAAGTTGAAAATGCTGGAAAATGTCTTCTAAAAATTAATAGCGATGGAGTCAGTGAATCTTATGGTAAATCAGCGGTCCATGCAGAATTGGATTCTAATATCTTTATTCCGGCCAACCGTATTGCCGGATGGACAATCTATAAGAAAATGGCCGACGATAAAGTGGCAGAGACAACAGCAGAAATGAAAAAAATCAAGGAATACATCGAAAAGCTTGGTGGTATGGTTCTTGATTTGGATGATGGTAGCACTTACGACAAAAGTGCAAGCGGTGATGACCAGGTAGGAATCCTTACCAATCGCGGGACAACCGTATCTGTCGGGTTAATTAAAAGTTTTTTTGCGACCAACCCATCACCTGAAGCAATTTTAAGAGAAGCAGCAGGACTTGGTTTAACTAAACAACAAATTGCTCATGCGATGAATATTGGTGGCTATGGTGGAGCGACACCTAGTGACCCGAACAACTATGCTCAGACAAAAGCACAAGAAGAAAAATTCATGGCGAAGGTTGATGAGTTCGTGGCCTCGAAAGGCGGAAATTTTAAAGGTTATGAAGGATCTGTTCAGGTGCCTGGTTATAGTCAAGTGGACGCGACAAAAAACGTCATGTCGAATAAAGGATGGGTAACGCCTGATATGGTAAAGAAGTTTATCGAGACCAATCCAACTGACCAGCAGTTTTTTGCGAAGATGGCAGAGTTGGGGCTTCGCTCCAGCGATATTCCTACAATCTTAAATGGACAGGGACTACTTTATAAAAATGGTGATCCAAGACAACCTCTGGCCAATGACAACGTGTATGGAAGCATCAATAATCGACTTGGGCTTGAGCTTTATCAAGGAGTCACTGGATATGGTGTGAGTGATACATATGATCCATATGCTTTAATTGTTCAGGGCACAGGACATATTATGGATGAAGAAAATAAAACTTGGGTTCCATATGGATTCAAAAGTACAAAAAGTCAGAAAGTTTCGACCGCCAATCAGGCGAAAGCACCGACAACATTTACAGTTGGCGGGCAATTCGGAGTTGGTAGCAGTAAAGCGATAGGTCCGCTTAAGTTAATCAAACCGGATGAGCTCAAAAAGTTAAGAACGAAGTGATTTGAGTTATGAGAGGAGGCCACATGAGAGTGCATTGGTTGCTTACAGCCGCCTTGCTTTTAGCTCAGGCGCCAGCGATTGCGCAGGAGACTGCGATTGATGACAGTGTTTATAGTCAAAAGGGTTTCGAGCTATCAGCGATACTCTATGGCGTTATTGAGATTGGTGGTAAGTCGTGTAAATCTACCGGCGATCAGATGGCCAGCTCGCTTGATGGCTGGTGGAATGCGGTAGGTTCTTATCAGGCCGGGGAGGCCAATTTAGGGACAACTTTAAGTAAGCACCAGCAGGATTTGAAGCAAAAAATTGATAAATTAAGCAGTGATAAAAGCGCTGAAAAGCAAGTTGATCTCTACCAGGTTAATATTGAGAGCATTGATGCCAGCATTGAAAGTATTGCAGGTGCAAATGGGCGAATCGCTCTTCGCAAAAATCTTTTAACGGCCGTTGATGAGGCCATCAAAAAAATTGAAAAAGAGCATGAAGAGAATGTTTCATTTTATAACAACATGACTCAAAAGGCCTATGACCAGGTCATGGCGGAAGCCAAGGCCGGTTGTGAGCGCAAAAAAACTGTCAGTGAGTGCACGACAGATGCATCGGGAGTTGAAAGCTGTACGACGGTTGAGAAGAAAGATCCCGTTTCTGGCTGTGATGTGGCCCAGGAGAAATACCCGGAGCTGCAGGAAGGTGCTTTTAAAAAGTATAAAGAACTTTATTTTTCTCAAGCACCTAGTGAAGAATTAAATACCAAAATGGGGAAACTTGAAGCGACGATGAAATCGACTTTAAAGGAAATTCCCCCTTCTGATGATGCCAATTTTGATTGGACAACTCCGATGGAGAAGGCCATCGCTGAAACAATAAAGTCGCGCAAGAATTCCGGAATCATTTGTCCAAACAGCGCAGGCTCCGGTGATATGCCGGGAAAAGTTTCGGCCGGGGCCAAGAGCTTCCTTAGCTCAATTGGAACGACTGACTTATCTTCTGATGTGACCTCAACTTTTACCAGCTCATGGAATACTGCCGATACGGTTGTTGGGCAACCAGGATTAAGGCCGGCCTACTTTAGCTATGTAAAGGAACGAATTGGAGAGTTGATTTCAATGGATGAAGCCTACCTTTCGCGAGCAGTTTCAACCCGCAAGAAGTATACAGACTATGCGGCAGATGTGAAAGCAGCAACAGGAAGCGGAGGCGGAAGTGTGACAAATCCGGGTTCTAATTCAGGAAGCTCAACCACACCAAAAACGACAGATATTAAAGCGATCGGAATTAAGGACGGAAGCGCTGCTGGCAATGGAAGCAACCTAAATTCTCCTCTTGCCTTGGGGTCTTACACAACAATAGATTCCAACACCGCCAGTGTGGGAAGTTCAACTATTGGTAAAGATCAGGCGAAGTCCACTGCGACCTTATCCAAAACAGCAGGTGGAGACTTAGGGGCAATGGCGGTAGAGCAGTCAGAGTTAAAGATAATTAGAAACGATAAAGCGGCCCAGGGCGGACGCAAATTAGTGGCTCCGTCAACTTCGGAAAGTAAAATTGCAAGCAGCGAAAATGGAAAGAGCGGCAGTAAAAAAGACAGCGCTTCAGTGAGTTCACGCTTTACCAGAAGCAATGATAAAAAGCTAGATCAAGTCAGTAAACTAGTTAGTGAAAAAATTGACAGCAATTTCAAAAAACTTAGCGAAGTCGAAGGAATAAAGGAAGTCTATAAGGCGGCCTCTTACCACTCATCAGGATTGAATCAAGGATATGAGACGACTGCTTATGATTCAAATAATAGTGATGCTGCAAAGGTTGTGAAGTCCAAATACAAAAACACTTACCAACCTATAACGCTTCAAAGAAGTAATGCTAAGTCTGCTGTGGAAATAGTGAAAACATCAAGATCAAGAGCGAAAGCACACAGCGCTGACGAGGAAGTGCTCTCTCAGGCCATTAAGGCAAAAAAAATGAAGAAGAGAGACCTTTATGAAGCTACTGCTGATGACAGTTTGTTTGGCCTTGTTACCAAGGCCTATATCAGAAGCTATGAAAAAGTTGGTGTAGATTACGAGGAAGAAGAACAGTAAGAATAGTTAGCACATACAATTTAAAATAGGATATTTTAAAATGAATAAACATTACGGAAGATTCGTTATTGTCTCATTTATCTCTAGTTCAATTATCGGTCTTCATGCCAAAGATGCAGTTAATACCAATCTCCTGGACACATTAACCATGACGGCCGTGAGTATGCTTGCCACGAATTTAAGCGGGTACTCCGGCACAAACGATGTTTCTTTTGCTTCCGCAGGTGGAACAGCTTTTATCTCTGGTGACGTATTAGTGACGTCTGAAACCAAAGGGCTGTTGAACATGTCGTTGGAAGAAATTACAAACCCGCAGACAGGAACTGTTGATTCAAAACAATTGGATTCTTTAGAGGCCTTAAGAAAATCATATCAAACGGCCTACGATGCTTCCAGCAGTAAACATGATCTTCAAAAGGCGGCTTCCATGTCGTTTGCGGCAGCCGAAGCCTCGGCACTGTCACTGGCAGCGATAGAGTTAACTCAAGAGAAAAAGTGTATCGAGGGAATCAATACTGCACTGACGAAAGTCGCAGATAGTGTTAATCAAAAATGCTCAGATATCGGTAATGATCCTTCAAGAGGAGATGAGGCCCAAAAATGT
>JBEIPI010000162.1:0-5273 GCA_040377165.1 Bacteriovorax sp.
GGAAGGGAGAACAATCCACCTAATTTGTACATACGAATCAGTTGCTTGGTTGTCACTCCACGATCAGACTTTTGAATCGGTCCAAACAAACTATGGGTCGCTAGTGGAGGCAGATTTCTTTCTTCAAAAATATCTAATGAGTCATCTAAAGACTCCATCGACATGTGAGTCGTATCAATCATCACTCCAGCATTCATTAGCCAATGAATGGCCTGTTTTCCGTGATCGGTAAGCCCTCTGCGTTCGTGCGGAAGAAATATTTTCGACATCGTTCCCGTGAAATTAATGAGTCTGGTAATCAAGTCACCTGGGTTATGAGCAGCACCACCGTACTCATCGTCTATTAGGTGGATGAGAGTGATATAAGCGACACCTTGTTTCGCCCAAAAGTCAGCATCAGCTTGAGATTCAATGAGAAGGCGTCCCCCTTCAATGGAATGCACGATAATCGTTTTCTTTGTCGTCTTAAGATAATGACGAATTTCTTCTGGTGATTTTGCCACCACGAAATCTTCGCTATTGGCCGCTGCCCACTGATTAATATGTTCAATCTGTTTTAAAATTAAATTGGTCGCCTGTTTTTTGGTGACTGCTCTTTCCGCTGCCATCGCCCCATTGATGAAAATTCTAGCGCCTGAATTATTTTTTAGAAAATTTGGATGAATGACATTCTTAAACATATGGTTGGAGGTGAGATTTTTCGGCACTTCCTTTATCGTCAATGGATCAGCAAAGAAACTCCAAGGATAGTTCATGGTGATATGAATTTGTAGATCCATGTAAGCTTTTGCTACCTCATGAGCTTGAGCACGAGAAAAAGTAATAAGGAGAAACGTTAGGGTTATCAAAATTGTTTTTTTCATGATGCGGATGTACCGCGCCAAAGAGGAGTTGGACATTATCCTAGGTTTTGTTGGGAAAAATTAGTGGGTGGACCAATAGATATTGGTTAGACCCTTTTGTCGTAATTGAAAACAGAAGTTACGCGCACTTATTCCTGATTCACAAGTAAGTACAATCGCATGAGTTTGTTGGGTGAATTCTTCGGCCTTTAAATGTTGAGACCAGACAATACGTTCACAATCTTCTTGTTTATCCCAACGATAATCTTCAAACAGTTCTGAAGGGTTAAAAGCAATTTGACAAAAACATTCAGGGTTTACGCTTTTTTTAAAGGCATCCCATCCTTTAGTAAGCGCTTCAAAATGCCATATAGTATGAGATTGATGAGCTTCAGCTAAGTGAAGCGCCTTCATGGCAATTTCTCGTAGTGGCCAAGCCTCTGTGACAGGAGAACAAACACTCAATGATTCTTGGGCTTCCTTATAAGGATAAAGGCAGGACAAACAAGCAGAGTCTTCTTTAAAAGAGAAGAAACTGGCTTGCCCGTAGCGGTCTGTGCCAGAAGCGTACACCAAATCTTTTTTTAGTTTGTGACATATAAGGTTGATAAGATACTTGGCCTGGAAGTTGTCGGTCCCGTCAAAGATCACATCATAGTCAGAGATGATATTTTCAGCATTATAAGGAGTGATAAAACTGCTGTGTAGCTCCACCATTCCTTCATGCCCAGAATGCTCTAGATAATGCAGGGCCGATTCAGTTTTAAGCTGCCCAACACGCCCCTCATGGATAAATTGGCGGGTTAGGTTGGAGGCTTCTACGGTATCCCCGTCCATTAACCCCAAAAGAATAGGGTGCCATCGACTAAAATACTCTAGCCACGGCGCGGCAAGTCCGCCTAATCCTACAATTAATACTCTTTTTTCTTTCCAAATCATCCCTCTTACTTTATTAACATTGGATAGAATCTGACAAGGTTGTATTGACCATTTGTGTTTTTGTTCGTTATATAGAGCAAAATTTTTTAATATTAAGGAATATGTATGTCTAAAGTTACTCAAGGTCGTCGCTCAAAATTCAAAATTCAACGTCGTCTTGGACTTGAACTTCCAGGATTAGGCAAAGCTGGTGCACTTGCACGTCGTCCATACGGCCCAGGTCAGCACGGAGCTCAAAGAAAAAAACTTTCTGACTTTTCTGTACGTTTACAAGAAAAGCAAAAGATTATTTTCCACTACGGACTGCGCGAAGCTCAACTTGTTCGTTATATCAAAAAGTCACGTACTCTTTCAGCGACTAATAAAATTTCATGGGCTGACATTCTTGTTACACGCCTAGAAAGAAGATTAGATAACGTTGTTTTCCGTTTGAACTGGGCTCCTTCAATGGCAGCTGCTCGTCAAATGGTTGCTCATAAGCAAGTAATGGTTAACGGTAAGAAAGTTAACGTTGCTAACTATATGGTAGACGTTGGTGACGAAATTTCATTAACAACTAAAGGTTACCAAACAGATAACTTTAAGCGTGCAGCAACTAATCCACGTATTTCTTCAGTTCCAGCTTGTTTCTCAATTACAGGAACAGAAGATAAGAAGAAAGCAAAGATCGTAGCTGAACCTCTAGCAACTGATATCCCATTCGAATTTGAACCAAAACTGTTCATCGAGTACTACTGGAAACTTAAATAGTAGAAAGACATACCTAATAAAAGAAGCCCCTCGAAAGAGGGGCTTTGTATTTCTAGAGGTGTAAATTGAAAAAATTACTTTGCTTATCTCTTCTCCTTGCCAACACTACATTCGCTCAAGATGTCACGATTAAACTCAATGCTTATCTGTGGAGTCGTCCAACAGCGAAAGGGCATGAGTTAGATATCACTCCCCATGGAGAAAAAACTTATGTGGAATTATTTCTTCCTGAGACATTAGGTTTTCATCAAGCAGAGAAAAAATTCAGCGGTGATGATTACACTGCAACAGTACGCGCTTTCCGTAATAATAAAGAAAATGTTTTGGCCTATGTCATTCTGCAAACCAAAGTCACCGATAAAAATGGCGAACTCATCGCTGAATGCTCAAACTATAGTTCCCTAGATTTCGCTGCTAAAATGGGTGTGGGGGCCTGTACTGGAAGAGTGAATGAGAGACAAGTCGGAGCGAGCTTCGCTCGTCCTTAATGGGGCCTTAAACGCTTTGCTGTTTTAAAATGAATATCTCTTTTCTCTACCAATTGCGCGGCAATCGATAATGCAATTTCCGGTGGTGAGTTATCACCAATCTCTAACCCTAGCGGACAAGTAAAGTCTTCCAAAAATTTCTCTAATCCAGCGGTCTTTAAATCTTTTTCCAGCGCATTTCTTTTCGCCAGACTGCCGATGACACCTAAAAAAGGAAAACGTATTTCTTCTTTGAAGTGGCGAACCAGGATAGGGGAATCAGTTCCGTGTCCCATGGTCATCAACACGACAAAGGTTTCAGGAGAGAGTTTCGTTATTTCTGCAGGAAGATTAGTAGAGAGAACTTTTTTGAGATTTCGGGCCTCAGGCAATTTGGCGATCCAATCTTCTCTTGTATCCAAACAAGTTACATCACACTTAAGATTAATCATCATACGCACCAGCTCTTGAGCAATATGACCGGCACCGAAAATGGCGACTTTCCATGGTGTGTATTTTGACAGTTCAAAACTCATACACACCACTCCACCACAAGTCATCCCCACATCTTGCTGTAGGTTCCATTCATGATAAGTGTAAGTGGGAGAGCTTTCGTTATGGAGTAAATCTTTAGCGAGCTGAATGGATTTATTTTCTACTTTTCCACCACCGACTGTTCCAAAAAATAAACCGTCTTTAGTGACGATCATCTTCGCTCCTGGATCTTGTGGGGCGCTGCCTTTAGAGTGGAGTAAAGTCACCACCACATACGGCGTATGCAATTGATCTAGCTCCTGAAATTTTTCGACGTAGGAAGAAAAACTTATGCTCACGGTAATTCCTTCAAACGAGTCAGTTCCATTAGAATTTCTTCACTGGTGGCAGGAAGCTTAATATAAGGCGCTTGAGTTTTTGCTTTAAAAGAAAGGGCATGTTTCACCGCAGTCCAAACCGAAAGACCAAGTAAGAAAGGTGGTTCACCCACGGCCTTAGACCCCTTGATGTTGTCATGGCCTTCTTTATTATTTTCAATAAGGTCCACATTAAAAATTCTCGGTGTATCTTGAATGTTCGGAATCTTATAAGTCGTCGGACTGTGGGAGAGTAGGGTTCCTTTGTCGTTGTACACAAGTTTTTCTGTGGTCACCCAGCCTTGCGCCTGAACAAAAGCACCAGTCACCTGACCGATATCGATGGCGTGATTGATCGGCCGTCCCAGATCCATTAAAATATCAGCACGGGTCACTTTAAGTTCACCTGTGAATTGATCAATAAGCACTTCGCTCACTGCCACACCATTAGTGAAATAATTAAAGGCACGGCCTTGACCTTTTTCTTTATCAAAAGAAAGTCCTGGTGTTTTATAAAAAGCATAATCTCCCAATTGCACACGGTTGAAATAGGCTTTGCCTAATAATTCCACTAGTGGAATTGTTTTACTTGTCGACTTTTGTTTGACGATATTATTTTCGAATTCAAAATCTGAATCATTGAAATCTTCTTTGATTTCCACTTCTTCTGTTTTTCCCGAGAAAATATGCAGGGCCATTTGCGCCAGACGATTACGAATTTTTAAAGTGGCAACGCTGGCTGCTTTAGCATTTAAGTCTGTTCCTGAAGAAGCGGCAGTTGGAGAAGTATTGTGGTTTTTTTCAGTCGAGGTTGGCATAATTTTCACTTGGCGAGGATCAATGCCCAAATCATCGGCGATGACTTTTTGGATTTTGGTGTTTACCCCTTGACCCATTTCCGTCGCACCAGTAGAAGCTTGAACCGTTCCATCTAAGTGTACGTTTACCAGAGAATTTCCTTGGTTCAAAAATTTCGCGGTAAAAGCGATTCCAAATTTCGTTGCGGTCATGGAAAGACCCTTTAAGTGAGTCTTCGATGTTTTATTAAATTCTTCGATCTCTTTTAAGCGTTTTTGGTAGTCAGAGGATTGATAAAGTTGGTCAAACAATTCAGGGAGAGGATTGAAATCAATCACTTGTCCGTAAGGAGTAACATTGTTTTTCCCTTTTCCGTAAACGTTAATTCGACGGACATCATAGGAACTCTTCTTTAAATAAATAGCAATGTCTTCCATGATACTTTCAATAGTGGCAGTTCCTTGTGGCCCACCAAATCCACGGAAAGCAGTGTGAGAATGAATATTCGTACGGCAAACAGTTCCATGAATTTCTACGTCCGGGAGATAATAGGCACTGTCCATATGAAGCATCGCTCGTTCCATAATCGAAGGTGATAAATCGGCATAAGCTCCACCGTTAGAGTA
>JBEIPI010000077.1:0-14354 GCA_040377165.1 Bacteriovorax sp.
ATCTTCTTTTCTTGCTTTGCTTGTCTCGCTATCCTGGAGTTTCCATCCCAGAGTTTTAAAGTCTGAATCGTGAACACGGCGCCAGTTTGTTAAATCGACATCGAGTTTATCGTCCGAACTTCTCATAACTCTTAAGTGGTAATCGTATCTTTGCGATAATGAAGCCAGGTCTTTGTCTACAAAGTTGCTTGTGTCGAACTCACGGCAAGTCACATCCGCACCGTTATCCATAATCTGGTTGGCGACAGTGTAAACCTGAAGACAGGTGGCTTTCTTCCATTCTTTGCCGCTATTGTCTTTTAAGTCACCTACCGAAATAAGGACTTTTTTGGATTGTGGAGCCGCTGAGACATTAAATGACAGCGCCAACAGCACAAAGGCAAATAAAGAGTAAGTCTTCATATTGAACTCCTACACAAAATACATTAATTGCTGAAATAGGAGCAAAAAAGGTGCCGCCTTTGAAAGTCTATGAAATTGGGGGGATGGAGAGGGGAAGGTGTCTAAAATTTTGACATATGCTTACTTTTTATTAGGATGCTGAATCGCTAGGAACTTTTTGATTTTTTTTAGTAAGTTAAATGTTTTTCTTTTTAAAAAAGAAATTAGAAAATAACTTACAGCTTCTACTCGTCCCATTGAAGCTCTTTTACGTTTGCTTGCCAACTCGATGTAGGAAGTAATATTGCCGGCAACAACTTTATGATGGCCCATAATCGGGTCGCTTAACACAGAAATAAAATTATCGAATTCAGGATGGGTTTCTTCCCATATACATTGTGCAAAAAAACTATCGCGAGGGTATGAGCCCCAGTCGGTAATACGAGAAAAATAAACACTGTCACAGCCCAGCTCCACAAAGGCTTTGGCAAAGGCCGGGATCTCTTTATAATTTTTTTGCTGAACTACAAAATTCGCCTGAAGGTGGGCAATTTTATTTGCTCGCCTTAGAGATACAAGAAATTTCATATTCTCTAGAAGAACTTCTAGCCTTCCACCTTTTCTTACTATTGCATAGGTTTCAGGTGTTATGGCATCAATTGAAACAAAGACTTCTCCAATGTTTCCATGGATTTTATTCATTCTCTCCCACATTAGAGGTGTGAACAACAGTCCATTTGTTTGAAAATCAAAACGAAGATTAGGGTATTTTGAACCGTCTATTTTCTCTAGATAATGTCGAAAAGCTAATGAAGCAAAGGGGTCTCCTGATCCAGTAATGTTAATCCTGACATGTGCATCAGGATCTTTCAGTAATGTGTTGGTAATCTCATGAGAAAGTTCATTGAGTATTTTGTATTTGGGAGAGTCAGCAGTTAAGCTTATTTTTTCTGATCTGCATGAAGGACACGAAAGGTTACAAGAAGAGTCGAAGGTAAACATTACACTTTTTGGTGGTTTGTTTAAAACAGTGTTCTTATTTAAAATATTATCTTGAACATCTTTTTCCAGCTGGAGTAGGTTGGGAAGAGTGCCTGCTTGGATATATGGGCATAGATTATGGTCGCAAAAGCGGTAGCTTCCATCGATAATAGACTCTCTTATTTCTTTTGCAGATTCAGAGTTCCATAGATTCATTAAGTTATCAGTTGTAAAGGTGCCGATATCTTTCTTCATCCAGCTAGGACAGCAGACATAGGCCTTTTGATTGAGATGAAGCTCTACACTTGTAAAAGGGTGTCGGCAGAAAAGCCCCTTAAGGCCATTTTTGGGGTCATTTTCTTTATTGGGATCATTAGTATACATAATAAAAATTATTGAATAAAACGGGTAATATAGCAACATGAGGTTGTTATTTCAGAGGACTTTGGGTAAGAAAGGCGAAAACTTTAATCAAGCCGGAGAATGACATGAAAACTATCGTATTTTCAGCCCTTTTGGTTCTTTCAACACAGGCATTCGCAGAGCGCGGCCCATACTTTGAGAACGCCCAAAAGGCACCTGTCACTCATGGAAAACTTGTATTCAATTCTCCTGAATTAAGCTCTCTTGAAAACGGCCTGTATATTGGTGACGTAATCATTGAGAAAAAAGCAGGTGGTTTTGAAGTAGGACCGATGATTTATAAGTGTATTTTTAATGAGGACGATGGAGCTTATGGCTCTCTTGGGTGTAAGTACCTTCGCTATGATCAAAAAAGATCAACCAGCTACAGCGAATGCCAGATTTACGATAGCGAATACTATAGCTGCTATTAATGATTTCCATCGAAGTCCTTTTTGAGGATTCTAATTTTCTCATTGTGAATAAACCCGCGGGATTGATTGTCCATGCAACAGTCGATAAATCCCGCGAAAATCTCTTCGACATTCTTAGGGAAACTCACCCCGAGTTATCCATCCTGCACCGGCTTGATAAAGATACCTCCGGTGCCATGCTTTTTTCAAAGAACCCGGACATTAATAAAGACATTCAGGCGATCTTTGACGAAAGAAGTATCCAGAAAACTTACCAGGCACTGGTTCATGGAGAGTGGGAAAGTGACAAAGGAGTGATGGAAGATTTTTTAAAAAAAGAAAAAGTGAAGAATAAAGAAAAAATGGTGAAAGTTCTCAAAGGAGGACAGAAGGCCATTACATACTTTGAAAAAATCTCATCAAAAGACAATATCAGCCTAATGCGCTTTACTCTTGAGACAGGCCGTATGCACCAGATCCGCGTTCAGTCGGCGCTTCGTGGACACCCATTGGTAGGTGATGTTTTTTACGGGAAAGAGGATAAAGCAGAGAGGCTTTTTCTTCATTCTTATCACCTGGAATTTCAATTTTTAGGGAAAACTATTTCAGTCACGGCAGAGTTGCCGGAAGAATTTAAACGATATTTTTAGCCAGCGAATAGATTCCTGCAGGCAGAATGCGCGGGTCATTTGAGTGGCGGACTCCCAGCTCTCCTACTACGACTTCTTTTTTTGATTTGTGATCATTCATGATATTTCTGAGGGCCTCTGACTGCACACCGTGAGTGTGTGAGGACAAAAAGAATAAACTCTTTTCTCTAGTCAGAATATTGTAGCAGTCAGTGACCAGCTCGTGGATCATCTGGTCGAATTCCCAAACTTCTTTATTGGCCCCGTGTCCCCAGCTTGGAGGGTCGGCCAGGATAGCGTCGTACTTAAAACCTTTACGGAGAGAATGCTTAACGAAGGATTTCACATCCTCTTGAACGAACTTGATTTTTTTCGTATCGAGCTTTGAAAGTTCTGCGTTTTCTCTTCCCCACGTCAGGACACCTTTACTTGAATCCACGTGAAAGACTTCAGCGCCGGTTGATAAAACGGCCAGGCTGGCGCAGCCGGTATAACCAAAAAGATTGAGAAATTTCAGCGGACGGCCAAGCTCTTTTTCCAGGGCCCGGGTTTCGCGCACGAGTGTGGCCCAAACGGCCTGTTGTTCGAAAAAAACTCCACAATGACCAAAAGATGTGAACTTCAATTTAAACTTTAGCTGCTCCCATTCGATCATGAGATCCTGAGGCTCTTTATTCCCGCGGTGCTGCCAGGTTCCGCCGCCATCAGATTTTCTGATGCACACAGAAGTGGCCTTTTTCCATTCGTTTTCGTTGAGTCTCGGGGCCCAGATCGCTTGAGGAGATGGGCGCTCGACAGTGACGCCAGCGATGATTTCCAGCTTTTTTCCAAAACCGGAGTCGAGCAGGGTATAACCAGGAATGTTTTCAGATACTAAGTTTTGCACAAGACATTATAGCTCTCCCGGGGCTTTGACAGCAAGGGTCTATGCAAAAAGGTGAGGTTTTAATTGTTAAAACGTGGATGGCTTCTTATACTAAATCATCAGAATAGATATGACCGGAGTTAGCTCAGTCGGATTAGAGCATCAGTCTTCGAAACTGAGGGTCGGGAGTTCGAGCCTCTCACTCCGGGCCATTATCAAATTAACTTTAAAATTTGAGTGCAGCCGTGAAACGATTCATTTCTACGATTTTTATTGTTATTGCTTTTTCTGCCTGTTCGTCGGCCCCAGAATCCACTCCTAAGCCTGTTGAAGTTATTGCGCCTCCAGTGGTGGAAGTTGTCCCAGAGGTCGTCAATCTGGATGAGAAGTTTCAGGGGGAACTGAAACCGATTTGGGAAAATTATTTTATCGAAGACTATACCGATACCAGAGCAATTGATGTTCTGGTTGTGACCAATAGAAAAAGTAAAACCGGAAACTTTGGATGCACTAACGGTACCTATGGTGTTGCCTTTGATAAAGTTACAAGCTTTGGTGTCTGCAAAATTAATGTTCCAAAAAATCACAGCACAGGTGAGTTGACCTTTACAAAAGACGGGCGACAGTCTTCGCATGATTATTTTAAGATCCTAAACGCAAAGTCTCTGCAAGAAGCAGCGATTGTCGATCACCTGAAAAAAACAAAACGCAATCCGCTGGTGTTTGTTCACGGCTTTAATGTCCGTTATGAAGAAGCACTCTTAAGGGCAGCTCAGATTGCTTACGATCTCAAGTATCAGGGGCCGGTGATTTTGTTTTCATGGCCTTCAGGAGCGGGAGATGGTTTTTTTGATGAACAGCTCTTGACCCGCACTTATGAGAACAATAATCAGAACGCCAAGGCTTCAGTGGTGGCCTTCAGGAATTTTATAAATACACTGGCCGGCAATAACCTGAAAGTGAATCTGGTGGTGCATTCGATGGGACATCAGGTGGTGCTACCGGGGTTAAAAGACCTGCATAAAAGCGTTGTCAATGAATTGGTGTTGAATGCTCCGGATTTTGAAGCTGCTGAGTTTCTGCGTTTGATTGAAAACATCAAAGATACAAGCCGCCGTATCACACTTTATTGTTCATACAATGACAAGGCCATGACTGCTTCTAAAACGCTTAACCAGAATGAAAGAATGGGGGCGTGTACTTTTTCAGAAAACCTGGACACGATTAACGTAAGTTTGATTGATGACCCGGCACTGGGACTGGGACATGGTTATTATTCATCACGTGCTATTTTAAGCGATGTCTTTCAGGTGCTTTTGGGAATTGATGCGGAAAAAAGGCTTTTTATCCGCAAAAGTGAGCCCAACAGCACTGAGAAGTTTTATCTAAGACAATAGCTATTCGATTTTTATGTTGGAAATACTCCCACCTTTTCCAGCGAAAGCTTCGTCACTGGTAATCCTGAATTTTAAGTCAATTTTCTTCCCGGAAAACTTATCCAGATTGAGCGACATTGCCGCATTCTGAGGCTGTGAAACCGGCCCCAGGATCTTAAATTCCTCTCCGTCAACAATAGCGACAATCTCAAAAAAGTCGAAGTCCGGCTCTGTTTCCAGCGCGATATCAAATGACAGCTTTAAGTTCTTTTTTGGAAGAGCGACTGAAAGATTTGCTTCCATGATGGATTCAGGGCAATAGTTCTCCGCCATGGTAAGAGAGTCACCGGATTTAATCCAGCCACAGGAAGCGTTTCTTGGATAGTTTGTAAAAACAATATCATTCATGATGTTGGTGTCTTCCAGGTTTTTAAAATCGGGGAGGGATTCTGCGATAATCGGCTTTCTTAAAACAGGGAGCCTTGATTGAGAATTGCGGTTAAAGCCGTAGACTTCTAATGTATCACTTCCATAAACAGAGTCCTGAACAGGAAGGACTATGTTAATATTTCCGGAATCGTCCTTGTTAAAACTTTGAACAAATTTTTTATTCTTGAATACTGAAATGTAATCGATATTACCACCAGTGGCCTGAAAGTTCATTGTCTTTTCGCCGTGGGTTTGCAGGCGTTCTTTGCTGAAATCCAAAAATGTATCCGAAGATTTTTTACCACTAGATTCTTTTAGGAAATCATTATAGATTTTTGCGACAACAGTGGAATTTTTGGTAAGAATATCTTCCATTTCTTCTTTTAGAACAACATCACTGGCAACTCCATGGTCTTCAATGATTGAGTTGTCTTTTAAACGAAGAGCGTGTCTTGCCGTCACTCGCATAGACATATTCTGCGGCAGGGCCGGCAGGCCCGCGGAGTCGAAGGCCGGTTTTAAATATCCAGTCGCCCAGACGTTGGCGCCTCCCCCGAATGTAGAGCGGTCTGTACCGTAGATTTTCACGCGGGCATAATCTTTCATCACCGCAGAAAACAGGTCACATGATGAGAAACATTCACTGTTTGTCAGAAGAGTGACTTTCCCAAAATAGCTTTGAGGCACGCGTTCCAGGTGGCTAACACTTGTAAGATAAGAAGGTCCGACAAGAGTATTATTAGCAACCTCAGGAGTTATGAGCTGAAGCCAGGGTTGATCGGCCAAAAACATCGGGAGAATGAAATCATTGGCGCGCACATAAAAAGGAAGACTCTTAACCGGCATTGCCCCAAACAGTGCGGCCATCTGTTCGGCGAAGTTGATCTGACCACCGTAATTTCCGCGCAGGTCGATTACCAACGCAGTGGTGTCTTTCAGCCCATTTTCTAAAACTTTTTTGACCTCAGCGACAGCTGCATTACTCCCTTCCGGGCCATCAAAGCTATCGAGTTTTAAATACCCATACTCCTGGCCCTGGTATGAGATGACTTTCCAGAATAGATTGGGGTGTCTTGTACTGTGAAGACCTTCAAGACTGACTTGTTCGCCTGCTGTTAAAGTCTTTTTTCTTAGAGAGATTTTTGATTTAAAGAATGTTAAGAATTTATTCTTCCAGTTCTGGAAGATCATCTTACGCTCCTTAAGATCAATCTCTCTGAGATTGTTGATGCGTTTTCCTGTCAGGGCCTTTTCTTCCGGCGCCTTCGGCCTGATACATTCAGACTTGTAACGGGCAATCCACGGGACTGTCATTGAGATGATTTCTCCCGTCTGTTTTTTCAAAACAATTTCCACGGCGTCTTCTGTTGGTACTATTGTATTATAGTGTGAACGGTATGAGAGATCGAAAACCCCCTGAACGAAAGCTGCATCAGGAGTGGAAGCACCTACGATGGCCTCACGTTTTTTTATGAATACTGCAGGACTCACTCCCTGATAGCTGATCAATTCATCACCTGGAGCGAGTTGGGTGAGTTCTGGAAGGAAATTTTTAAGTTCAAGATTTATCGCACTGATAATGATCTTGTTTCCTCCCATTTTCTGAAAGGAAAATGGCAATATTGATCTATAACAAGCGTAAGGTTTTGGCAGGTTGTAATTAACATGGAAGTCACGGACACTGGAATAAACTTTGAGCATTCTTTCATGGAATTCACTCTCATTCATTTCTTGATATCGGTCTTCAATGATTTTCAGGTCTGCAAGTGGGTTGATTGAATATAGTTTCGTTTTATGCTCAAGGTTCACATACACTTTTGAGAATAAGGTTTTGGCATAAGTGATAATGGTTCTTTTGTCATCGTCAGAAAGAGAGTTAAAAACAATTTTCTCTCTGGCATCTTTTAATGGGAGATATTGGTTCTTATCTTCAGCAGAAAATGCATTGATAGAAACAAGCGCCAGAAGACAGAGTAGTGACTTCATTAAAATTCCTTTATTAAAGAATAGATGTGCTTGAAAAAGCAAGTGTGGTGCCGGAAGAGAGTCCGTGTTTTCAAAGGGCTGGCAAGGGCAAATGATCAAATAACTTGTCACTGTCAAAATTTTAGACAGTCTCTGCTTTGAGATGAGGTAATGCCATGTGGCTTCCATTTTTGCCCCTTAAAAGTTGGAATAATGTCCAAGTTGAAGGTGAGCGCTGCGTTTTTAAGCCTCTGTATTTGGCATGTAACCTGCTTTAAAGGTGTGTTTGGAACTCTTTCTACACGTCGTAGAACTTTAAACATGGAGGACTTTTATGAACCGCAGAAACCAAGGACAACACGGACAATCTCGCAAACAATTTAATTCACAAAATTTTGACGATCAAAACTACGAAGGAAAAACACTTCGCAGTTCAAATGAGAGAGGAAATTATTCAGGCATGATGAATTCTTCTCGTTGGGATGAAGATGCTGACCCAGGATTTATGGGGTCATCGGATTACCGTGAGACAGATTATGAGCTAGCTGGATCGACTTATAGAAATTCGAAAAGACCCTCTCAAAAAATGGGCCCTTATGAAGAGTATGAAGCGAACGATCGCAGCAGGCAACCATCAAGGCATTCTTCACTTGATGAAGACAGACACAGTGACCGTTCAAGACCATCTGAAAGACAAGGTTCATCTTCAGAGCGTTTCGGGTACCCATCTTCTATGAATTCATGGACCCACTCTGAGCGCCCGTGGTCTGCAGGAGAGCAATGGCCAGCGGACACTAACTCTCAATACGGAACACCTCAAACAAGAGGTTTTTTTGGAAAAGGGCCAAAAGGTTATAGGCGCTCTGATGATAGAATCAAGGAAGAGGTCTGTGAGACACTCGCAAGACACCCAAGAATCGATGCAAGTGATATCGAAGTGAAAGTGGAAGAAGCTTGTGTTACCCTCTCTGGAACAGTGGATAGTAAAGAAATTAAGCGCGCCGCTGAACTGGCAATTGAAAATCTATCTGGCGTTGATGACGTTAAAAATGAACTTCGTGTAAAAAGAGCGGATGATTCAATACTTGCCTCTTCTTCGAGCTCAAAGTCATCGACTCCAATTTCTAAAGGCCCAAGCCGTCTTTAGTGGTTAAAGTCAAAAGGCCTCGGATTGTATCCGGGGCTTTTTATTTTCAGATGAATTATCAGGATTTTATCAAGACGAGTTGACTAAATCTTAACGAGACTTCGCATTCATTTTCCTTCACTCTTGTAGACAAATGAAGATGACAGATTTGCACATTCATTCGAATTACAGTGATGGGAAGTTAACCATTCCTGAGATTGTGGATCTGTACGGAAAAAGAAAATTTAAAATCATCGCCATCACTGATCATCTATGTGAAGAGGAGTCTTTTCTCGGAAAAGCTTCTAATTTTCTGGAGAAGACACTGACGAAAGAGACTTTCTCTGCTTACTTGAAAGAAATTGAATGTGAGGCAGAAAGGGCAATGAGCACATACGGTATGCTGGTGGTTCCTGGTGTTGAGTTCACCAAAAACTCATTTTCATTTAAACGGTCGGCCCATGTACTGGCGTTGGGAATTAAAGAGTATGTGAGCGCTGACAAATCAATAGTTGAGCTCCTGCAGGAAATCAGAAGACAAGGGGCCTTATCTATTGCCGCTCATCCAGTTTCTACCAGAGTGGTTGAGCATCAAACCTATCATCTTTGGGATAATAGGGAAGAGCTCAGGGATCAGTTTGATGCCTGGGAAGTGGCCAGCGGCCCGCATTTTTTTGATGAGGTCTTTGAAAGTGGATTGCCGCTTATTGCGAGCTCCGATTTTCATCACCCGAAGCAAATTGAATCATGGAAAACTATGATCGACTGTGAATTAAATTTTGAATCGATGGCGCAGGCTATCCGTGCTCAAAGAATTGAATTTATAAACTACTCCGAGTTCAATTCAAAATCCGTCAGGCCCCGGCAAGGTTTCGTGTTCGAAGGTGTGCACTTATGACTTGCCGGGGTTTTGATTAAACTGCTTTGATAAACTGAACATCGATAGAGATGTTTACATCATCACCAACGAGCAGTCCGCCTGTCTCCAGGGCTGCATTCCAGGTTAACCCAAAATCCTTTCGCTTAATTTTTGTAGTCGCACTAGCACCGATCTTGGCATTTCCCCAAGGGTCTTTCATTTCGTCGCTCGGGCCTTCAACGTCCAGAGTGACTGATTTAGTGACTCCGTGGATAGTGAGATCGCCGATGATTTTCAAATCATCACCATTTTTTTCAAAGCGTGAGGATTTAAAAGTGATGGCCGGATATTTTTCCACGTCAAAGAAGTCAGCACTCTTTAAATGAGTGTCCCTTTGAGACTCGCGGGTGTTGATGCTGGCAGTTTCAATCGAAACATCGACCGATGAATTGGCCAAATTAGATGCGTCGTATTGGAATTTGCCGCTTATTTTTTCAAAGCCTCCGTGAACTTTTGCAATCATCATGTGCTTGATTGAAAAATTTGCGCTAGAGTGAGAAGGGTCAATGTTGTAAGTATTCATATATTATCTCCAATTGTTTTTGGTTCCTGTAATCACTTTATCGGCCTTTTTGATAGTTTATTAGATAGGAATAACTGGAATTATAATTCAGCCTAATGTATAATCATTTTCATGGATTTCAATGAAGTAGCAGTATTTATCAGTGTCGTTCAGGAAGGAAGTTTCAGCCAGGCTGCCAAAAAGCTTGGGATGCCCAATTCTACCGTGAGCGCTAAGGTTTCCAACCTCGAAAGGCGACTGGGAGTCACTCTAATTCAGAGGACCACCAGAAAGTTGAGTATTACTCCCGCCGGTGAAGCGTATTTCAAAAGATGCATTCAGGGAATGGAGGAAATTAAGGCGGCCGAAGCAGAAATCGCCAATACACAAGGTGAGCCTCAGGGGCTTCTTCGTTTGACGGCCCCCAATGAACTAGGCAGCAGTATTTTGCCGGCCATCGTTTCACAATATTCCAAAAAATACCCCAAGGCGCGAATTGAAGTTATGCTTACAGATAGAAGAGTTGATCTTCTAAGTGAGAACATCGACCTGGCCATCAGGGCCGGAGAACTTAAAGATTCAAGTTTGATCGCTAAAAGAGTCGGGACTATTTATTTCGCTCCTTTTGCTTCTCCAAAATATCTGAAAAACAAAGGGACACCAACTCACCCGAGAGAACTTCGTTCACATAGCTGTTTACAGTTTACTCCTGTCGGAGTGGATGAGTGGAAGATGACCGGTCCCAAAGGGTCTTTGAATGTTCCTGTTCCTGGAAAAATATTAATCAATGATATGTTCGCTTTAAAAAAGATGGCGATGATGGATGATGGGATCGCTTTTTTGCCAACCTATTATTGTTATTCTGAAGTCCAGTCAGGAAAGTTGGTCAGGATTCTTCCTGAATGGCGCTCTCATTTAACTCCGATTCATTTCGTCTATCCAGCCCAAAGATTTGTGACTCCAAAACTAAGTGCCTTTATCGCGCTTGCCAGCGAAACTGTGAAGAAGAGTTTTGAGGATTTTGAGATTTAATTTCCGTAAAGAAACTTATACAGAAGATGCTTCTCCCCGCGGATGGGATCCTTGCGTTCGTTGAAAAAGGCTGCACCTATTTTCCTGGCGAGTGCAAGTTTTTCATTGCCAACTTTTTCCTTTAGCTGGCCGAAGGATATGGAATGGTAAGGTGAGAGCTTCAGAGTCTTCTTTTCTTCAAAAAGAGGAGTCGCTGGTGTCTCTATCAATCCTGCCCCTTTCGAAAGACAAAAGTGCTTTAAAAAGCTGTCAGAATAATACCATATCAGATTTCCCTCATAATAATCCCAGTCTCTCATGTCGTGCTTCTTAAGCAGGTCTGGGTATTTTGTGAACACAGGGACTTTGCCGGTTATTTCACCAAAAGCTTGAAGAAAGGAGTGGAGATACTCGATGTTTTTTCCTTTCAGTGTTTTTATCCCATACTCAACATGAAGATAGACATTGGAGTATTGTTCAATGTCAGTTGTGAGCACTAGTTTTTTCAGTGAATCTCTTAAAAGGATTCCGGGCTGAAAAATCTCATCCAGGTAGATCGCAATAAGGAGGTTGTCCTTTTTCGCTTTTTCCTGATGAGCGTTGATTCTATAGACTGTTTTCTGAGGATTATCAAGAAAGTGTGCCGCCTGATGAATACTTAAAGCACTGTCCGACACTTGAGAATAAAGCGTGTCTTCAAGATACTTGAAGATACCGTTGCGGTTAATAGTCTCTGGTAAATGTTTGCATTCATAATTGCTAAGGTGAGTGTAAGGATAAACTTCCGTATTATCATCAGCATCAAATTTCTCATACCATCGTATTTTTAAATCAGTCATTGCGCTTACTCAGGTAAAATTTTTTATAGTTCTCTTGATTATAAAAATACGTTCCTTTCTTTAGTGCGATCTCCATGAACTCCCCGGAGAATCCTGTGAAAGGGGGGAGGGGGGTATTTAAAATAGGAAGCAGAAGCTGATGAATTTTTTCAACAGAGTAGTGCTCTTTGACCGATTTTTGCAGGGAGGGATTGAACTGTCTGTTTTTTACCCATTTTAAAAAATCTCCAAGCGAGATGAAACAAGCGCCGTCTCTCCAGAGCGTTTTTAGTAGATGGACGTCATCAGGAAAATGATGATGGATATCTTTATATCCCTGCCAGTCAGTTAAAAGACAAGGTAGCCCATGCATAAGAGCTTCGATTGGGGCACGACCAAAATCATCATCATGATAAAGGCTCAGGCTGACAAAAAGGTCCATAGATTTGTAAAGCTCTGCAATTTCCTGTTGGTTTAAAAAACCCATCAGGTGAACTTCGAGGTTTCCGGTGTGTTCCATCAGCTTTTGGTACATCTCACCCAATAAAGGGGAGTTGCCGATACTGGAAGATTCAAAATCATCAAAAGCGCCAGCTATATAAAGCTTGCAGCGAATTCCACTTTTTTCAATTTCTTTTATCAACTCAGGAATAAGCTCAACATTTTTCTCACGGGAGATTCTGCCGGTGTAGATCACGTTTAAATGGTCTTTTAACAAAGGTGTATGTTTTTCTATCGGCTGCTCTTCCACCGGAAAAGAAAGGACCTGAAGATTTTTTTCATTCAGGAATAAAGGGCGGATGAGTTCAGCATATCCTTCAGAAGGCGATAGGAAGAGACAACGTTCGTTTTTTAAAAGGTTTGTGACCTGAAGGACTGGCCCTGCTTGGCGGAGAAAGTCCCCGTAGAGGTGAAAAATATAGGTCACTGCCTTCGATTTTAATAAACTTAACAGAGGCAAAAGAGATTCATTTCTTAAAACAAGCGGGTGAATAAATGAAATAAAGTCAGGAGGAGAAAGTAAGACTTTTTTCAGGAGCGATGAATCCATAATATCATCACTATGCAGGTTATAGAATTCAACTTCAAAATCTGCTGAACATTTGCGGTAGAGCGCCTCAAGGTCGCGGGCAATGTAATTTACGCTGCTAATGTCATTTTCTTCGCTTTTAAAGACGATTATTTTTTTCTTCATGAATTACTCGTAGACCATGGTTAGATGTGAGCCTGAGCCGGCCTTCAATGTTAGCAATTCTATGGTTTCTCCTTTTAGGAGTGTCGCAGTATCGTATTGTTTCACAATTGCATGGTCATTGTGAAGAAAAGTGACGAAGACGCTTTTTTCATCAGGAGCAAGAGTTACTCCGCGAGGAGAGGTGGGCATATCAAGTATATGCAGCGGTTTGTTTTTTATATAATCCCAGATAACGAGTTTGTTGTTGATAACTGTGACAATAGCTATGCCCTTCGACGGGATAAGGACATGGCTTAAAGCTTCGTTGGAAGGAGAGAAGTCGAAGTCCAGGAAGGTGGTAGTTCTTTTATCCAGGTCAAAATACTCCATAAGTTTTGCCGAGCTGCTTTTTCCTGAAGACCTGCAGGCAACACCTGTATTTTTTATAGTTGTGAAATGAGCATAGCGGTCCTGCTTGAAAGAGATGGAGTTAAGCAGCTCTTTGCTGGCGACGTCAATGAAATTTAGGGTGGAAGTGTTGTCTGCTGAGCGCAGCAGTCCGGTTCTATCATTCATGACTGAGAGAACCCTGTCTTCAATGTGCCATCTAACCTGATGGGGCTCAAGGCCCCTGCTGTCTATCTGGTAGAGCTCTTCCAGAGTTGATGAATTTCTCACGGAGATAAAACCTTTTTTTGAATGATGGTCATTCATTGAGCAGTAAATGAGCGAGCCATCTGTCGAGTAAACTGCATGACCGAAAAAAAGCAGTGAAGATCTGTCAGTTTTAAATGTCTTTATCAGCTTTTTTTCACGGTAGTCAGCGAGGTACGCGTCTTGCCCCCACTTGCTTGGGACAAAAACAATATTGGGATTAAGTGGATGGAGGACGATCTCATGACCTTTACATGGGGCCGGAAGGAAAAAGGAGCTGCGATCCTTGAGTGAGACAATCATCAGTCCGGTCTCATTCTGTGGGGTATTGATGAAATAATTATCTGTCGTGCGCACTGGAGCTTCGAGGCCGTGACCGCTTAGGATGTAGCCGGCGTTTAGCTGGCGTGTCGATAGATTTTTTGCAGTGCTTGTGCATCCTTGAAGATATACAAGGACCATGGCCGAAATACTTTTCTCAAGAAAACTGCGGCGGTCCAAAAGTTATCCCTGTGGGGTGCTGTTAAATTTAACCAGGCCATTATTTTCCAGTTCGTTTACAAACACTGCAATGTCTTTGCTGAAAATATTCGGCTCGAGTTCGTACTCCCTTTCTAGATCAAGAATTAAGTCAGACAGAGTCTTTTTGCCATTAAATGTTTTACATAAAAGAGCGGCAAGGCCTTCGACAGTGTAACCTCGATTAGTC
>JBEIPI010000088.1:0-12564 GCA_040377165.1 Bacteriovorax sp.
CGCCTGTGCTCTTGTAACAAAAAACTCAATCGGTGCTAAGGCACTTGGATACACTATTAACCCGAATCTGGCGATGAACCATGCCATGGACGCCGCTTTCAAAGGCGACAGATTCGCAGCACAACCAGACTGTAAAAAGCCGCGTTGGTCAGACATCTCTGTTTTCATCGGTCTTGATCAGGGACAAAAGGCTTACGAGCCATCAAAGAACAACGACTTCATTCTTGGTATGAACGCAACAGTTGTTAACATCGATAACTACGACAAAGAAGGAACTGACGGTAAACTTGTATACGATACTGCAATGGCAAAGATGCTGGTTGAATCAAATGGCAACCAGGGGCTATTGGACTTAAGAGTAGTAGCACAAGTTGTAATGGCCGCTTACCACCAAAAAAACTTAGGCAGAGATGAAAAAGGACAATTGCGTGGATATGACCTGATCCTGGGTGTTGGTTCGGCCTCTACATGGCATGACCGCGGAGCGGGAGAACTTGAAGCGAATGAGGACTTCTACGGTACAGTAAACATTTTAGGTGCAACAGCTCACGCGAACATTCACTTCAATGGATTTAACATTAAAGCTGACTTCGGACTATATGGTGACTTCGCGATGGTTAAGGCCTACTCACTAGAGCCACTAAAAGCAAGCCGTGGCGGAAGCATGGATGGCCAGTCTAGTATCATGAAGAGAAAAGCTTACTACTTCGGTGTCGGAACAAGTGCGATGGCCGCGATCTCTATCTCGAAAGGAAGATTTGAAGTTGGATATCAAGGGCAATTTTCCAATGCAACAAGTATCAATGAAAGAAATAGAATTGAAGGAACTTCAGGAGATGCATATAGTGATTCGCTAGCTCACAACAAGATCTACATCAGCTACAGCCTGACAAAGAACTTAAAGCTTCAATTGTCACGCGAGTATAATGTGAGAACTGGAACGGCGAATGGTGCATTCAATAGAAAAGGTATAGAGACAAGAACAACGGGAACTTTAGTTTATAAATTCTAGGAAACTAGAAGTTGAATAAAGGCCGCGCGTGCCCTAACACCCGCGGCCTTTTTATTTTACATAGCGTCTTCTGTGATATCTTCAGATTCTTCGGTGTTAAATGGTGTATCGGCCATATCAACACGGTGGCGGCACTTAGGACATTCAAGCTGCTTGCCGTTCTTCTTGGTAAATTTCTCCCCCATGACCGGGTGACCGCACGACGGGCAGTCAAAAGCGAAAGGCTTAGTCCACATAGCATTTGAGCACGCCGGGTAGTTAGAGCATCCGTAGAATAGTTTTCCATAACGGCTTTTCTTCTCAGCGAATTTTCCAACCTTACAAAGTGGGCACTGAACATCAAGCGTGAACGGCAGCGTTGTAGCGCATGTTGGGTATTCCTCACAGGCCAGGAACTTTCCGTATTTCCCTTTTTTAATTGCCATTCTCTTGCCGCAAGTCGGGCATGGGTCTTTGGCGAATTCCTTCTCTACGATGGTGATAACGCCGTCCAATGACTTTTTAAAATCTTCCGTTGAATTACAGTCCGGGTAATTTGAGCAAGCAAGGAACTGCCCGTTTTTCCCCCACTTGATCTGGTATTCACCATCAGCGCATTTGCGGCAGTGTACACCAGTCGGGATTGACTGCTTTTTAAGATTTTTCATCTCATCTTTAGCTTTTTCCAAAGTAAGCTCAAACCCTTTCCAGAATTCACGCAGTACTTTTTTCCAGCTGACATCACCTTCTTCGATCTTGTCGAGAAGCTCTTCAACTTTGGCCGTGAACTCAATATCCATAACGTCAGGGAAACTCTCCACCAACATTTTACAAACCACATTCCCCAACTCTGTCGGGACAAAGCGATTCTCGATTTTTTCAACGTAATTTCTGTCCTGGATATTCGAGATGATCGCCGCATAAGTCGACGGACGCCCGATCCCATCCTCTTCAAGTGCTTTTACCAGCGAGGCTTCATTGAATCTCGGTGGAGGAGACGTCCAGTGCTCTTCCATATCGATCGCTTTTTTCTGGGCGAATGTCTCACCTTCTGCGATATCCGGAAGAAGCCCTGTTTTTGGCTCATCATTTTCTTCAGAATCCTCTTCGTTCTTTCTGCTCTGCTTTTCAGCAAGAGACTCAAGATAAACAGTTCTGAATCCCGGGAATTTTACAATCGATCCGTTGGACTTAAAATAGTGTCCACCGGCTTCAAAAGTCACAGTAGTCTGGTCAATCACGGCCGGAGACATCTGAGATGAAATAAACTTATTCCAAATTAGTTCATAAAGTTTTTGCTGGTCAGGATCCAGATCCCCACGCACTTCATCCGGTGTGAACTCAAGGTTAGTTGGTCTGATGGCCTCGTGGGCATCCTGAACCTTGCTTGTTCCTTTCTTTTTGTAGACGATCTCTTCACTTGAAAGAAAATCCTTTCCATATTTTTTCTTAATGAAATCGCGAACCGACTTCATCGCCTCCGGCTCCGTTCTCACCGAGTCCGTTCTCATATAAGTGATCAAACCCTGAAGTCCGTGGTCTCTTAGCTGAACCCCTTCATAAAGCATCTGGGCAACCATCATCGTTCTCTTCGCTGTGAAGCCAAGCTTGTTGGCCGCTTCCTGCTGAAGTTTAGATGTGGTAAATGGCGCTGTTGGGTTTTGTCTTCTTTCTTTTTTCTTAACTTCAATCGCTTTTAGCGATTTTCCTTTGATGTCTGAAAGAACGCTTTTTGCAAGCTTCTCACCCGGGTGTCCATCCAGCTCGGTCTTTTTGCCGGCCTCTTCACCGTAATAGCGCACTTCAAAGTTGATACCTTTCTTTTCAAGCTCACCCTGAATTGAAAACCATTTCTCTGATACGAATTTCTTGATCTGGTCTTCGCGCTCAACAATGACTCTTAGAGCAACTGACTGAACACGTCCTGCTGAAATCCCTCTTTGAACTTTATCCCAAAGAATCGGCGAGATTTTATAACCCACTAAACGATCCAGCACACGTCTGGTTTTTTGTGAGTCATACATCGGCTGATTTAATTCAGTTGGATTATCAATCGCATTTTTAACCGCAGTTTTTGTTACGGCGTTAAAAACGACTCTGTGAATGCTTTTCTTTTTTCCGATTTCTTCAGCAAGATGGAAAGCGATCGCCTCTCCTTCGCGGTCCATATCGGGCGCGAGGTAGATTTGATTGGCGTGCTTTGCGAGTTCCTGGATTCTTTCAATCTTGTCTTTTTTTCCGGTGATTGGAACAAGGTCTAAGGCGAAATCATCCTTAACATCAACGCCAAGCTTTGACTTGGGAAGATCCTTGATGTGCCCGTTTGAGGCCACAACCTGATAACCTTTCCCTAAATATTTTTTAATGGTTTTAGCTTTTGACGGAGACTCTACGACCACCAGGTCGTAATCTCCGTAAACTTTTTCGTTGTCTTCTTTAGCACTCTTGCTTCCGGCCGCTTTTGGGGCCTTCTTCACCGCAACAGTTTTAGCTGCCTTTGCCGGAGTCTTTTTCACGACGACTTTTTTTCCCGCCGCTTTTTTTGCAACTGCTTTTGCACACATATTTTTTACCTTAGTGTCTTATTAAATTTCTTGGTAACTACTTTTTGAAATCAGTATTCAACAACTCATCCACTTCTTCAAGGTCAAACTCAGTCAGACCGTATGGATTCTCTTTGTTATTGATGTCTTCATCAAGATATTTTCTTCCAATATCTTTCTCAATTTCATTCAGTGACTCGAACGCATTAGGATCTTGTTGTTTAGATTTTTTCTCTAAATCTTCAAGACTCTGCTGCTCTAAGAACTTGTCTTCGTCCACCTTCGATTCATTGAGAGAAGATTCAGCGTCTTTAATCTCTGATTCTAGACGGTCTAACTCTTTAACATCGCGCTCAGAATCCTTGATTACCGACTTATCGCGCTCCTGACGTTCCAGCTCTTCTAGTTCGTCTTCCGTTAATTGAATCTTATCAGCTTTATTCAGAATATCTTGGCTAACATCATCAAGGTTTAACTCTACGTCTAACTCGTCGAGAGCTTTGCCTTCGAGCTTCTTCACATCGTTTAACTTGTCTTTATTTTTAAGACGAAGACTTCTTGCCTGCTCTTCCATCGTTCTGGTAATTGCGATGCTTCCTAAAGAGATTTCATTAATTGAGCCGGTGATCAAGGCCGTAGCAAAATTGTCGGTGATATTAATAACAGTCAATTCACCGATTTTATAGGTCGGGCTTGGAGTGATTTTTCTCATTGTCCCGCGGTCAACAAACGAATAAACATCAAAAATATTCCCAAGCTCAACGCCGTCTGCGCGCCCACGGTCGATATAAACAACATCTCCGTAGGACATTCCCGAAATGGAGTCGCGGTAGCTTCCAATCACGGCCGCTTCAACATTACGACGAGAGAAAGTTTTTGCAATCTTTCCGATCTTCGGAGTGTAAATCGTTATGCGGTCTTTTCTTTGAACTAAGCCCGACTGGTCAACCACCATACATTCCCAAACGTCATCAATCTTCCTAATGGCCTTGATCTGAGCTGTGGTTGTGTACTGGAAGCCGGAACGGTCGGAAACCGGATGCTTGACCTCTCCGCCCGCTGTATAAACAGAGAACAAGTCCCCTGGTTTAACCTTGGTCGATTTATCAAAGTTCACATAAATTGTGTCATGTTTGTAAATATAAATGCCTTCTTTAGCGATGGCCTTAATAGAGCCAAGGTCCTGAACGACGTTAGTCGTTATGAAAGTATTTAAGAAAAATCCTTCTTTGTAGTTAAAGACAATTTTATTTGATTTATCAAACCCTGCACTATCATAGGCATCAGATGGCTCTTTGATCGCAATATCTGACAGAGGCGGATCATATTTTTCGTATTCATTAATACGCTGTTGTTTTTCCAGGCGCTCTAGGTCCTCGTAAGTCTCTTCAGAGGCGAACTGGAAATACACCCCCTGATCAAGGAGCCTTTTTCTCTCCTGAATCCAAGGCGGACGGTTTCTATCGTCGGAGCTGGTATAGGATCCACCTGTTCTCGCTCTTTCAATCTCATCATCAGTGAACTCACCGACCTGAACTTGAGGAAACGAATCCGCATCCCCTGTATCAAACGCAAGAATGGTTCCGGGCTCAATCTCATGAGGGTTAGTAATCTGCGGATTAAGCGACCAGATTTTTGAATAATAAAAGCCTGAACCAAAAAGATTTTTTGAAATCTTCCAAAGATAATCGCCCTTTTGCACTTCGTATTTTTCTAGTTTGGCCTTAATCGACAGATCATCCCATTCTTTTGGTGTGATTTTATTCTGAACGAACTTAGAAAGTTCCAGCAATTTCTTCTCTTCATTTCCTGCGTCGAAATTAACCGACTCATCGGCGATGATCTGAGCTTTTTCATTAACGCTAATATCGGCATTCTGTCCTTTAGGACTAACTACATTCAATGGACCACTTGCAGGAGCTGTCTCAACCGGAGCTTTCCCTTCTACTGTTGTCGCAGGTGCACTCTTGGCCGGCTCTTTATCAAAAACCACTTCACCGATATCTTCCTTCAAAGACTGCAGGTCATCTTGTTCTTCGAGATTAGACATCTGAACATCGCTGCCACTTGCAGACTCTACTCCTGTGCTGGCGGGATTCAATGATTCATAAACATTCACTTCTTCAAGATCACTCACGCTATCCTGAGCGCGCGTGCTCTCGCCAACCAGGCTGGCCAGTAAGAGAAGGAGTACATATTTATTTAACGATCTTGCCATTTTTTTATGCCTACCCTAAAAAGTGATCAGGTTGCCTCAAAAAAGTCATGCAACAGTGAATAGTACTTCGCCTGTTTTTCCGGTTGCTTTAATTTTTCACTGCAAACAACCAGCTTGCCCAGGGCCTTTAAAACAAAACCCGAGAAAGCGTATTTTCCAATGATCTCTTCATATACTTGTGAGGCCAGGTCGAACTCTCCTTGATTGAAAAGCAAATCTCCAAGCATCATTTTTGCTCTGACAACAATTTGTTTTTCTTTTGAAGCTTCAAGTTCTTTAAGAATGACCAATGCCTGCTCAAACTTGTTAACTTTCACTAACTCTTGTACTTCACGCAGGCGTGAGATCTGGTCATCAATTTCGTCAGTGTTGTTAACGGTTTTTACGCCGTAACTCGTCGGCATCACAACGGCCTTTTCTTCATTTTTGGCCATGACATCTACGCCATTTAACTGAGGTGCATCCGGAATCGCGCTGTCGATCTTGCTGACTAATTCAGAAGGATCAATCATTGTAGCAGCAGCGGCCTCTGGTTTTTTTTGCTCATCGGGATTAGCTGGCGAAACAGCTGAAGCGACTTCCTGTGATTTTAAATTCTTAGATTGATTTAAAAGATCCTGATATTTTCTCGCGAGCTCATCATACTGCTCTTTTGGAACAGTTGAGCGAGATTGAGCTCCCTCATTTAAAGCTTGATCAACTGTTTGATCGCGATGCAACCAAAGTGATGAACACGAAGTGAGAAACAGGGTGCTAGATAATAGCAGAGCGCTGTTTATGGCCTTCCTGGCATAAATCCTCTTCACTTTTTGTCCTCCATGACTTGTAAATGTGAATGCGATAACTTAACTTTTATTCTAAAGCAGATCAAATGCTTGTCAAACGTGTTTTAAGGGCCATATGTCGAAACAATCCAGTCAACTTTTTCACTACATTATAAGACTCAACAAAGAAGATTCAGCCTTCTTCTATTTCCAGCTCGAGGCCAACGATGGCATTTGCTTTTACTCTACCCTGGAACATCCGCATCACGCTCAGTATAGAGACATCCAACTTCGAGGTGATGTACTCTTAAAAAAGGAAATGGAGCAGATTCTTAATGAATGCTCTAAAAAATTTAAGATAGAAATATTGGTTGATGAAATCATTTTGGATCAAAAAGGTTTAGTATGAAAAATATTCTTCTGGCATCTTTTCTTGTTTTCAGCATCTCTTGTTCGACGACGCCGGTTTCAGGAAAGAAGGCATTTCTTTTAACTAACTCAGCGACCGAAAACCAGCAGGGTGATGAAGTCTATAAAGAAATCATTTCAAAAGAAAAAGAAGTCAAAGGCACACGCGAAGCTAAAATGGTTGAAGAAATCGGAAGAAGAATCGCCGCTGTCGCCAATCAACCGGATTTCAAATGGGAGTTCAAAACCCTGCAAAGTGATGAACCGAATGCTTTCTGCCTTCCCGGCGGAAAAGTCGCAGTCTATACCGGAATTTTCAAATACGCAGTCAACGAAGCCGGACTTGCGACCGTTATGGGTCATGAGATCGGTCACGCAATCGCACGTCATGGAGGCCAGCGCATGAGCCAGCAGATGGCAACAAACGCGGCCCTTGCAGGACTTGCAGTCGTCGGTCTTTCAAAAATGGATAATACCAAAAAAGGAATGATCATGGCCGCTCTTGGAGCTGGTGCAACTGTAGGAATCACACTTCCCTTCTCCCGTGCCCACGAGACAGAAGCTGATGAGATTGGACTAGTCCTTATGTCGAAGGCGGGATATGACCCGCGCGAATCAGTTAATTTTTGGGATAGATTTTCAAAGGCCGGCGGTAAAGCTCCTATGAAATTTTTGTCTACTCACCCGGCAAGCGAAGACCGCAAGGCACACCTGCAGGAGATGCTTCCGCAAGTAATGCCTGCTTACGAAGCTTCATCAAAACTGGGCACGGGCACCACGCTTTAATTAGCATGGGCCTTGTGGAGCACACTCTTCCGTAAATGTACATGGATTAGGCTCGCTTGGAGTACAATTCCTTGGAGGATTGTTTTGTGGCCCACATACACTTGAATTACTAGGAGTGCACTGCTGAGAGACAGCAGGTTTTGCGTCCTTGCATTCACTGTCGGCAACAGTAATACCATTTTTTTGGCATGTGACAACTCTGGTTTGAGTTCCTGAGTTCGCAGAGAAATTACAAGTTGCACTCTTCGTCTGAGTTCCTACCCAACCACATGAAGTACAGAAATAAAAAGTTGTCCCATCACAATAAGGGCCGGTAGAACTCACCATCTTTCCCGTACAGCTTCCCCAGCTATCATATGTCCAGAATCCACTTCCACCTGTGCATGATCCCCAAGCTGACGTCACCCAGGCCGAACAGGAATGAGTGTTGCAGGCCCTGGTTTCCTTATCTGTATTTGAGCAAGACTCCCCACCATTTTTTTCCAGTAAAGAAATATTATATTGTTGAGTCCCTCCATCACACTTCTCAGAACAATTTCCCCATGAACCAATACAATCCGTAGTGGGCTCTCCTCGATTAACACAGCCAACAACCAGGTCGTTCTTAACTTCGAGTCCTACTACTATCTTTTTCACTAAGTCTTTTTTGCCTTTCGCTCTAATCGTTATATCAAAATGCGCTAGTCCCCGGTTCACGGCTGCCGGCACATAATTTTTTAACGTCATATCAACAATCGACACCGAGTGAGAGGCACCAATTTGTCCAATTGGTGAGCCTGTTTGAAAAAGCACTGAATTCTCTTTAAAGAAAACCTTATCAATCTTTGTCCCTGCTCCTCCCGGCTTTACGTTTCCGGGCTTCACAAAAGTTTCAATGCATCCAGCTTTTGTACTTAAGGCCTGATCGATAGCAAACACGGTCTCTGAGATGTTCCCATCTATATACGCACTCTGTGTTCCTTTATTAACTTGTGAGAAAACTGCCATGGCCCCTAAAATGACCCCGCCAGAGATGGCCACCGCAACCAAAAGCTCAACCAAAGTAAAGCCCGATTCTTTACATTTAACAAAACACCGCTGCATTTTTCCTCACTAAACTAAATCAAAACGGAATAATCTAATGATTACAATTTACAGTGCTTCTAAAAATTTAAGTTGATTTAACTTCGCAGAGATACTGAAATCGTCCCGATTAGTCTTCGGGACTGTTGCAAATTAAAATTCACAACAGCCTACTCAAAACCATTCTGAGCATTGCTAGCACGCTGAAACTCGTAGGCTTTATCTGGTTTTTTACCAGTATAAAGGAATTCAAGTGCAGCAATATCGTAGCTGGAAAGATCCGTAAGCATCTCATATGACATAATCGATTTTTCTTTATCAGAAAAATTATGGGCCAGCCCAAGAAAGTGGCCAATTTCATGTAAAAACAAATTTCGCCTCATCTGCTGCATCTTTTGGGACCTGTAGCTTTGCAGTTTGCCTCTGATTTCAGGCGAAGCTTTTTTCGCCTGTGCTTCAATTAATTCATCGAGAGTTTTCTCAAACTGAAGCAGCTCTACTCTTCTGATAACGATATCCGCATCGATAATTTCCCCGGTATTTGGATGGCCAGCAATAGTGGCCACAGCAAAACGCTGAGAGCGGTCATAAAGATGGCCTGAATGATCAGCGCCATAATCATAAACTCCATGGACATCAGTTTTATCCGGAGAATTCTTTAAAAGAGGAATCCGCTGAAAATCAAGTTTCAGAAATGGAGCTTTAGTTTGATAAAGCCTGATGGCCCAGATTAAATCATCGCGCTCTTCTGTCGGAAAGCTGTCATCAATGGCCAGCATGATCTTTTTCTTCCAACGAAAAGGCACTCCCGTTTCCGGATCACGCAAATACCCGAAGGCATTTTCAGGCAGGATGGCCGCTGCTTCTTTAATATAAAAATAAAGATTCTGATCGAGAACAAGAGTTTTACCACAACCAGAGAAGCGCCTTCTCCAGCTAATATGATTAGGCGAAGAGGACTTTATCACGATATCTTTACTGATCTTAGGGCAGCCTTTTCCCAGAGAAAAACTAGCGGCCGTTGAGTCCTCATCAAAATCCCACTCTTTTCCTTTTAGGCTCACACCTTCGACTTTGATTTTGTTATCGATAAATTTCAGCGGTATCTTAAAATTCTTAAATAAAAACTCAAACGCCTCTATCCCCTGCGCTTCACTAAATGAGAAGTTCGCTTCAATGTTGGTCGTAACCATACGGGCATAATCATAGGCCTTCGTTGGCAAATTAATGGCTGCGCTCGCCTTATCGTGAGCTTCGCGAAGACCATAGAAAGAAGAAGGGTAAACCCTCTTTTCTGGCATAGGAGAAGAGCAATTAAGATTCAACTCTGACTCTCGTCCATTTCTTTCGATCTTAACTTTGTAGTTGACGACTGCCGGGTCTTCAAACAAATGATAGGCCAAAGTTGCTGTAGGTTTTACGATACCATTAATCTCAAGCAAACGATCGTTGACTTTTATCCCACGCTCTTCAGCGCATCCACCAACCAAGGCCGATTTAACAACCACTCCTGAAGCTTCGGATTCTTTCAAGAGCACCCACCATTTATTGACGGCCACCTGTGGAGGGAAACTCTTTGGATAGAGTTCGATTCTGTTTTTAGCAAGATCAAAAAAAGAATCAAAAGAATTAAGCACCGGAGCTCCAACATTCACTCCAACAAATCCTTTTGAAAGGACAGAATCATTTTTTGCCGAATGGTAAAGCATTGGGACTGCGCCACCGAAATCAATCGGTCCTAATTGCATTGGCAAATTAGCAACCGACAAACCATTTTGCAGCATTGACTCTAGAGAAACCCCTTCATCTTCACTGATGATTTCTTTGGCCAGTGATGTGTTCAATTCAAAGGCCTGAAGAGAGCCAAAATCCAGGCGGCACTCAGTCGCTCTTTTGGCCACACGGCAATCAACTACAATCTCTTTCTTATCTTTGTCTGTGGTTAATACCAATGGTCTCACATCTTTTGGAAATGGCATTGAAACTTCATCTACATAGATTTTTGAAGTTGAGCCTTGGATAAAAATGCGATGCTTATCAAACCATTCTTTCCCAATAATAAGATCACAACAATCCCCAGAGACTTTGGTATTGCCGAGGATATAATTCAACTTGTTCTTTTTACCCGCGAGAGTGGTGAGCAGATTAAAACTCTGCGCCTTTTGCGTTCCACTGGCGGTGTTGACTTGCTTTTCAGCTACAGACTTCTCATCCTTGACCAGGTCTTTTAATTCGCCGGAAAGGACATTTATATTGGAGCCTGAGTCAATGATCGCTTGATAGGTTTTGCCTTTTATCTCAACCGGGACCACTTTAAAGTAATCGACGTTTTTATATTCAATCACTGCTGAATAAACAGGAAGGGCCCAAGATGCGAGTAAAAGGCAAACCACTTTCATTATTTCTTCTTTTTAGCTTTCACTTTTTTAGCTTCAGCTTTCTTTTCAGGGGCCGGAGCAGCTTTTGGTTCCGGGTAATTAAGTTTTACAACAACCGCGAAGTGATCCGAAAATCCCATCTGGTCTCTTGTTTTAGCTTCTGGCTCAAATCTTTTTGGTGCCATGAAAACTTTCAGGTCCTTTTCATCTTCTCTGCCCTGGCCGATCTTCACTTCTTTTAATGCGAATGCTGGAAGATAAATTTCAAAACTTCCTACATCAAGCTCCAGGTCTTTGCCGTCTTTTAGGGCGCTGGTGTAAAAAATATGGTCGAGCATATTCCACTGCTCTTTTGGAGGATAATAGTAAGTTCCTGCTGGCATTTTCTTTTTCACTTCGTCGCTGATCGACTTGTCCGCTTTATAAGCTTCGGCCAGATCAGAATAAAGGTTGTCTTTGTAAAGAACAGTTTTGAAAGGGTGCGGGTTATTCTCATCGATGGTGTTGAAATCTCCGATCGCAACGATGCTCATATTGGGATTCTTCGCCAGGATTTCTTTGGTTCTGTTTGCCAGGACTTCAGCGGCCTTGATTCTCCATGAATCAGGGTTAGCTAAACTCGGCCAGTGATTCACGAAAATTGTCAGCGGCTGTCCTCCAACCGTAAACTCCACTTCCAGAATATTTCTTGAAGGATAATCAACTGGTACATTATGTTCGGCTCGCGAGATTTTTTTGATATCGTCTGAAGTCTTGTATAAAAGAGCGACATCCACTCCGCGGAAATCCGGACTGCTGGTCATTTCCAGATTTTCGTAGCCTAATTTTTTTCCCAGACGCCCTACGACTTCCGGATTTTCAACTTCAATTAGTCCCAGGAAATCCGGTGTTCCAGCTCTTTCCTTAGTGATCACATCCACGACCTGAGCAATCTTCATTTCGACTTTTTCCTCAGTCCAGTCAGCGCTGTAACATTCATTTCTTCTAAATTTACTTTTTTCTTTTGCGCAGGCTTCGCTTTTTCCGGCAGTGTCTTTAGGTAGAAAGCTCCAGTCGTTCTTGCCCTCGTCATGTTTGGCATCAAAAAGATTTTCTACGTTGTACGACATAATCTGCACAGACTTCGCCTGCGCACTTATCGCCACTAAAACAAATAGCAATGAAAGAATCAATTTCATGAAAAGGCTCCCTAAGAAGTAAATGGAGCCTAAAATTTAACAAAATTAAAGAGCACTGACTAGAGAAAGCACATCGTCATGATGAGTCTTAGTCTTGACATCATCCATTATATGTTTGAGTTTTCCATCACTTCCAATAATAAATGTTGTACGGAGAATTCCCATATACTCACGTCCCATGAATTTCTTCATTCCCCACACCCCATATTTCTCGGCACTCAGGTGTTCTGGATCCG
>JBEIPI010000007.1:0-53821 GCA_040377165.1 Bacteriovorax sp.
ATTGTTGAAGTAAGTTTTACCCTGGACTTCAATCATCCTCGCCTGCTCTTTCTTGAAATTGTGGGGATGTTTGATTTCGGAAGCTATAGTCCAGTCGATGTCGAGCACCACATGCAGCTCATCACTTTCGGCCGCTGGAAAGCGTCCTGTGAAAGCACATGAAAATAAACAGAATAGAAGTAAAAACAGAGGCCATTTCATCCCTTACATATCGGAAATATTTGAGTTAATTAAACCCTCTTTTTTAGTCAACTTTTGGCCGTAACTATGGGATAATTCCCTTCTATGGAAAAAGAAAAAGTCTTATTATTCTGGAGTGGAGGCAAAGACAGTGCTCTGGCCCTTCATGAACTGCAAAACAACCCCCAATATGAAGTGGTAAGTTTAGTGACCACCTTCAACCGCGAAACCAGCCGGGTGCAGTTTCACGGCATTCCGGATGTCCTGGTGGTTGAGCAGGCAAAGATGATGAAGCTTCCGCTCCAAAGAATTTTTTTACCTGAAAATGCGACCAATGAAGAATACATCGAGCAAGTGACAAAAATTCTTTCCATGTTCACCAAACGCGGAATTAAAACCGTCGCATTCGGCGATATCAACCTGCAAGAATTAAAAGACTTCAAAGAAAAAATGCTGGCAAAAATTGATATGAAAGCGCTCTTTCCGCTTTGGGGTCACTCAACCAAAGACCTCGCTCACAAATTTCTGCAAACCGGACACAAGGCCCTGGTCACTTCCGTTATGGCAGATAAGTTAGGCTATGATTTTCTCGCCTGTGAGTTTAATGAACATTACCTGGAAAGACTTCCCAAGGAAATTGACCCGGCCGGAGAAAATGGAGAATTCCATACTTTCGTCATCTTTGGACCAACTTTCAAAATGCGAGTCGCTTATTCTAAGGCCATTGCGGTTGAAGAAGGCCCGTATCTTGTCAGTCTGGTAAAAGAGCCTTAATCATTTAAACCTCCTACTTGCCAAGCAAACTTTAAAGAGGATGAGCAATGACAACAAAATTACTTTCACCACTTAAACTTAGAGACCTGACGTTAAGAAACCGCATTATCGTCGCTCCGATGTGTATGTACTCGGCCACCAACGGAATCGCCAACGACTGGCACCTGGTTCATTTGGGTGCGAGGGCCTCTGGAGGAGCTGCCGTTGTCATTGTTGAAGCGACCGGCATTGTAGCAGAAGGAAGAATTTCAGACGGCTGCCTGGCGCTTTACAATCAGGTGCAGGCGCAGGCACTTAAACCCATCACCGCTTTCATAAAATCGCAAGGCTCAATCCCGGCAATTCAACTTGCCCACGCAGGAAGAAAAGCTTCCATGAAAACACCGATGAATGGAGGGGCACTACTTGCGCTTGATAAAGGTGGATGGGAAGTTGTGGCCCCAAGTGCAGAGAGCTTTTCTGATCACTACAGAAAACCAAAAGCACTTTCTCATCAGGAAATCAGTGAAGTCATCGAAAGCTTCAAACATTCTGCGAGACTGGCATTGGAAGCAGGTTTTGAAATCATCGAAATCCATGCGGCCCACGGATACCTGCTTCATCAATTCCTTTCTCCTCTTTCAAATCACCGCTCTGATGAGTACGGTGGATCGCTGGAAAACAGAATGCGCCTTCCGCTTCTCGTGGCCAAATCACTGCGTGAATTATGGCCGCAGCACCTTCCAGTCTTCTTCAGGATTTCAGCGACAGACTGGACAGAAGGCGGATGGACTCCAGATGACAGTGTGACCTTGGTTAAAGAATTAAAGAAAATCGGAATTGACTTGATTGATGTTTCCTCCGGAGGAAATGTCTCAACAGCTAAAATCCCTCTCTCTCCAGGTTATCAGGTTCCCTTCGCTGAAAAAATCAAAGCAGAGACAGGAATTGTGACCGGCGCGGTTGGACTTATCACTGAGTTTGATCAGGCAGAGGAAATATTAAAAAACAACCAAGCTGACGTGATCTTACTGGCCCGCGAATTACTACGCGATCCGAACTGGCCGATTAATGCCGCTCTTCACTTTGGTGAAAAACCACATGTGCCTCCTCAGTACGAAAGAGCTTACAAATAGTATGGAAACTGTTCCACTATCGTGGGGCCGTTTTGGATTTTACTAATTTAAACGCCCATGGAAGCAAGGCCAGAAAGATAAAGGCCATTGCAATTTTTGGACTTAAAATATCCTCCAAACCTTGTATTTTGGCAAACTGCACTCCGGCCCAGGTGTACACTACGACCATCGGGATTCGCCCCGCCCAACTTGCCCAGAAGAATGTCCACCAATGAAGATTAGAAACCCCCATGACCAAATTCGCGACGAAGGAAGGAATAAAAGGAAAGAGTCTGAAAGACAATAGTGCGAGCACCCCATCGTTCTGCCATTCCTCTTTAAATATTCTGGTGCTCTCTCCATATTTTCGAAGCACCCAATCCTGCAGAAAATAACGGGCAATAAAAAACCCCAGAAGATTCCCGATCGCAGTTGCAAGGGACGTGAATAAGGCCCCTTGCCAGAAACCAAAAAGCATTCCACCGATGAAACTAATCATCGAGATACCCGGCACAGGCAATGCCGCCATTAATGTATTGAAGCCTAGAAAGATCAGAGGGATTTCTAGCGGTTTTTGCTCGTATAAGTTAAGCCATCTGTCATGATAGCTTTTGATGCTTGAGATGTTTTCAAGCATTTCGAGCTCAGGGACCTGGTATTTCAAAACAAGCGTGACAACAACAATCGCAAAGACAAATATCAGCGGTTTTTTCACACAATCTCATCAGAAGATTTAATAATCTTAGATTCGTCCGATGGAAAATACTCTTCCACGATAATCGGAAGCGCACCGTAAACGAGTGAAGCCAACAATGGGCCGACAAATAGTCCAGGCAACCCGATCACGTAAACACCACCAATTACGGCCAGGAATCCGATAAAAGCCGGAACCTCCACTTCTCCTAAACTCACCAGGTATGGTCTGACAACATTATCGGCAAGCCCTGTGATCGTTCCAATTACGGTCATCGCAATTCCTGCTCCCATCCTCTTATCGATAAACGCCAGGGCGGCCAGGAAAAAGGCCATTGGTGCAGCTCCGACAACAGGAATGAAAGAGATGATGAAAGTTAAAAAGAAGACAATATAAAAATCCCCTAACCCGCAGGCCAGCGCTCCAAGAGAAACGATCGTCGACTGCATAATACCAGTGATGACGTTTGAGAGAAAAACCTCACGGCAGCTAGATTTCAATACAGAAATAAAACGATTAGAGTGGTCTTTAGAAAAATAGAAGTAACGGTCAAAGACTACCCGGATGTCATTTTCTTTAAGTAGGAAAAAATAGAAAGACAAACTCATTACCAATAACCCTAAAAGTAGATCAGGGACTTGGGTCAACATATCGCTAAAAACCTTAAAGACTAATGTTGCAGCGGAATTGATGAAAGCATTAAATTTTTCCTTTACCATATCGCTGTCAAGATGATTACTTACTGCCAACTGGTCGATGTAGTGATAAACTTTTTCCTGCGTTTGCTGAGTTAGGTTGGTCACAGACTGCTTTGAAAAAAACTCAGAAATAATTTTGGTTCCACGCATTCCAAAAATTCCCATAGGAACGGCCACCAGAAAAAACAGAGCCGTGCATGTCACATTCAGCGCCTTTTTCTTACTCCACTTGTATTTGGCCATATACGTGTTAATAAATGGACTTATGCCAAGGGCGAACATTCCTCCAAAGAAAAAAGCGAAAATAAAAGGACTTAGAATATATAAAAACCCCACTGCGATTAAAAATGCTGTCGCCAACTTGAAGAAATTCTTAAAAAATAACTCATGAAATCCGTTACTCATCTATGCATCCTGTATTTATGAATTCGATTGATTGTTGTTTTGGTTGTTGGCCCTTTTGGACTCTCTCTCTTTTATAAAATCCAATACCAGAAGGCTGATCACTGACTCCAGCTGACTGCCCATCACTCCAGGCTGCTGAGGCAACTCCTCTTTTTTCTCTGACTTAAAAATATCCAGCCAGTTATTCTTGTTGGTGGCGTAGATCATGATCCCGACACAGACAAGCTGGAAGACCAGAATAAACCAAATTGACGGAGTGAAAAGTGCCTCACCATTATCGAGGTTATTTAAAAATCTTTCGATCAGATAACTCATCCCCATACAAAAAAGGGCAAGACTTCCGATCGTCAACACCACCAGGATTAAAACCCTGCGCATCTGATTGAGAATTTCGGCAGAAATCTCCAGGGATTTCTGCCCGATCATATTTCCTCTACCTAAAAAATAATTAAGGAAAAACTCCCCTAGTTTGAATAAATCTGTCATGAGCGTCTTCCTGAAAAAATCTTTCCGAGGATATAACCAATCCCTACTGCGATGGCGATTGATGTGAGCGGATGCTTTTGCACAAACTCACTGGTGCGGTCTTTGATTTCTTTTAAGCGCTCTTCAATATCTTTTAAATTCTCTGCGCTAAGGGTATTCTCTTTTAAATCTTTTAAGTCCATTAAAACTCCATTTTTTAATAGCTTAGATATGTTTAGCCATTCCGTCTACCCATCCTTCAGAAACCGGGTTAGAATTTGCCAATGAATAACTTAAAAATCATCTGTCTTTTCGCCCTTCTTCTTACTGCACCGAGCTTAAGAGCGGAAATCAAGCTCAAGACCTTCGAGAGCGATGGATGCACGTTGTTTGCCGACGGGACTTTTTCCCGCCCGGGCCTCTGGAAACACTGTTGCTCAGAGCACGATTTACGCTACTGGTTTGGTGGAAGTGAAAGCGATATGGATGCAAGTGATTTGCGTCTGCGTGCTTGTGTACAGAAAGTGGCCGGTGAAAACTGGGCACTTATGATCTACTCCGGTGTGCGCGCCGGCCATCACTCACCGATCAAAAATAAATACCAATGGAACTGGGGCTGGACTGTGCCCCGTGAGAAAAGGCCACTGACGGCTGCCGAAGTGGACTACATCAAAACAGAATTAAAATCGGTAGTGCTTGAGAACGTGAACATCGACGATTTTATCAAGGTCAATTTTCCTTAACCAAAAAGTTCTTTGGTTAAATCAAAAAGTTTATTCTTCGCCAGGTAGTTCTTCACGTAGTTTTTATTTTCCGGCTTATACCAGAAGAAAAAATTCCTTTGACGGGTTTTCTCATCAAGTGTGATAGCTGTCTTCACTTCTTTAAGTGTGTATGGATGGTACCCAGAATAATAAATTTCAGTCGCCACAGTCATCGGTGTCGGCGTGAAATCCTGAACCTGCTCCAGGCGGTAACCCAGTTTTTTGGTTTTCACCGCGAGCTTTGCCATATCTTCCGGTGTCGTTCCCGGGTGAGAGGAAATAAAATACGGGATAAGTTCCTGACGAAGCCCTTTCTTCAATGAAATCTCTTCAAACTTTCTTTTAAAAGTTTCGAAATAATGAAAGGCAGGTTTTCTCATGAATTTTAAAACGTGGTCCTCTGTATGTTCAGGGGCCACTTTCATTCTTCCTGAAACGTGGTGAGTAATAAGCTGCTCGACGTAGGCAGCGTCTTTTTTTGGATCAAGCGATCTTTCGTTAAACATCAGATCGTAACGAAGCCCTGAACTCACGAAAGCTTTTTTAACCTTCGGGTGTTTGGCGACTTCTTTATAAAGTTCAGTCATCTTCTGCGGATTAGTATCGAGGTTTTTACAGATCACCGGGAAAATACATGATGGGGCCGCACACTTATCACAATGGGCCTGATCAATACCTTTCATCTGATACATATTGGCCGACGGTCCGCCCATATCACTGATGTATCCCTTGAAGTCACTCATTTTTGCAATCTGATCCAGCTCTTTCATTACCGAGTTTTTTGAGCGGCTGGCGATCATTTTTCCCTGGTGAGCAGAGATGGTACAGAACGAACATCCACCGAAACAACCGCGGTGAGTATTGAGTGAGAACTTAATCATTTCGTAAGCGGCGATCTGCCCTCTGTCCTTATATTTTGGGTGAGGGTACCTGGTGTATGGCAAATCGAAAGAGGCATCGATCTCACTCTCCGTCATGGTCTGATAAGGAGGATTGATGATTAAAGTTTTACCTTCTACTTTTTGCAATAATCTATTGGCGTATTGTTTATTAGACTCTACTTCAACATACATGAAGTTTTTCGAGTAAGCTTTTTTGTCTTTCAAACACACTTCGTGCGAAGTTAATTCAAAATCATCCCAACCAGGATTTCCCAATGGGAGTTTATCTTTCTGATCGATTAAAAAAGCGGTCTGAGGGATATTTCTAATTTCATTAAACGGCACACCTGAAAGCACCAGCTTCACCAGGTCCCTCATCGGCTGCTCACCCATTCCGTAAACTAAAAGGTCCGCGCCCGAAGTTGAAAGAATGTTCGGCATTAATTTATCCGACCAGAAATCGTAATGAGTGACTCGTCTTAAAGACGCTTCAATCCCTCCGATCATAACCGGAGAATCAGGGTATAATTTTTTTAGAATGCGAGTGTATTCTGTTGTGGCGTAGTCAGGTCTGAAATCAGGAGATCCACCCGGAGTGTAAGCATCGGTTGAACGCAGGCGCTTTCCCGCTGTGTATTTGTTCACCATTGAGTCCATATTCCCCGAAGTCACTCCGAAGAAATATTTTGGCGCTCCAAATTTTTTAAAATCGCGAAGGTCATCACGCCAGTTTGGCTGTGAGATGATCGCCACACGAAGCCCCATTGATTCAAGGATTCGTCCCATAACTGCGGTCCCGAAGGCCGGATGATCAACGTAAGCGTCTCCTGTCACCAGAATTACATCGAGCTCTTCCCAGCCGCGCTTCTTCGCTTCTTTTAAAGTCGTAGGCAACCAGGCCGTAATAGGCAGGTCATCAGGGGAAACTGTAGAGATTTCAGGATTTTTAGTCATAGGCCAGAAAGTATGCAAAACGCTTCTTTCTGGCAATGAGTATGGTTAAGTTTACAGGGTAAAATCTATTTTTTTACGCAAGTTAATGGCGTATCTGAGCTTGAAGCATTTTTCCAGTAACAAACGATCCCGTTTGCGGAATCAACTTCGTAGCGAATTGTGTCTGAGAAAGCACCTTTATTGGCCACGAAATTAGCAGGCTTACGGACTTCCTGAGGGTATTCTCCTTTTTTCTCGCCATCGGCCCAGACAACGTGTTTCTTACCTTGGTATAAATACCCGCTTTCATTTGCAACGGCCTGGAAACTAGCAATTGATAGAACTAATAGGGCCAAAAATTTCATATAAACCTCCATTAAAGACACTTGGAGACTTTTTCGGATTGTATGATGGTCTTGTTTAGGCAGAGGGAGAATGGGTTTTAAAAGGGAAAAAACTTCTTCCAAAAAGGGCGCTTTTTATGGATTCTCTGCCATTGGGCCTCTGTCCCTTGCCCGCTTTTTCTGACTATTCCCCTTTTTTCGAGGGAGCTTAAAATCAAAAGCATCTGGTCGCGGTCGAAGTCACCATGCTCACGCAAAAACTCCGTCGGCATATCGAAGACGATTTTAGAAAACGACATCGGTTCATAAAATGAAAGCGTCGAGAGAATGAGGTCTTCAATTTGCTGGTTTTTGTCCATAATTCAATTTACACTTTTTTTATGTATAAATTCAACATCCCTGAGCAAGAATATGAATTAACCTTTTCCCGCAGCGGCGGCGCTGGCGGACAAAATGTTAACAAGGTTAATACCAAAGCGACTCTGCACTGGAATGTTCGTGAGACAAAAGTTCTGCCTCCGGTGGTCATCGAGAGATTCTTAAAAAAGTACGGAAATAAAGTAAGCGCAGAAGGAGTCCTGACTCTAGTCAGTCAGGAACACAGAACTCAGCATATGAACATTTCTGAAGTCGTGAAAAAACTCCATGAGATGATTGAAACAATCGCCCTTCCTCCCAAAGTCCGAAAGCCAACGAAACCTACAAAATCTTCAGTGAATGAGAGGATTAAATCCAAAAAGGCCAAAGGCGACACTAAGAAAAAAAGACAGGAAAAGTTCTACTAAAACCAGGCGAGTATTAAGAAACCCAAATTAGAATGGGTAGTCACGCTGGATGTGTCAGATAGTGATCAATTAGTTCTGGTAGAAAATAGTGTAGATTTTCAAATTCAAAACCTTTCGCGACGGCCATTTTATTGGGCATCATGAAGTCGCGGTCAAATCCAAAAGGCGAATGGTTTGTCTCTGTGGCCTCTTTTGCATACTGCGCTTTTTTACCGGCCTTCTCTTCGATCATCTTCATCATATCCCCAAGCGAGATATAGCCTGAAGCCACGGCATTTAAAGCACCGGTAAAAGTGTGTTTGCCGATATAGTTCAAAAATTTTCCGGCATCATGTGACTGAATGAAACCCATTTTTGTCTCCAGATTCGGAAAGAAAATCTCTGTCTGATTTTTTACAGCGTCCACATGAAATTTAAGTCTGTTGGTATAGTCATCTTTTCCAAGCACAATGGGAAATCTCACCATCACCACTCCAAAAGGCGCGAGCTGACTAAAAATCGCTTCGGCCTGTCGCTTGGCCTCCTGATAATTATAAGGATTGGTGTCTTCAAGATTAATTGGGTATTTTTCTTGCTCGAAATAATACTCGAAAAGATCAATATCATTTTCCGGGTTGTAAACGGAGCCCGTGCTGGTGAAAATGTATCTTTTGCATTTGCCGTTAAAGGCCACACACGAATCATGGGCATTTTTTGCGGACATGCAGACCTGGTCATAGATCAAATCAAAAGGCCCTAGGGTTGCTAATCTTTTTAAGTCATCCAGGTTATGCCTGTCAGCTTTTTCAAAGCGTACCTGATTCTTAAAAGAGAAATCCTGGTTTCCCCTGGTGGCCACAATAATGTCGTGCCCTTCTTCAATCAGAGACTTCACTAAATGAGTTCCAAAAAATCTGGTGCCACCCAGGACTAGTATCTTCATAAAACTCCCAATACTCTTTCAATCATTTCTTCAGTTGTGAAAGCAGCAGGACTGAGCCTTACTCCCGGCCCTCTGATTGCAAAATTGCACGGCAGAGATCTCAGGCACTCAACTGTTGTCGCCTTTGGGATGAAATTCACCATCGGTGTCTGGTGGTGTTTTAAATCGTAAGGTGAATGCACTTCATACCCTCTTTGCTCCAGCCCCAAACGCAAGAGTTTCGCCATACGGATGGTCTCTGTTTCAATCGCCGCAACCCCCGTCTCGAGGATTAAATCCACCGAAGCCCCTAGTGCCGTGATTTCTAAAACCTGTTTTGAGCCAGCTTCAAACTTCGAAGCATCCAGTTTCGGAATGCACTCCAAACTAGTCGGGTCATCACAGGTCCCGAACGTATAAGAGCCCACATTGTGAGGTTTGATTTTACCGATATGTTTTTGATCAATCGCCAGGTAACCAACACCTACCGGACTAAAGAGCCATTTGTGACTTCCGCCCGCAACTGCATCCACTCCCCACTTCTTCATATTAAAATGGTGAAGCCCCAGGCCTTGGATGATATCGACAAATAAAAAGATCCCTTTTTCCTTAGTCACTTTCGACAATGCTTCAATGTCTGTGCGCGCTCCGGTTAAGAACTGCACCCATGAGACAGCGATGATCTTTGTTTTATCTGTAATCTTCTCCACTATTTTTTCATAGGGAGTTGCGAGATTTTTTTCTGATGGTACTAAGACAAGGTTAGCATTTTTTCTTTTACAGGCTTCCTGCCACGGGTAAAGATGAGAGCCGTATTCTTCGGCCCACATAATCACTTCATCGCCGGCATTTAACGGAAACTGCATCGCCAATTGGCTCACGCCGCCTGCTGTGCTTTGGAAAAAAGCAATCTCTGTGGCCTCGCATCCGATCAGTTTTGCGAGCGACTGACGTGAATGCAGGACATCGTTCATGTAATCGTGGTCGGTATAAAAACCTTCCTCGTAAAAGCGATTCCCCCAATAAACAATTTTATCGCGGGCAGGTTTTGAGATGGGAGCAAGACCTCCATTGTTTAAATGGATCCGCTCACTCCCCTGATAAAAAGCTGATTTAAAATTCCCGATCATAACATCGTCTTGATTTCTGCCAGGGCCTTTTCCAGGCGGTCGTAGTGCAGCCTGAAGCCTAACAAGCAGAAACGAATCGCCACTTTTCCATCGATCGTACACGACGATAAAAACAGCGTTCCTTTATTATTAATTTTCTCCATTAACTTCTTAGTCTCAGCATCCCCTTTTTTATGAGCGAATGTGAGAATCGAAAGTTCTGGTTTTGAAATGATTTGCAGCTCAGGAAGTCTTTCGATCTCACTGGCAAGCCACTCGGAAAGTTTCAGTTTTTCTTCCAGGTTTAACTGGAAAGGACCGACTCCCAAAGTTTTTAAAGGAAGCCATACACGCAAACCTCTGAAGTCGCGCGAGAGCTCCGGAGTGATGTCAGCGTAATCCACCTGATCGGCCGGACGAGGCGGCATATAAGAGTCGTCTGATAGATAATCAAAAAGCATGTGGTCTTTGTTCTTCACCAGAAGACATCCGGTTCCATAAGGAATCGAAAGCGCTTTGTGCGGATCGAGCGCCACTGAATCCGTTTCATTAATTCCTTTTAATAACTCACGCCCCTTTTCTGTCAGCATGAAAAGCGCGCCGTAAGCGCCGTCGGCATGCACCCACAGGTTGTGTTTTTTAGCGACAGGAAGGATTTCCTGAAGTGAATCCACACACCCGGTTTTAGTTGAACCCAAAGTGGCCACAACCATAAAAGGTTTAAATCCACGTGCAATGTCTTCTTCAACTTTTTCACCTAAAAGTTTTGTATCCATTTTGAAATTCTTAACCGGAATAAGCCTCAGGTTCTCTTTTTTAAGTCCGAGCATTGCCCATGCCTTGGCGATACAGTGGTGTGAATCACTTGAAGTGTAGGCCGTGACTTTTGAATAATCATATCCGGTGATCTTCTCTTTGCGGGCCATGGCCAGCGCACTTAAACTCGCCAGCGAGCTGCCGGTGGTTAAAAAGCCTTGAGATGAAACGACATCATAACCCACCATCGTCTGGAACCATTTGATGACTTCCATTTCAAGTGTCACCAATCCAGGCGCCATCATGTAGTGCCCGGTAAATGGATTTAGGGTCTGAGCAATCAATTGTGCGGTATTAGAAATAAAATTCCCTGCTCCGGCCACATAGGCAGCAAATCCAGGGTGCCCTGGAAGCTGTGAGTATCCGGCCATATCTTCAAAAATAATCTTCATTAAATTTTTGTAACTCTCCGGATGCGCTGGAAAATTCTTCGTGGCCTGGTAAGGAATAATGAAGTCTTTTTTCATTCCATTTACCGCCGGGTCGTGGGCCGAGCCCATCGGTGATTTAGACGGCAGCTCAACCATGAACTTCATCACTTCTGCTTCAGTCTGAGCGAAAACAGATTTCATTTCATCCGCATTCATCTCCAGGGGTTGATCAATTTTTTTCCACCAGTCTTTTTCATTCATCTGATCAAGGATGTTGGTGCGTCTTTCGTGAATGTAGCCTTCGGTCTTTAAAAGATAAGTGGCGCCATTGTCTGCCGATCCATCAAGAGTCGCGGCCATCCTGAAACCAGAGTGCTGATAAAAATGCGGACGGAAATGAAAGCGCGCCCAGTGGCTGGCCTCATGGCCGCAGCTGATGAAGGACCCGCCAAGAATCATCTGGTGTTTTCCATCAAAACAAGGAGTGGAGAAATCGTCGTATAAAGCGTCGACCTTGAACCCATCAAGTGGATTGAACTGGTCCATCACCCAGTGCCAGGTGTTCCCGAACAATTCATCTCCAACCTCTTTCGGTGATGACCAAAGGAAGTTGAAATTTTCTTTGTATGCATTTTGATAGTCGCTGAAGCCCTTAAAATTTTTGTAAGGCATCTTCTGCAAAACCGGGTCTTTGACATTCGGTCTTAAAAGAGTGAACTCCGCCTCAGTAAGCAGGCGGTATTTAAGTTTTGTTTTATCCAGATCTGTTTTCCAGTTACAGTAAGCAATCGCCTCGTGGTAATTGACTTCCACCGGCCAGCTCATCGGCATAGGAATGATCTCAAAAATAGTTCTTAGCTCATACTGGTGTGTCCCTTCCGGCCCCACTCCCACCCAGAACGTCGGGCGTTTCGTGTTCCTGAATTTTCTCCACTGCAATCCTTCCGGCGCCCAGAACTTATCATTGATGTAAGCTCCACTCGAAACGAAATCCAGGTACTCACCATTGGTGATCTGGTGTTTAGTGTACTCAAAATCCTTAACATCCACTGTGCGGTGGCCGTATTCATTGTCCCAGCCATATGATTCAGTAGCAGCAGGTTTTCCAATCTCAACTTTGCCGCCGTTCTTTTTTACCCACGAATTCTCTATTAACGTGTGCGGAGAATTTTTTGACGGGTGAAGAGGCGCCCAGTATTTAGGAGTTTCAAGATATTCGACCGGAAGCTCGCGCATCAATACACTTGAAGTCTCGAAGTGAATCTTCTCGTGCTCCATCCCCATCCACAACGCCCACCATGGTGAGCCCTGATTAAAATCATTCACACTGTTTAAGTCCGGATGAGTTTTAATAAGGTTTACAATAATGTCGTAAATGCTTTTGCGGTAGCCGTGAACTTTAGCGACACTCGGCCACGCCATTTCGTTCTTCGACATATCATCCCAGCTCATTTCATCAACACCAGTCTCTAAAACTTTTTCCAGATAGATATTGATCGGGTCTTTCTGGAAACCAGCAATGCGGAGTTTGTTGATATAAAGCACGGCGGGGTGGCCGTAATAAAAAATCAATGGGTGTCTTAGCGCATGATAAGGCGGTCTGATATAAGCTTCCTCAACTTTCAAACTTTGAAAAAGCAATTCTGTAAGCGTCCATGAGTTATTAAAGTAAGCGAGAATGTCTTCTCTGGTGGCCGTTTTTAAATTAAGAAGTGGCAGCGCTACCAGGCAGTTTCTTTCCTGGTCAAAGCCCGGGCATTTTTCAGGAGGAAGTCCTGTCCACCAAGTTTCACCAAATTCTTTTTTCAATTGGTGCTCAAAACTCAGCCCGCTTCCGGATTTAGAGAGGTTGGGATTTCTAGTGATAGTAACTGACATATGGCCTCGAAGTATTAGAAGAAAATATAGGTAGATTTTCTTCCTTTTTTAGGCCTTTGTCATGGGAAAGTGAACGAGCCTAAGCAATGCCTAGGCTCACTTCAGTTACTGGGCAGTAACTTACGGAACAGGTTTCATTCGCAGGATTTTTCCACTATCAGTCGAGAGATAAATAAAACCTTCTGGGCCGGTTTTTACCTGTCTGAAACGCTCCTCTAAATCTGTCAGAAGATTTTCTTCCTTCTGCATTTTCCTGTCCTTAGCGATGACAATACGGTGAAGATGCTCACCTGAAAGTGTTGCAAGAAAAAGGTTTCCACTAAACTTTGGAAAAGCAGAACCGTTGTATATCATCAGGCCCGAAGGACTAATCGATGGCACCCAGTAATAAAGCGGCTGCATCATTCCAGCCTTGGACTTCACTCCAATCGATGGCCCCCAATACTCTTTACCGTAGGTCACAACCGGCCATCCGTAATTCTTTCCTTTCTCCACCAGGTTGACTTCATCCCCGCCGCGTGGACCGAACTCCGCACTTAAGAGCGCTCCCTCGCTGTCAAACGACATTCCCTGCGGATTGCGATGCCCATAACTCCAGATTTCCGGCAAGGCCCCTTTCGTGCTTACAAATGGATTGTCGGAAGGTGCTGTGCCCTCCTTCGTTAAGCGCAGGATTTTTCCCTGATGATTCGTAAGTTCCTGAGCGCGGTCGCGGTCATTGCGCTCGCCAACGCTTAAAAAAATAAATCCGTCTTTATCAATCAACACTCGCGAACCAAAATGCTGCCCGGCCTTGCTAAAAGCATGGGCCTGAAAAAGTCGTTTTCCTTCGAGCTTCTTTTTGTCTGCGGAAAGTTTCCCTCTAAAGAGCCCGGTGGTTGCCCCTTTAGGGTCCGGGTCAGAATAAGTGAGGTAGAGATCAGCGTTCTTTTGGTCGTAATAAACGTCCAGAAGTCCGCCCTGAGAGGCAGAAAAAACTTTAGGCGCTCCACTAATCTCGTGGGCCTTCATCGTTTTTAAATCGAGGTATTTCAATTTCCCTTCGCGCTCGCTGAAGACAACTTCTGTAGGAGTGATGAAATCAAACCCCCAGATAACGTCGCTTCCTTCAAAGATTTTCTCCACCGTGAATTTCTGTCCATCGGTTTCATAGACTTTCGAAAAAGCATTTGAAGAAAGTGCGAGCGCAAATAAGAAAATGATTTTTTTCATTATGGCAGTCCGTTTACATTCGGTTTAAGTGTACAGAAGGCATAAGAGAGTCCACGCAGGTAGGCCATGAAATAAATCACTTTTGTCTCAGGGTTCTGGCGGGCCCAGTAGACAAGCGCTGGGTACCCCTCATCATCGACATAGTGAGAAGTCATTGAAGTCGGGTGAACTTTTACCACGCCGTCTCTCACCCAGTCAGGAGACATTTCTCTAACACCGTCTTCAAATGACCAGTCTTCCATATCATTTTTTTCACCGAAGAACTGAAGTACCGGAGACATGTTTGGCCCTTTCTCATTCTTGTTTAAAAGCAGCCCAATATAGTGAGTTGTGTCCGGGTCAAGCGACGGTGACTGATGATTGCATGTTCCCGAATACATTCCCGGGATGAATTTTGGCGCATACGGAGTCTTTAGGAAATTGTCGTACATGGTTGCCATAGTTTCATTGCATCCGCCATAACAGGCGTCTTCCAGGATTTCCGGCGCGTCCCAGGCAAAAGCACTTAGTGATGCCGACATTAAAAGAGAGAGTAATAACGTTTTCATAAAAACTCCTTTTTATACGTGTAACGTAAAAGCTAATTTATCTTCACTGATTCCATTGACTTTAATATTCCAGAAATGTTTTCCGCTGTAATAAGTCCTGGTGGTCACCGGCTTAAGCGGAATATTAAAAGACACCGTCTTTTTTTCCTGTGGAAGAAGCTCCATGCTTTTTCCTTTAAAACATTTCACATTGTGTTTGTTGTTGGCCTTCAAAAGATGAACCTCATGATCCAGGATGACCTTAAGTTTCTTTTTGCCTAAATTCTGAAACTCCACTTCCACCTGCAGGGCCTTTCCTAAGTTCACTTTTTTAGTGAGGATTTTTTGAGAAAGAACTTTCACTTTCCCCGCTTCCACTCCGTGAAGCTTAAAAGCGCGCGCGTGCCCTTTTTTAATCAGCGTGCGGCTAGCATGCCTGATGATCCAGTCCAGGTTCTCATCATCGGAATGTTTTTTCTGCCACTCCAATAACTTATCCACCACTAAGTCCGGGTGGTTTTTCGAGTGGTCATTCAAATGATTGGCCACGGATTTTCTCACATATTCTTCGTCATCATGTTTGAGAATTTCCAAAAGATCCCAGGTGATTTTTGGGTCATTCACAAAACTCGGCAGCTTCTGTCCCCATGGAAGAAGCGGTCTTGATCCTTCACTCACCAGTCTTCTGACATGAACGTTGTCATCCTTCACCCATTGTTTAAAAAATTTCAGGGTGCGTTTTTCATCGTTTAAAAAGAAAGCGCGGACAGCAAATTCGCCGGTAAAAACCTTGGTCATCTCCTTCAACACTTCCATTGAAAGATCAAATTCCTCCAGGCCAAAACGCGAGACGTATTCAGTTAAAGGCCAGGCTGCAAACCCAGACAGGCCGATTTTATCTTTGTCATTTTGTTGAATCGCACCTCTTAAAATTTGCAGTGATTTTTTCTGGTCTTCCGGCAAACTCTCTTTGAGTTTTTTAGCGATTAAAATCACGCGTTCTTTTAACTCCAAAGGGGCGAGTTCTTTGGCGATGTTTTTTAAAAACTTCTTTTCATCAAAGGCCGGGTAGTTTCTTGAAATCGCCTTAGCTGTCTGCTCGGCGACCTTCTCGTTAATCATATTTTTGAATGGTTCCATAGGAGAAAAATTATATTTTAAAAAATAGTGTACGCAAAACGGGGTGCACAATATGTGTCTCCCCCCTTGTTCTTCATTGATCCCCATCTACCCTCATGTTAAAAATTTTATGAGTGAAACTTCAGGAGGAATTTATGAAAACTTTCGTCTTAGCATTTCTTATGGCCTTATCTTTGAAAGCTTTAGCTGAGTCTATCGAAACTATCCCGGAGCGCGGAGAGCTCAAAAGCCTGGTTAAGATCGAGATGTATGGGGATTACCAATGCCCATTCACCCGTAGGGGCAATAAAACTATGGACGAAATGTTAGGAGATATTAGAAACGACTTCTCCCTGACTTTTCGCCACCACCCGCTGGAATTCCATGAACAGGCCCGTTATGCCCACAAATCCGCCATCTGCGCCAAGGAGCAGGGAAAATTCTGGGAAGCCCATGACGAGATTTTTAAACTAACCGGGTCGGATTTTACGACTATCAATATTGATAAAATCGTCGGAAAGATCGGCCTCTCCAAAAAACAATTTATGTCTTGTATGAACTCAAAGGAAGTTGATGCAGTCATTGAAAGGGACTTAAAGGAGGCCAATAAGTTGAAAATCAATGGAACCCCATCTTTTGTTATCACAGGACCAAAGGGGACTAAAATCCTTCACGGGGCCTATCCGGCCGAAGATATCAAGCAGGCCATTAGCGAGGTATTGGATTAATACTCCTCGCTTACCATTGTGAGAATCATTTGTTATAGTGATTCTCACTCATGGCAAAATTAAACGAACTTCTTAGAAAAACCTACCTGGACTCAGGCCTTCTTCCTTCCTATGAAAGAAGAAAAATCCTTATCCAGGAAATGGAAGAGCTGGAAGGAAAAACCATTCACTGCTTCACCTGCCCCGGAACCTGTTGCACTTTTCAAGCGAACTCTATGCAGATCACACCCATTGAGGCGCTGGAGATTTTGTCTTCGCTCAATTCCGACCAATGGAATGAAGAGGAAAAAGAGTCTTTCAAGAAACGAATGATGGAAAATATCACCACTCACAGACTCAATGTGGAGATCTATACCGGTAAAAAACATTCCGCCGACCTGAGAAAGACCTACACCTGCCCTTTTTTCATGAACGGCTCTAAAGGTTGCGGACTCTCGCGCGGAAGTAAACCCTACGGCTGCCTGGGCTTTAACCCGAGGGCCTTTGAGGACAACGGCAAGTCCTGCTCGTCAAACACAGACATTCTTGAAAAACGCGAAGACCTCTTTGCTACTAAAGAAGTCACTGCAAACCAGAAACTTCGCGATGAACTTAAAATGTACTGGATCAAACAAAGTATCCCTCAGGCCCTTTTGGATGTCGTCAATAAGCTATATACTTGATCAATGAATAAACTCACCCAAAGACAATCAGGCTTTCTTTTCATCATCCTTTCAGGGATGTGTTTTGGTGCGCTTGGTTTTTTCGGAAAAACGGCGTACTCGCTCTCGATAGCACCGGGAGAACTGCTGGCCCTTCGTTATTCATTGTCTGCCTTGATGATGGGACTAGTGATTGCCTTCACGAACCCACAATCTTTTCGCCTGACTCGCTTCCAACTCATCTCTTCGCTTCTTTTAGGGATTTTCGGCTACGCGCTTTTCTCCAGTTTATTTTTTATGGCGCTCACCGGTCTTTCCGCTTCACTGACAGTGTTGCTTCTTTATACTTATCCGGTGATGGTCGCCGTTTTGTCGCAATTTATTTTAAAGGAACGCCTGGGTAAAATGGGAGTGCTCGCACTGATCATCGTTTCAATCGGTATTGTAGGATTAGTCTGGGGAGAATGGGCCGCAAGCTCTCCGCGTTTTTTGATATTCGGAATCGGCGCCGCTTTTTTCTATGCTCTTTATATTATGTATTCGAGAAAATACTTAAGCGATGTGCCCGCTATGCCCTCCTCATTTTTTGTTCAGATCGGCGCTGGTGCGGTTTTATCACTGATTCATTTTAATAATCTGGAGCGCCCGCTTTTTATTCTCACCAATCACACCCTCTTGATCATTAGTATGGCCATTATCTGCTCTTTTATGGCGATGACTTTATTTCTTGCGGGTCTTAGAAGAATTACCTCAAGTGAAGCCTCTATATTGAGCACTACTGAGCCTCTCTTTGGAGTTTTGATTGCCGCCATCTTTTTAGGTGAAAAACTCTCCAGCATTCAGACGATCGGAGGATTTTTTATCCTGGTCGGTATGGTCCTTATCGCCAAATCTAAGCGCTAATCCCAGCAAATCCCGTCAAAACTCTTTAGACACACTCTGTCGTCATCGCAGTCCATTCATTCTATTTTGACTGCAACGAACCAGAGAACAACCAGGGAGATTGAAATGAAAAAACTAATGACTGCAATGCTGACAACTATGACTGTAATGACATCGGCCTATGCGGGCGGTTTCACGGGAGTCGCAGCACACTTTGATGGAATCGTTTCGTGTGCTGGATCACAAGGCGAAATTCTTTTTAATGTCTTTAAAAAAGACTACAAAGGCGAAATTTTAAAACTAAGAGATGTGGGATACGCAACAATCAGGATCACCGATTCTAAAATTATTGAGAGAGCTAAAAAAACTGGAATGATCAGAGAGTACGCTTGGGATCAGACGCGCTTCCTTGAATCTCTAGGCATCAGTACGCTCAACTACAAAGACAGACTGACTCTTGCTGTAGAAATCAACCCGGCACTTGAGTTGATGCCGATTGTAAATCTTCAAGGAGGCCCACTGAAGACTGCTTACACTTCTGCCCACCTAATAATTAAAAGCGAGATTGCTCCTTATAAACAAGTGGCCCCTAAGGTTGATCACTTCCTCAATCTGTCGGTGAAACAATTAGATGACCATGCTTACCTCGTAAGCTTTAATAAAATCGAAGCTGGACAAAAAGTGTGTGTAAGAAAGGAAGAGCTGCCAAACCCATACTTTATTCAGGGTTCAGAGGGTTCTCCAACATTTATTAGTTGCGTAGAATTTAAAGATATTTCTGAGCAAAAAACAGTTGCAAGCTTCTCAACCATTTTAAAAATTAACGACTGCAAATTGCAATAAAGTCCAGGGGGCCCAAAAGGCCCCCTGCTTATAAGAGTATTCCTTTTAAGAATAAACTCGCGACAGTAAAATAAATCACAAGTCCGGTAACATCCACGACAGTGGCAACAAATGGCGCCGATGAAGTCGCAGGGTCGAGCTTTAGTTTTCTAAGAAGAAATGGCAGCATTGATCCGGCCAGTGTTCCCCATAAAACAATTCCCACTAAACTGAAAGCAACCGTCAAACCAACCAGCATATAGTGAGGCCCGTAAAGTTTTTCTTTGCCCGGCCATAAAAGAATCCTGACCAATCCAAGAACCCCCAGGATTAACCCCAGCGAGACACCTGAAATAAGTTCGCGTGAAAGAACTCTCCACCAGTCGCGCAAGCGCACTTCACCCAAGGCCATCGCACGAATGATCAATGTGGTGGCCTGAGACCCGGAATTTCCTCCCGAAGAAATAACCAACGGGATAAAGAAGGCAAGCACTGTCGCTTTCGCGATGTCGTGTTCGTAGTGTCCCATCGCTGTTGCGGTAAACATCTCACCGATAAAAAGGGCCATCAACCATCCGGCACGCTTTTTAATCATAGAAAGCAGACCGATATCAAGATACGGCTCACCTAGTGCTTCCATACCCCCGATCTTATGAATATCCTCCGTCGCCTCTTCTTCGATAACTTCAACCACATCATCGACGGTGATGATCCCTTTCATCACGTTGTGTTCATCGACAACGGGAATGGCCAGGAAGTTGTGGTTAGAAAATGTTTTTGAAATTGACTCCTGATCCTCATCATCGCGGACTGTGACCAGGTCAGTGTTCATATTCTCCTGAACCGTGCTTCCAGCTTTTGCCAGGAAGAGTTCACGAAGAGAGATAACACCCAAAAGGACCTGGGTGCGCTCTAAAACATAGGCGTAATAAATCGTTTCAATTTGTGATTTTGATTGGGCGCGAAGATACCTGATCGCTTCCTCTACCGTCATTTCCGGGCGAAGTCTCGCAAAACGAGAGTTCATGAGCCCCCCGGCTTCATCTTCAGCGTAAGCTAGCAGGGCCTTAACTTCAACCAGTGTTGAGTAATCGAGGTACTTAAGCGCTTCAGCGTGCGACTCTTCATCCAGGTTCTGAATTAAATCGGCGATATCATCCGGAGCCAAAAGCCTGATCCATGAGCGCTTTTCCCCATGAGGAATCTGCTCAAAAAGCTCGGCCTGATAGTCAGAAGAGAGGTTGATAAAAAGCTCTTCCTGATCGATACGGCCCAACATCGCAAAAACATCTTCGCGCTGGTTGTGTGTCAGTACCTGCCAGTTGGCCAGTAGGTTTTCAAGAGAGAAATCGTCGTTTAAAAGTGTAGTTTCCATTTAAGCACCGCTAGTATCTTTCATTCGGGTGGATCTTAAGTGGAGTTTTGGAATTTTAGGCCATGCACTCCACTGAGTTTTTCAATGTAAACATCTTGGGATCTTCGTCCATTGTCCTAACCTCAGTTTCGTGTTGATAATATTTACGCAAAATTTAATCGCAGTCTTTCTAAATGGCAAACACTTTTATAAGATCCACCCGCATATGAGTAAAAAAAACACAGTCGTGAGCAATGGAAAAATAGAGGAGCATCTCAAAGATTTGAGTCGCTGGACTCTCTATAAAAAAGGTCTGTGCGACACTTGTGAGGGACTCTGTTGTTATATGCCGGTGGAAGTGAGAACGTCCGATCTGGTGAGGCTCGGGATTCTAGTCGAGTTTCATTTAGAACTCTCCGAGCGCGAGCAGATCAAAGAGGCGCTCAAACATCCGGCCGTGGCCCGCTACACGCCGTCCACCGAGAAATTCACCCTCACGCAAAAACATGACAGTTCTTGCTTTTTTCTGGACCAAAACAAGCGCTGCACCACCTATGAAACACGCCCGGAGACCTGCCGCAATCACCCCAAGATCGGACCCCGGCCGAACTACTGCGCTTACATGAAAAAGCCTTAAGTGTTTCCCATGGTTTAGTTACTTTTTTAGCCCCTTAAAATTTCTTCCACACCTATTTTAAAAAGGCTTCATTTGGGCTAATGTCGGCCCATGGCAAAAGAGCGTGATTATATTTTTACAGATGGCCCGAACTATCACATTAAGCGTAGGCGCGAGATCCTCGCGGCCCACCCTGAAATCCGCGATCTCTACGGCCCCTACAAACTTTCTGCTCTTTATATTGTCCTGATCGTTTCATTCCAATTAGCGATTGCTTATTTGCTACGCGACCAGGCCTGGTGGATCATTGCCATCGTCGCTTACCTGGTCGGGGCCTTCGCCAACCACTCATTATACGTCATGATCCACGAGTGCACTCACAACGTGGTTCTCTCTTCTTCTTTCGGCAACAAGATCATGGGTCTGGTTTGCGACATCCCTTTGGTTCTTCCATCGGCGATGGGATTTAGAAAATACCACATGATTCACCACAAGCACTTGGGCGAGTATTCTTATGACCCGGACATCGTCAGCTACACAGAGGCGCGCCTGGTTGGAAACTCTCCGGTGAAAAAGGCCATCTGGTTGATGTTCTTTTCAATCTCTCAAGGTCTTCGTCCGCTAAAAGTAAAATTCTACAATCCACTTAACATCTGGACTGTGATCAACGTTGTTTTAAACGTCGCGATCTGCGTAGCCGTGTTCATCTATATGAGCCCGCTGGCGCTTTTATATTTAACACTCTCAACTTTGTTTGCCCTGGGCCTTCACCCGTTGGGTGGCAGATGGATCCAGGAGCACTTCATTACCAAAGAAGGCCAGGAAACTTACAGCTACTATGGGCCTTTAAATAAACTTGCCTTCAATATGGGTTACCATAACGAGCACCACGACTTCATGAACGTGGCATGGATTAATCAACCGAAGATCAAAAAAATGGCGCCGGAGTTCTACAACAACCTGGCAAGCTATAACTCGTGGACGAAAGTTCTTTTGAACTTTATCTTCAACCGCAACATGGACTCATTCACCAGAATGGTTCACCCTGACCGTCACCCAAAAGGTGCTGTCGACAACGAAAAAAATCTTTATTCAAAAGAAGTGATTGAAACGTTTTTCTAGTTTCTAGAAGATGTTGTAAGTTGTTCATTAGATACATCAAGGAGATATTATGTTTTCAAAAATCGCACTTGGCTCTCGTCTAATCTTAGGACTACTGTTTTTTGTTTTTGGTCTTAATGGATTTCTGTTCTTCACGATGGGCAAGAGTTTTCTTCCGATGCCCGCAGAAGTGCCAACAATTATGATCACTATCATGACTGGGTTTATTGCCACTGGATATTTACTGCCTTTAGTGAAATTAATGGAGATCATTGCGGGTCTTATGTTGCTTGGTAATCGCTTTGTAAATATTGCGCTTGTCCTGCTGGGGCCAATCATTGTGAACATTCTTGGGATACACTTATTTGCTGACAGATCAGGCCTGCCGGTTGCTATCGTGTGTGTAGTTTTATTCCTGATTGTTTTGAAATCGAGATGGGAAGATTTCAGAGCGCTTCTAAAAATGAAATAATTTAAAAGGGCCTCACGGCCCTTTTTTATATCGAACAAAAACTCATTTGATCTAAGTGTTTTTTAAACCACCCTACTAATAACTTCCTTCCTCTCTTATCATTCTGTCGAAGCGGACCCCATAGAAGTATGTATTTGCCAAAAAGCTGACCTTGTAAATCTGAACGAAGCAATTTCCCCGAAGCATTTGGTGCTCCCGAGAGCTGCCAGTTCATAAGTTTTACAGCGCACTTAAGATGAGCATGTGGGTCTGAAATCTCCTCTGGAGTTAAACCACACTGCTCTCTGGCGGTTCTTTTAGAGAGCTGAACTAGCCCGTAATTTCCATGGCCACCTTTTGGGGCCACTGACCTGGCCTTCGGATTAAAAGCGCTTTCTGCGCGGGTGAGTGCCGAGAAAAAAACAATCCAAAAATCTTTTTTGGACTCACTGTCAGCATTATTAAATCCCGGACACGACAACTCTTTTAAGTCTGTCGCATCGAGAGTGCTCATCATCGGTGCGTTCTCTTTTTGATCGAGTTCACGGGCAATGGTATCGTTCCATGAATTACTCCATGAGTGTTTTTTAAAAGGAATCACTTCAACCTTTGCCAAGGCCTGCCCTGATAACAAAAGAAAAAGAATAGCGGTTTTCATCTACCGACTCCATCTACGACAACTTCCAGAGCTTCGAAAATCGCGCTGTAATCATCTGCTCCTGGCAGGTGAATGAATGTGGCCTGGATTTTTTTCTCGCGGACATAACAGAGAACTTTATATAGAAGATCGTTGCAGACATACTCACCTGCACTAGTGGAAAGTTTCATTGGGCTTCCCATTTTTTCACTTAAAGAAATTACTTTTTCCACATCGATAGTCGTGAATAAACCATCAGGCCCGTTCATATCAATTTTCTGCGCGCGGATCTGCTCGCCATCATTATCCGGAATCCTGGCATCGATCCAGTTGATACCAATTCTTTCTACCGTTAATTGGGTGCGGTTTTTTGCAAGACCAGTCAGGAAAATGTAATCAGGAGAAAAGTCATCACAGGCCTTTTTAAACGCAGGAAAAGCACCCCTAAAAGTCACCGGCAGGATCAATCCCATGACCTCGCGGTCAGCTTGCTTTGGTCGCGACTTCATCCAGGTAACCCAGTCGCCAGACGGGTTGTCTAAGTCCCGATCAAAGGGTTCGAAGCCTGTTATTAAGATTTTTTTGTTCATGGCACCCTAGATTACCTACTTAACGCCCAGTCCAAATTATAGTTTCCTTGACCTTTCCCCTCCCACTGTCTAAAAACATGAACCTTTGTTTTTCTATGGAGAATTACGTCAAAATGAAAACTTTGCTTGTGTTCCTTATTCTAGTCCTAAGCTTCCTTTCTTTCAATGCACCTGCTGCTGTTTGGGAAGATAATCAGTCATGGAGCGTGGAATACGAGCGCAAGTATTCGGCATGGGTACAAAGCTCTGCAGTACGCGAGAAAATGTTCACTGACCCATCGTCTCCTTATTATGGAATTAACACTGATTGCGCTGACACCGCTTACGCTTTTAGAGCGATCTTCGCTTTCGAAAACAAACTTCCATTCGCTATCACCAACCCGTCAGGCTCTCGTGATGCGAGCAAAACATTAAATAACCGCACTAATAAATTTGATTACGCCGGCCCGGAGAATAAAAGACTGGTTGCTTTGATCACAGAAATCGGAGACAGCGTTGGGACAGAAAACCTTACCCGCTTCGACACTTACCCGGTGGCACTAAAGAGCATTTCATCAGGTGCACTTTTCACCTATAAAATGAAAGCGCGCTTTGGAAAATTTATCCGCCACACTTACAACATCAAAGACATCAACCCGGTTGGGACATTTGATGTTATTTACTCGACTCAGGCCAACCACGAAAAGCGCGGTGACCTGCTAAGAAGAAGAGACCGTGAGTTCGAAAACATCCCAAGCGATCCGTGGGGATTCAGAAAATTCAGATGGCCGGAGCAATTAAACAAAGGCCTGAATGAAATTCCAGCGGAGCTTGGAGCATCGACAGAACAATACGACCTGGCGGCACAACTGACAGACACACGCGAATACTTCAAACACGTCAGCAAAATTGTGGCGACAACCACAGAAACTTCAGGAGAGCGCTTCAACCGCTTATTCAAAGTTGTATGTCTTGAATCACAAGCACGTATCGAGTACGTCAATGAGGCCCTTGAGTACCTAAAGAAAACCAACAACGCTTGCATGGATTACGAAAAATACGACGCTTTCTCTACTCCTTCCCGCGATGGAGCGCTAAAAGAGATGTTCGAAAAATTCAAGCAATCTTTCGCTGAAGCTAAAAAGACTAATAGTGGCGATCCACAGCTTTTAGCTTTTGCAGATTTCATCTTCAATAAAAAAGGAACCATTCAGCCGGAACTTCTGGCCGCCTGTCCGATCAGCTACCGCCCAGGAGTGAGCATTGATCTCGGGGAATTATTCCGCCGCATGAGCAATGACAGGCTTTCAAATCACCCTAACGATATTGTCGAAGTGCGCTGGGGAGAAACTACTAAGCCACAGACAAAATGTAAGCGCTGGTACTAAGTGAAAGGCAAAAAGAAAGTTCTACTCATTGTCCTTGCTCTTTTAATCGTGACCCGATTGGTTTTGACTGTCGTGGAAAACAACAAAGCAAAAGAAGGGACAGGTACGGAGTTTTCTTCTGCCCCAATCACTGAATCGTTGAACCCCGACGCCAATCTCTCAAAAATGCCTGACGAAGCGGTGGTCGCCCACCACGATGAGGACAAAGACAACCTTTGCCAGTCACTGCGTGAGCGCTACTCAAACATTAAAGAACTCAAAAAAATCGAAAAGGTCTCAACTCGTTTTTTAAACATCCACAAAAAAGTCGATGGACTCGTTTACCGTTTAAGATTTTTTTACAAGGACGCAAACGAAAGCGAGATCCCGACATTCCTTCTCTATAAAGAAGACAAAAATGAGGAAGCGCATATCATCGAAAATACCGCCTACAAAAAAGGCCCTCAATACTTAGAAATTGAAAAGGCCGCCGGCACTATTCTCTACACAGAAGAAGGCGCCAATTTAGGCAAAGAACAGGACCTCTTCCTGCATTTTGAAAACAATGAATTGAAGGATCTTCAAGGCATCAGCCCGCATCTACCAGTCAAAGACTACATCGAGTGCCGATTCTAACAGCCCGTCCCCGCCGGAATTTCCGCCTGAGAACGGCAAGCGTAATCAGTTGCCGGGCATCTTAAACGCATATGAAAATGAGTGCTGTGAAGTTTTTCAATTCGCAGGCGCCTTAGTGTCTCCTGGCTCTCCTGATCTTTTAAATCATTGGCCTTAGCGTACTGACAGAAAAGTTTTTTTACAGCGGCATCAACAAAGATGCGATCGACTTGTTTTTCAATCACCAGGTATTTAAAGAGTTTAAAATTTCTATCCACGTGAAAGTTCGCGCTCACCGCTCCACTCTTTACGAAATCCTCTTCCCAGTAAGGAGCGTTCTGCGACTGTAGTTTTCCATTTTTTGTCAGATAAACAATGTCCGCGTCCAGTCCGTTCTGGTGACTGGCATGTTCAGCGCACTTGCCGCCTTCCTTGTTGGAAATATCTCCGACCTGAATCAATTCCGCTTCAGGAATTTCCTGGCGGACAAAATCTACAGCATCGCTGATCACCGAGTTCATCTCGATTGTCCCGTAATGCCTTTTTCTCTGCATGAAGAGCTTATGGATGTTGACTCCCTTTTCCAGGATTGACTCTGACTGCTTTAGTTTTCCATCGGAATAATAACCTACAGCTTCAGAAGCTTCTGTGGTTGAAATAAAAAGCAGAGTTAGAGCTAAAAGAGCTCGCTTCATTGATCACATCCTGTGAAAAAGTTGATAACTCTATTTTAGAAGGGAGATGAAAAAATTTCCTGCGGAGGAAGAAAAGGCCAGAAGAGTCCGACTACAGTGCCCTGTTATTTAATCTCTGTACTCTGAAGAATAAGCCCTGATGAGGGAGCAAGCCACTTTACAAACGTCGCATCTTCTTGCTCCAATGAGCGCTTGAGTTCAGGAAGCGTCAACTCTCCCTTTCCCAATCTAAAGAGTGCACCCATCATTGCCCTGACTTGTCCGCGCATGAAACCTGCTCCGCGGACTTTAAAAACATAAGATGGCACTGGAAAAAAACTGGCCACTAAGACTTCATTTCTCTCCAGCGTGCTTGAGACAATCTTTCGGCGAGAATCAACACTGTCCTTTAATTTGTGTGCGTAGTTTTTGAAATCGTGCTCTCCTGAAAAAAGAGCTGCCCCTTTTTTCATCAGCTCAATATCGAGCTCTTCTCTTATATGGGTCATGAAAGCTGAGGAAAAAGGATGAAAGTTTTTTTGGTTGAAACAAAAATAGTAATGATATTCTTTTTCACCTGAGTGTTTTAAAAGAATGTAGTCATCAGCAACCTTTTTTACTGACAGCACTTCAATATCGGGTGGAAGTTTAGCAAGTGCGTGTTCAATCATCTCCAAAGCGGCCTCTTTTTCACACATCAAAAGACAGTAGCTCTCCAAAGAAGACACCAGGGCATCTGTTCGGCTGGAGAAACGGGTCTGAAGAGGCATTTCCTTCAATGACTTCTTTAGTGTCTCCTCAACTCTTCCCTGAACACTCTGAAGCCCCGGCTGCTTCTGGACCCCGTGATAACGAAACCCCAAATAACGAAGTTGAATTAAGAATCTTTTAGAGTTCATTTTTTATCCCTTTCCTGCTTATAATAAAAGTAACCCAAAAATGAGAGACGAGAAACTGTGAACTCAATAATTTTTTTACTGTGCGTTTTGCTCTACTTCATATTGATTGTGATCTTCTCGCTCTTTAAGAAAACGTCTCAGGGAATTAATAATCCCTATCTCAATCTGATAAAACCTCTGATCCCTTCGTGGAAATTTTACGATGACTTCGAAGAAACCAGGCTGCTTTTTTACCGCGCCAAAGAAAGCGAAGAAGAGGCCTTCGGTGAGTGGGCTCCGCTTTACCAGAACCCCAAAGCAAGCTTCTCCTCATTTTTTGTTAATCACCAGGGCAACCTGATCCTTGCGGCCCAATCCCACATCCAGCAGCTCCTGCACGATATTGAGTACCACGACGACAAAACTCCTTTTGAAGAGACACTGAGCTATAAGATCACTAAAAACCTGGTGCACTATGCGATCAAAAAGAAATACACCAAGTCTTTCACCTATCAGTTCAAGCTCGCCTCTGTTGATGAGAAGGCAAGGCCCAAAGAAGACATTCTTCTCTCTCCACTTTATCTCGAAGGTCAGGAGGTAGCAGATGCTTGATCCAAGAGAAGTACTGATTCTTATTTCAAGACTCATGGGTGTCGCGGTAGCGATGCAGTCTCTTGAGTTTATCAAAATGAGGGAGTCCATTTCAGAGAATGGAATCTGGCGCTGGAGTGAGCTGCGCTCTGATTATGAATTTCTGCCGGAAAGAATAAAAAAGACCCTCGACTGGCTTATGTCAGAAAAACATTTCATGGAGATCATGAACATCCGCTTCTACACCGCAATTCTGGCGGCAGTTTATCCTCACTTCCTGATTATTTTTGTGATTCTTTTTCTCACCACTTTCCTGATCACTCTGCGCTGGCGCGGGTCCTTCAATGGCGGCAGTGACTACCTGACTTTAATTATTCTGCTGTGCCTTTGTATCGGGAAAATTCACCCGCTCCTGGCCAAAGCGGCCTTATGGTACATCACTCTGCAAGTTATCAGCTCCTACTTCCTGGCCGGGCTGTATAAAGTCAAAGAACAAAAATGGAGACTAGGCACGGCGATCTATGGCTTTGTTTCCTCACCAAACTATAAGACACCGCAATTTATCCTGGAAAAAAGCCGGGACCCGGATTGGGCAAAAACCCTTGCATGGGCGGTTATACTTTTTGAACTTTCATTTCCATTGGTACTGACAGCTCCACTTTTGACAAAATTCTATTTGCTAGCAGGACTCTTGTTTCACCTGGGGAATTTTTTGGTTTTTGGATTGAATAGGTTTTTCTGGGTATGGAGTGCGAGTTACCCCGCACTCTATTATTGTAGTCAGTTAGTCTAGTCTTAACGCTTAAAAATAAGTGAGAGTTCAAACACTCTTGATTGAAAATAGTTGGCCCTTACTGTTTTCTGGATCGGCATTAAAAGAGTTGATTCATTTTCAACCACCATCCACTTAGGGCCAGAAGCAAAGTTCATCACAATCTTATGAACATCTGGTTCACTTTTTAGCAGGTAATAGTGGTATTCAGAAACATGGAATCCTTCAAATCTTACTGTGTCGAAGATATCCCATTCTAAAAGACTCTCACTTTCATTTGTCATCGCCGGGCTAAGCGCGCTTGGAACAAAGTCAAAAAATCTCCCCGTCCATGCGTCAGCGATTTCTTTCTTTAAACTCCATGGCAATTCAACACCCTTTAAGTGTTTTTGGCACATGAAAAAGTCACCGCGTAAGAAACACTGGAACTTGTCTTTTACCAGCTCGTTATAACGGGCCGTGTTCATGCTTGGAACCAGCTCCACGTCGCGAACCTGTGCCACTTCCACTTTGTTATAAATGAATTGACCTTCCAGCTTCATGGCTTCGTTGGCGAATGTTGATAATGGCAGGAGAACTACAAGTGTTAAAAATAATTTTTTCATGAAATTAGTTTAGTGAGTGTCGATCAAAAGAGTCAAGACAACTACTTCCTCTATCTGTTATCTTTTCCTTACTTTTATCAACTCTAACCAGGATTTAATATGATTACCCTTTATGGCCCTGCGCGCTCAAGTGCTGGAAGATGCCTTTGGTGTTTGGAAGAAATTGGTGTTGCCTACGAAAATAAGAGCATCAACATGCAAGAAAAAGAACACAAAAGCGAAGCTTTTTTGAAAATCAATCCAAATGGAAAAGTGCCGGCGATGGTTGATGGAAACACAACTCTCTTTGAATCAATGGCCATCAATATGTACCTGGCCGAAAAATACAAACCAGAGCTTATGGGGACGACTCCAGAAGAAAAAGCTGCGACTTTCCAATGGAGCTTCTGGGCAAACTCAGAACTTCAAGACCCGATCATTACTGTCTTCATCCAGAAGGTCTTCATGCCGGCGGAAAAAAGATCACAGGCCGTGATTGATGAGAACATGGCAAAACTTCCTGGATGCTTCCAGGTGCTGGACAATGCCCTTAACAACAAGACTTACCTGAACGGCAAAAGCTTCAGCTTAGCTGACCTTCACACTGCTTCAGTAGTGAACATCGCTCCTCATTTGGGGATTGATTTAAGTGGGTATAAAAATATCAGTTTGTGGTTAAAGGCCATCAGCGATAGACCGGCATTTCAAAAATACACTAACCTTAGAAAGTAATTTTTAGTAAATCTCGCGCAGAAAACTGCCCAAAATTGTATTGCGGTATATTTTGATCTTTTTTCTGTGCTGATTTATTTCTTTTAAAAGTAAATCAGTATCAGCTTTTTGGGTGATGTTCTGGTTTGTCTTTTCATGTTCAAACACTTCAATTAGCCTTTTGGCGATTCTCTCAGATTTAATCTCAATAGCGATCTCGTTACTCACACTGGTGCTTCCTGTCCCGAAATTGTGCGAACCAATGATTGAGCGGTTGTCGTCGAAAATCATCACTTTTTCATGAACGTAATTTAACGTCTGGTTTCTCTGCCACTGGTAAAGCTCCAGCCCTTTATCCACAAGATTGTACGATTCTGGAAGAGAGTAGATGTAACCCCAATTGCTTGAGAACTTTGCCGACTCCTGACTGTTAGTGATCATCTCAATTGAATTGCCCTGCTTGAGATTCTCCTCAAGATAGTCTCTGTAACGATCCACTTGAAGCATAAAGTAGTTATAAGCGCGAAGTTTTTTAAATGGGATCTTAACAACTGTATCTAAAATATCATCTTTTTGCTCCAGGCGCTTTTTTCTGCTCATTCTGTCTTCATAGTGCTGAAGAATAGCTTCGTGAGCGAGGATGCGGGCTTCATCACCATCTTCAAAAACTGGCTGCTTTGGGAAATAAACGCTGGCTTCAGGAAAGAGCAGGCTTTTTTGAGCTTCTTTGAAGTTTGCCTGGCAAATTTCTTTTAAGTCTTCTTCAACACAATGATTCGCAGCTTTTCGTTCAACGGTGAAATCAAACATTTTTTTGAAATGGGTTTGAACCTGATTAACAACCGCCCCTTCCATTAACACTTCCATGTCCTTTCCTCTAAAGCTGCTGTCAGAAATATTTCTGCCACCAATGATCGCTTTTTGGCCATCAACCAGAAATAGTTTTTCATGCAGATTATGAGTGACTGAAAAAAGCAGTCCTGGGCTTAATAACTGATAAGTGAAAACGGCCTTTGATTGCTGCTGCAGAAGTTTTCTACCCTTTCCTAAAAGATCCATTCCAACTGTCGGAACAAAAGTGGAAAGAATCCTGACTTCGACTCCTCTGGCGTTAGCGCGTTGAAGCTCTTCGGCCACTCGTTTAGGAAATTTCGAATCATCCCAAAAAAAAGTGATGATATGAATATGGTGCTTAGCTTGTTTGATCAATTCAATCTTTAAATCAGCGCCTTCATTAGGATCCTCAACTAAAGTCAGTCGATTGCCAGAGGTAAAATCGTACACCGTTGCCGACACAGAAGTGGCAAAACACATGGCAATTAATAATAACAATCCTAATTTTTTCATACCCCAATGGTAACAGTTCCCATAAGTTCCCGGGCCGGATTGAAAAGATTACACCGGTGTGACAACCTTTTTGACAGTCTTAAAATTCAACACGTTAAGCCATTCTGGGCCCTTTTCAAGCCCATCGCCGTAGAGTAAATTCTTAGGATGAAAAAAATATGTGTAGTCACCGCCAGTGTTGGCAAAAATTTAGAACTAGCAGAATCAATCGTCGCTCACCTTAAGGCCAAGAACGCCGATGCGGCACTTTTGAATCTGGTGAACTTAAACCTTCCTCTTTATTCGACGGTCGCAGAAAACCATCACAAGGCCGAAGTGTTGGTGGCCCCATTTAAGGATCAGCTCAATGCCGATGCTTTTGTTTTTGTCGCTCCGGAATATAACGGTGGGCCTCCTCCAGTGTTTAACAACTTTTTGGCATGGGTAAGCCGTTCGACAAAAAACTGGCGTGACACCTTCAATAGAAAAACAGGAATGATCGCCACCAGTTCTGGTGGAGGCGGGGCCCACGCTCTGATGATCCTGAGAATGCAGCTTTCTTTTATCGGTATGAATATTATCGGCCGCGAAATCATCTCCACCATGAGCAAGCCCATCCCACAGGAAACAGTGGAGAAAGTTTGCGTTGAATTATTGGAATCGATACCTCATTAACTGCGTTTAATTTTAAAGTGTTTTGGTCATTCACATAAACCTTGAATGACCAAAATTTCGGTACTAGCTTTGAAATATGAAAGCAGTATCAATCATCCTATTCTGTTTCCTCTTCACTTCATTCTCGATTCCCACGGAACCTGAAAAAAAAGATTACGATACCTACGAGATAAAAACCCGCGTGGAAAATTATGAGTATGAGGCCATCGTCTATAAACCCAAAGCAAACATTAAGGCCATCCTGGTTATCTCACCCACTATCGGCGGCTATGATTCAGTGGAGGGCTCCAACGCCCAGTACTTCTCCAACAGAGGCTACCTGGTGATTGTGACCTATCCCTTTCTCACCGAACTCAATCAACCTCATCCAGACATGAATAAACTCGACAGCGATTACTACCGTCCAGTAGTTTCAGTGATCAGTTTTATCAACCTGGTTGATTTCAAATTCCGTCTTCCTCCAAATCTTCCGGTTTTCGCTCTGGGAGCAAGCCAGGGAGGAATCACAACCGTGCTTCTCGTCTCCCATATCCCCCGGATAAAAGCGGCGTGGATGGCGGTTGGCGGAGGTGATCTGCCTCACATTTATGCGCGCTCAACGATTGTGCCGATCAAGGAATTCCGGGAGCGCCATATGAAGACATTGGGAATGGTGAATGTGGATGTTTATGAAACTTACCTGCGCGGTTACCTGAAAAATGACCCTGCGGTTTCATGCAAAGAAATCAAAGTCCCTTTTCATCAGACGATTGCACTAAAGGACACCGTGGTTCCAACTGCCTCACAGGAGCTTTTAGCGCGCGAATGCCCGCCTCATGAAATCACCCGGTACAACCTGGGCCATGAGGCGGGGACATTAACCACTGTGCTTCAGAGGAAAAAGATTATGGAGTTTTTTGAAGACGCTATTTAAGTCTTTTAATTAAATGAAATCCGAACTGGGTTCTGACCGGTTCAGAAACTTCCCCCGGCAATAAAGCGAATGCCGCTTTTTCAAATGAAGGCACCATCATCCCTTTGCCGAACTCTCCCAGGTTTCCGCCGTCTTTTCCCGATGGGCACGTTGAGAAATCGCGGGCCAGCTCTTCAAATGATTTTCCTTCGGCCAGCTTCTTTTGAATGTCTTTGATTTCGTATTCCTGGTCTACCAGGATATGTTGTGCTGTAACTTTCATAATAACTCCTAATTAAAATATTCTAAAAAGCTCCACACCATCTCACGCGATTCATTTACAATCGCCGGGATCTTGCTGTAGCTTGGGACTTTCTCTCTTCCTAATTCTGCCGCTATCGCGCGAGTGCCACTCTTCCAGTAAAAATAATCAGCGCTGCTTCCTTCGGCCACATAAATCGTGGTTGAAATCTGCCCGGCCTCATACTGATTCTCACGGGCCATCGTCTGCACTATATCTTTAAACCCTACTTCATCCGCTGCCGGCGGAGCTTTTTTAGTGTAACCCCACGGATACATCACCAGCTTCCCGTAAGCGTGCAGATCGAGGGAGCCTGTGAATTTCATTTTGTTAGTGTAATCCATCATCGATTGAATCACATCCACTGTCGGATTGTTTGGTTTATCCGGCCATGGATAACTTCTATTCGGGTCTTTTCTCTGCACATATCTTTCGCGGACTTCAAAACTATCAGGACTGACCACTGGGATAATGTAGATATCGCGGGCATTTAAAATTTTTGTTAAGCGCGGGTTTTTATCATAACCGGCCAGCAACTCCTGAGTTAGAGCGAAAAGCACTTCAGTCGTGATGAGTTCATCTCCATGGGTTGCTGCTGTCACCATCAAACGAGGCTTGCCCTCTCCCCCTGTTGAAATTTTCAACGCATAAAGGTTTCTTCCACCTTTTGAGATGCCGTAGGTTTCCAGAGTAGCAATGCTTTTGTAAGTTTCGGCCATCGCTTTTAAATCAGCTTCAACGTTGGCATACTTTCTATACTGACTGGCCGCTTTGTCTTCAGTTAAATGAATGTCACTTGAAAGCAGGCGGGCGCGAGGTGCAAGCTTTAAAAAGGCCTCCACATCGTCTTCTAAGACATAAACCTCAAATCCTTTTGAAAGTTTTTTCACCACTTCAAACTGACGGGCAATTTTTTGCATTGAAAGCGGATTGACTGAAACCTCATAGCTTCTGATTTTTTCAGAGGCCCAGGCCGATTGAATAAAAACAAGACACAGAACGATTAATCCTTTAATCATAAAATCTCCACCATGAGAATTGGGACGATATTAGTCTGACAAAGAAAAAACCCGATGTCAGCTAACTATTTCTAAACATCCGGCGGATCTTCTGCTGATTGGAGAATCGTACGTCTTTGGGATTAGTCCCCTTATAGGCAAACGTCTTCTCTTTGTATTGTTTTTTCTTCTTCCATTTCCGCTTGTCATAAAGCCTGACTTTTTTCCTTCGCGTCTCACGCCTGCGTTCAGCCTCATACAAACGCTCATGCTTCACTTCAAAAGAAGGTGTCTCTCCCCTAACAGAGGCGCGCTTTATCTCAACAGCATAAAAACTTAATAAACCTATGATGAGTTTCTTTATGAACATACTGACTCTCGCAATGAATTAGAGTGATAAATGAAAACGCCAAACAAATGCGAGATATGTTCATGACAATAGACTCCGAAAATAAATTTACTAAATTAAATAAAAAGAGACGATGAATGGCGGGGTATTAGATATTCATGAAGACAGTATGCCATTGAACCAAAAAAAGTTCAATGGCACCTGTAAATTTAGCTGATTAACTATTTCTTTGGAGCTTCTTTAGGAGGATCTTTTGGCTTTTCTGCCGAAACTTCCTCACATTTCTCATCAATTGGAACTTTTACTTCTTTCCCATCTTTCTTACATGTCTTTTCAGTTTTTGTAGAGTTCACTGAAATTCCATTTCCGATTGTTGTTCCTGAAGAAAAAGCAGATGAAGTTAGAACTAAAGAAATCATAAGAGCGAATAACATCTTCATTTTCATACTATCTCACTGTTTTTCGTTATCGCGACTATCGTCGCTGGTTAAGGTAAATAATTGCGTGCACACCTGAAAAAGCTCTTCTCCATCATCCTTGCATGAAAGCTCAATTAACTCTGCATGGGCCTTCTTTAGAATGTCCTGAGCTTTTTTGTAGTTCTTTCTTTTTAGGGTAAAGGTTGAGCTTCTGATATCGCGGTCATTGATCGGTTGCTCATAAATTGCCTGCCTGGCAAACTGAATAAACTGATCGTGGTGTTTTTTAATGGCATCGTTAGGAATGTTTTTATCCACTACAAAGTTTCCGTCTTTTCTCTTCAGGCGCTTTTTATTGTCTTCAATCAGCCCTAAACGGATTAAGCGCTTAACCGCCGATTCAACCAACTCAGCATTAAGTCCCCTGCCAAGTTTCGTTGCCATCCATTCATAATCATATTTGAAGTTCTTGAGCTCAATCATCTCCAGGATGGCCACATGGTACCAGTCGTCTATGAAGCGGAAAGAGTCGATTGAAACAGAGAACTGACTCACCACCGCCGTATCAGGCTTTGTGGCCTCCAGAAGGTCTGTGTACATTAATCGTTCTGAATCATTTTTAGCGTACTTGATAAGAATGAGGATCTGAAAATACTTCTGCTCTTTAACAGTCAAGCGAAGCTGAGTGGCGATTTTCTCAGCGAGTTCAGGATTGAGCTTCCTCTCACCTTTTAAAACACTCGAAAGCAGACTTGGATTTGCGTAACCTAAAAGTTTTGCATATGAACGCAGCGAAAAGCGCGGGTTCACTTCTTTTTTTAAAGAGAACTGGCGGTTGACGAACTCAATAGGATCGTTAAATTCATATATTTTCATATTGAATAAAATTACCTTAGTGAGTCCGCTTCCGCAAGATACTTAATGCGCAGTGACCTCACGGTCATAAGCATCAACCTGGGCCCAGTTCACCACATTCCATACATTTTTTAAGTAGTCTGCGCGTTTATTCTGATAGGTTAAATAATAAGCGTGCTCCCACACATCCACCGCAAAAATAGGTCTCCCCTTTTCCTTTGCTGTGTCCATGAGAGGGTTATCCTGATTGCCGGTGGTCGTAATGGCGAGCTTTCCGGCGTTATCTCTAATCAACCATGCCCATCCAGAACCAAACTGGGCCGTTGCTGCTTTTTCAAAGCCCTCTTTAAATTTTTCAACACTTCCGAAATGTTTTTCAATTTCTTTGCCCAATCTTTCCGGCATTCTTTGTTTTTCTTTGTCGCCAGTTAAAATCTGCCAGAAGAAAGTGTGGTTCCAGTGCCCACCAGCATTGTTTCTGATCGCCGCCCCCTGTGCTGACACCTTATTCAAGATAGTCTGCAGGTCAGTTTTTTCGTTATTGCTTGCCACGAGCTTGTTGAGGTTATCAATATAAGTCTGGTGGTGTTTTCCATGATGGATCTCCATTGTTTTTTCATCAATGGACGGGGCAAGTGCGTTGGTTTTGTATGGCAATGGTGCTAGCTCAAACGGCGGCTTTTGTTTTCCGATTTCTGATAATGTCATCGCATGACCGGCAACACTTAAACCAATGGCCGCTCCTGCTGCGAGAATTGTATTGTTCATGTTAACTCCTTTAAGACAAATGAATGCTCATCATCATTGCCTCCTAAGAGTCTTACATGCAAAAGTGAATCCGAATAACTTGAATTATTAGTTCAGGATTATAAGTGTTGGGAAAGTCCCGCAATATACTCTTCCGGTAGATTATTATCTTCTGCCCCTTGAATGATCGTTTGCAGATAACGTAGTGAAGGCCTGAAATTCCCCGTGACTAAAACCTCATAAGTCATACATTGAACTTTTTCAGTTTCGTGGTGAACATCAATTACAACTTCATTGTAAGCATTCAAGTGCGCCTCGCGCCCGTGCACATAACCTTCAAAAACGCGAAGATTATCCAGGTCACTCTGGCTTAGTTCAAAAAGTACGCCCCACATTTTACTGCCTGGAGAATTTTTATAACCGGCCACTCCGCCATTCCACGATTCATAAAAACTCGGAAAACAGATCTCAGCGTCTGGCATATAACCAATGCCGATCTTTTTATGTTCCGGGCAGCGCTCCCTCATTTGTTTGAGATTCATATTAGAACCGTATGAAAAGTAGAGAATTCTTTGCATTTAAAACTCGTTATACTTTTTGGAGTTCCCGCGGGATAACTCCACCGGATACTTCGCTTTATTCTTTTCCATTTTACTGATCACCGCTTTTTCCAGGTCGATATCTGTTTTGCTGGCAATCCTTAATAAATAGACAAAAATATCCGCCACCTCTTCTTCCATCTTCTGGTATTTCACAGGATTGTTTCTGATATCGTTGCTTTCTTTCTCACTCATCCACTGGAAGATCTCCATCAACTCAGAACTCTCCACCGAAAGCGCCATCGATAAATTCTTAACCGAGTGGAATTGATCCCACTCTCTTTCCCGGGCAAAACCATTGACCAGCTCTTTTAGTTTCACAAGATCCATTTACGCTCCCTTAAAAGACCAGGCGACAAAGCGGCTGATCTTCTGCCCTTGGGCCATTTCTATTGTTTCAACTCTCATGGCCTTATTCCTTTTTAATTCGCCATAAACACCAGAGAGATTCTCTTTTGACGAAACCAGCGTTGTAAACCAGGTGCACTGCTCTTTATAAAGCACACTCTCTTCAATCATACGCCTGATGAACTCCCCCTCTCCACCCGGGCACCAAAGTTCATTGCTTTGCCCGCCGAAGTTGAGTTGTGATTTTGTTTTAAGATTGCGATTTTTTCTTTCAGTTCCTCTTTGCGCTTCCTCTTTAGAGGAGTGAAAGGGAGGGTTACAGATAGAAAGATCGAAGCTCTCGCCTTCTTTGATAATGCCGCGAAAAATGTGCGCAGGATTATCCTGTTTTCTTATTTCAATTGCACTATCCAGATTATTTTCTTTCACTATCTTTTGCGCAGAGGCCACTGCAGTCTCATCGATGTCCGCGCCGACAAATCTCCACCCATACTCGCTGTGACCAACCAATGGATAAACACAATTGGCCCCGCATCCAATATCAAGCACTCGCACACTCTCCTCGCGAAACGGCTTCTTCAGCAAATCGGCAGCGTAATGAATGTAGTCCGCTCTGCCAGGAATTGGCGGGCAAAGGAAATTTTTGGGAATGTCCCAATAGTTGATTTTATAATTAAGCTTCAGAATCGCCTGATTGAGAGTCTTCACTGATAAAGGGTTGGAGAAATCAATCGTCGCTTCATTGTTGTACTTATTTTTAATCAGGGATTTTTTGAGTTCTGGGTTTACAGCGCAAAGGGCATCGAAGTCATAACGAGCGCGGTGTTTGTTTCTAGGATGAAGATTGGTTTTTTCCACTTGGTTATTTTCGCTTTTCTTAACCGACTAGACAACTAGAGTTAGCGATGCTCTGTGGCATGCGCCTTGCTTTATACAACCTCAAAAGGATGCTGTAACTACGCAATCCCTATATCTGGAGGTTTACATGTCTTTCTATAAACAACAAGCTATCAATCACTATCTGGAAATAATGGACAATGATGATTTTTGCCACACGACTACGAATAAAATAGAAGATATCGTATGGGTAAATGCTGATAAAATCATCGCCATTTTAAAAGAGCACGCGCTTCTAAAAGAAACCGTTGCCATCAAATTTCCCCCGGCCGATGAGGCAATTTGGAACACCGAGGAAACCCTGGAATTTGACAGAATTTTACAGGAGGTACTATTCCCCAAAACACCACTTCACTAATACGAAATAACTCTCTCTAAAAGTACGCCGTAATCACCCGTACTCACTCCGTCTTTAGTGGATTTTTGAACAGAGCTGTCGATATACCAGCCTTTACCTAAAGAACGTCTGACACCCGCAGAGTTCAGACCCTGACCGGAGCCGCCAATGCGCAGAGAGTTTTTAGAACCTAAACCGATCTGTGCTGAAAGTTCGTTTGAATCCGGGTCATACCCCAGTGATTCAACCGGGCTTCCAGCAAAGTAGTAAAGAACTGCAAGCGAAAGTATTCCTTGCGAGAGAAGCTGGTTTGATTTTTTTGCCGCTGTTCTGTCATCGGGATCAAGAGCACTTAAAGGTCTGCCGAACAAAATAACTGCGTAAATATCATCAAGCGGTAATGGCGGCTCACTTGAGAAGGCCTGTCTCGGGTCAGAGAGCGGTCCTTCGAGATCCAGTGTGACTTTGTACTCAGGTAAATGAAACTCGACTTTGGCAATGATCTTTGGTTCAAGTGGGGCCTGGAATTCGATTCGCAGGGATGGAATTACAATTTTTCTTTTAAAAACTGTGGTGGTTAAAGGAAAAGTCTGGATGTATCCGCTGGTGATTTCCCCTTTTTCAATATTCAGGTCAAAGTTCAAACGCAGTGTTTGATCAAGTAGATTGGTGTTGATGTGTAATGCGTTCTCACCGATCGCCTGAAGTTTCATGCTTACATCAATAGGTGGTGCTTTTTTTACCTTCTTAGGAAGTTTTTGTTCGTTTAAATTCTCTTTGACTACCACCATGGTATTTTTAAAACGCGGGTCGGGCACAAACTGCGGCGGAAGCCTGGTGCGCGAGAGCCTTGGCAGTAAAAGTTTTACTTTTTTGAGCTCCAAACCAAGCACGATCGGCCCCGGTGTGAAGTCTGTTATTTTAAGCGGAACATCTGATAAAACCGCAAGCTTCAACTCCTGCTTGGCCCCGGTCATATCAAGCTCTGTTTTAACTTTAAATAACACAGTGTCGGACCCGCTATAGTTCTCAGTAGTGATTCCTATAACGAGATTGCCTTCCATCGCATTTAAAGGCGCTGGAAGAATGTTATACGGCGGCCTTACCAACCTTCCGACTGTCGCTTTGAGCTCTTTGACTGAAAGCCTGGCCGTAGTGCTCAATATAACATCTCTTAAAAATTTTGGTTTACTCAAATCTTCCTTTAAAGAGGATTTCTGAATCCTTGCGTCCGCCGCAAACTCAGAAGACTCAATTCTCGCAGTGAGTTTTATCGGTATGTCTTTTTCTCTGATGCTCGCTTCGATTTTAATCTGGTCGAAATAAAGTGGATTGGTGGTTTTTAAATCATATGGGACCTGGATTCTTTTAGGCGCGTGAATGTTGATAAGCGACTCCGTCGCCACCAGGTCAAACCCGAATGCACTGGCCCTAAGTTCCTCTTTAGTTTTTGTCAGGGCAAGGTCAAACGAGAGAGTCCTGTCCTTGTCCAGGATATCGATCTTTTTGAAAGTCACTTTTAAATCAGGAATCAACGGACTCCACAACATTTCCCAATAAGACATTAAATCAGGCGGAGGTGTCTCTTCCGGGTTATCTTTTGGCGTCACTCTGAGTTTTGAAGAATCGATAATCAGCGGTTCGTAAACCTCGTACCTGAATCCCTCCTTCATGTTCCATGCAAGTTCCACGTTCCATGAAATATGCTCCATACAGGTATCGACATTCACATCTGGATTATCATAAACCACACAAAGATCTTTAAATCCGCCGAAGAATCTTCTTTTATTCCACTCAATCCACTGGTGTTCAATCTTAGCTTCTTTCCATGACCACGACTCCAGAATGGAAGTTCTCTTTAGAGCGTAATCGAGATTTTCAGGATTGATAAAAAGCGTCGGGTTGTAAAAGAAAGTTACCAGGATCACAACGATAGTTATCAGCACTAAACTAATAAGCCCGGCAATTACTAAAAAAAGGCGAAAGAGAACCTGCTTAGGAGAAACCTGCATTTAAAAAACGCCTCCTAAACCGAGGTAAAATAAATTCCCGTCATCTTTGACTGTTTTATTAGAAAGTGATCTTGCTACATACCCCTGCACGATTCCAATCGGTGAGAGCCAACGCAGTCCAGTGCCTGGGGAATACCACAATCTCTTCTCCACTTCCCATGAAGTCGTTCCGAAATAAGCAGTATCGATAAAAGTAAAACTCTCAATTGTCGGAATAAAAACATAAGTCTTTCTGAATTCAAATTTCAGGCTCAACTTGGTCAAGGCCCCAAGACCATTATTATCCGGAAGTGTACTTAACTTAAAACCTCTCACATCATCACTTCCTCCCCCGTAAAACTTAACAGATGGTGGAAGGTCAGAAAGTGGTACATCATCTTTTACCCAAGTCGTTGAGGTGTTGAGCCTGATGCCTCCGATGGCATTTCCTTTTCCTAAATCACCCAGCAGAATCAGTTTCAAGTAAGAAAAATTAAGTTTCAAGAGAGGGTCGTCAAAGCCGAAAGTCGGATGACGGAAATCGAAATTAAACTGCAGGAAATCCCCCGCTTCAGGATGCAGGTCAAAAACTTCATATGAGTGACTCTTCGTTTGCAACATTCCTTCCAGGGCCCCTGTGCTGATTCTTCTGGTATTTGAATCATCAGAATTGGTGCGGTAAGAACCGGCAATCAATGTCGGCCCAGCACTCCACGTCCAAAGCCTCGAGCTGCTGTCGCGGGTCCATTGCATATGAGGCTTGAATTTAGCGGTGATCTCTTCATAAGTAGATTGGTCATCTCTTTCAGCTTCCACTGTTGTCAAAAGCGACCTGCGGGGGGCATCCGGCCACATATACCTGTCTGATAAGAAACTCAGGAACTGATTCTTAAAAGACAGCTGCAAATTCACTTCCCAAAGAGAGGCCATCGAGCCAGAACGCTGGTTCGACCACTTCGCTCTGATCATTGGGCCAATTTCTGTTGAAGCTCCGATACCAAAGCGAATGGTCCTGCTTGTGCCTGGGATGTATTGTTGACCAAGAGAGAAGACTTGATCTTTTAAATTACAGTTCTCTTGAAAATAAGTCCCCTGAACAACTCCTGCTCTCAAGAATCGTTTTTCAGCGAGTGTAAGTTTTGTTTCAGAAAAATAGTCTGCGGCGACGAAAGGATAAAAACGATCAAAGGCACTCTCTTCAAGCCCCTCTACCTTTTCTTTTTTGATGACTCCAAACTGGAACGGCACTAAATCACTGAGGGTAACAGTCACAGTTCCATCGCTCACATCCACGGCAGAGGTGACTTTGGAGCACGGATAAGTGTTATTGCGCAAAATCGAGAGGGCCTGAGCTTCCATCTCATCGAGTAGTTTTGGTGTGATCACATCATTTCTGTATCTTTTTAAAAGCTCGCGCTCCACGCGTTTAGAGTCATCAGGGTTTGTAGAAACAATAACAATCTTCTCTACACTGGACTGTTTTCCTGGGTAAACATGTAAATTGTCGCCTTCATATTCAAAGCGCGGCATTGAATATCCTTTCGACTGCAAAAAACCGGTGAGCATGTAGCTGGCCTGATAAGACGGAATAAGTTTATAAGCTTCCTCTTCTTTATCGCCGCAGATCAGGCGCTCTTCTGTTGCAGTCAGAGAAATGTCTTCGTCGGTATGAATAAAGATTTTTTGGCATAACTTATCATTGGTCTTTTTGCTGGACGCGCACCCGAAATACAGGCACATGATAATAAAAATTGAGGAGATGTTTAGCAGCTTCATCGGCCTTTACTTTATATGCAATTTGTCGGTTTTTTACCAGCAGAATCTCGAATGGTGTTCTAAATCTTCTCACGTGTGGATTTTTTCCCCTAGCTCCTTTTACTCAGTTAAAAGCTTAACGTAAAATCAATCGCTTTAGCTTCGATAAAGTTGGCATCTTAAGTGCAATTTAAATAAGTAACACCAGGAGAGATTCTGGTACGGGACGAAAGACAAAGGCAAATATTATTGTGATCGCCGTTGTGCAGATTCTTAAAAAGTTTGTTCCCACTCATCATCAATAAGAAGCCACCTTCGGGTGGCTTTTTATATCAAGGAGTAGCCATGATCATGACCAATCATCTTGAGAAAAAGAAAGAGCAGACTAATGGACACATCAACAACAAAATTGCCGATGCAGGGAAACTAGCTTCAAACAAAAAACATGCTGAGAACACCGCCAACAATCATCACTACCAAAATGAAATCGTGAGACATGCTCCTACTAATCGAGGCAAATAATTATGCAATCTAAAGACGTCATCGAATTCTGGTTCAAAGAACTCAAACCAATAAACTGGTTTGAAAAAGATGATGCTCTCGACCTGAGAATTACCGAACTCTTTATTGTTCTTCATTCACAAGCTCTCGCCGGTGAGTTATTTGCATGGAGAAAAACCTCCATCGGCAGACTAGCAGAAATCCTTTTAATCGATCAATTCTCCAGAAACATTTACCGTGATGACCCCAAGGCCTACGCAGGCGACTCAATGGCGCTGGCCCTTGCCCAGGAGGCCATCGCTCTCGGATGTGATAAAGACCTGAGCGCGACAGAAAGGCAATTCCTCTATATGCCTTTCATGCACAGTGAATCTAAAACCATTCATCAGGAAGCCGTCAAACTCTTTTCCGAGCTCGGCCTGGAGAATGTTCTTAACTACGAGCTACAGCACAAAAAGGTCATTGATGACTTTGGCCGCTTTCCTCACCGCAACCACATCCTCTCAAGACCATCTACCCCAGAAGAGGAAACTTACCTTTTAGATAATTCACATTTTTTCGGCACAACAGTTTCGGCAAAAAAAGAATCTCATTCAGCACAATAATTAATTCATAAAAGAAGAATGAATTTGACTGGTATGCAGGGACATTAAGAAGTCCGAGACATAGCGGTTGAATTCATCCGGATTTTCCATGTTGCTCAAATGCCCGGCCCTTTTAATCACTTCCAGCCTGCTTCCCTTAATATTTTTATGCAGATGTTGAGCATCGCTAAAAGGTGTAACTTTATCTTCTTCACCAACCAGGATCAATGCCGGTACATCAATCTCTGAGAGCATCTCTGAGCAATCGAGACGAGTGGCAAGACTCACTAATCCGGTGCTGATTCCCTCTTCGGAATTTTTAGTCACTATTTCATAAAAACTTTTTTTCAATGCCAGGTTTTCGCGGGAACTCTTGCCGATCAACGACTGGTATTGTTTCTCCAGGAATTCCCCCCGGTGAGCATGAAGTTTTTTTATAGAACTCCAGCGTTTTTCTTTCGCCAGGTTATCATCAGGTGATGACTTCGTGTCTGCCAGGATCAGACCACTACAGAGCTCTGGCGCCTTTTGGTAAAGCCTGAGAGCAAGATATCCGCCCATCGAAAGCCCGCACCAGATTGATTGCTTGATCCCCGCCTCTTTTAAAAAGAGCAATACTGACTCAACATAATACTCAAAAGTCACCGCATGCACCGGCAACTGTCCTTTACCGAACCCCGGTAGATCTGGGGCCAGTGTATAATGTGTTTTTGAAAAGACCTGCATCTGCTCTCTCCACATGTCTGAAGAGAGAGGAAAAGCATGAAGAAAAATTAGTGGCGGGTGTCCGAAGCTTCCCTGCGTTTGCACGTAAAGTGTATTCACATCCATGTTTACCTCCACAAGCGCTCCAAAAAGCGCATTAGTTAAGTATTAAAGTGCAAATCCTATTCCATCTTTTAAAATGAGATTTAGGGATTTTTTCCCCGCTGCTGTTGAAAAAAACTCCTTAGAGTGAAACACTATACAAATGCAAAACACTAAAATCTCTCCCCAAGAATTTATCGCACTCCTCGAAAAGCTACTTACGACCAAAATACCTGCGGAAGAAATGATCGCTTTAGGAGCTGCAATTGCCACGCTCAATCTCGATGACTGGAAGGCGGTGGCCGGAAGTGTTTTTATCAAAGATGTAAAACCCATTTATCATTCATCGAAGAAAAAGATTGTTTCACTTAAAGAGATAAAAAATCTGGTGAAGAATTCACGCGAGACTTTAAAAGGCGCCATCAGGAATGCTACATTTAACATCCCCGAGGCAAAGGACAGACTGGGAAAATTCTCAAGAAAAATTGTGACAGACTATAATCAGTTGCAAACCAACGAGGAGCGCGGGAACTACATCTTAAAACTCTCGCTCTATGCCAGTGTGTTCGGCCTTGCATTTCACCGCGGATCAAAACAGAAGATGCTCTCTAAATCCACTCTCCCTTTGATTGTCCTCGGTGTGACCTTGGTTTTCATCAACCGCGTACTTGAGCGTGCGGAGGAAAAACTCGGCCACAACCCCGGAGCAAAAAACCTCGCACGAGACCTGCGCTCGCTTTTAAGAACACTAAACACCGGTTTTACCAGCGGTATGACGATGAATGTAATGGTGGATGGAATCGTCGGTCAGAAAATTGAGATAAACGATTTAAATGGAAGAACGATCGGCTCACTTATGCCTAAGTCCATTATCGACAACATGATTTATGCAACTCTCATGGGTCTTTTTTCCAACGAAGCTAAATAGTTTTCTCTTTATATCCCCAGAATTTCGGTAAACATAAAGCAGTCAGGAATACAGCGACCAGGCAGATAATCCCGCCACTCATGATGCTCATTGAAACACTGGAGACACTGGCAATATAACCGGCACGGGCATTCCCAAGCAAAGGCCCGGACATGTAAGAGATCATTTCAATCCCACTTAAGCGCCCTCTTAATTCATTGGGCACTGTCTGATTCCAGATGACTCCGCGGAAAAGTCCCGAGAGCATATCAGCTGCGCCGGCGAGAACTAAAAACAAGAACGCAACAGGAAGAGTGCGCGCGAACCCCAAAAGAAAAATAAATACCGCCCAAAACATGGCCGCAATCACAACCGCGCGTCCGTGGTATTTTACCTTCCCTGACCATCCACTTAAAAGTGTCATTACCATTGCACCTGTGGCCATGCCGGAAAAAAGTAACCCTGCCGCTTTAGCTCCTCCGAATCCTTCTGCCATGGCCGGAAAAAGCGCCACTGGAAAAGCAAACAACATGGCCACGATGTCGATTAAATAAGTTCCAATCAATTCCGGTTTTGAGACGGCAAAACGCAGACCTTCTTTAATGTCCTGAATCGGCGAATGCTCGCGCTTTTCAGGGTTGGGAGTTTTTTTCATTAAATAAATACAGATCAAGGCCCCAAAAAAAGTTACGGCATCAAAGAGATAAGCCCCCTTCACTCCGAATTTGGCGATAATCAGTCCTCCGATTGCAGGACCGATAATCGCACCCACCGCCCAGCGGAAACTTCCAAGAGCGCCGATCGCCGCATAGTCTTCGGGCTCAACCATTTTCTGGTTTAAAGCATCCATTGCCGGACGGTGAAAACCAACCACCGCCTGTAGAAGAAAAACAACGATGAAAATAAAACTCACACTCGGCACTTCACGAAACGCGTTCCAGGTGAACAGTCCGATAAAGAGACACATTAAAATCTCAGAAATGAGCAGCAGTTTTCTGCGGTTTAATCTATCCGCATAGGCCCCGCCAATGATACCAAAAAAGATCACCGGAATTAATTGAGCGATACTCACCATCCCGACAATTTTATTGTCCTTGGTTAATTCATAAACCTGATAAGGAATCGCCACATAAGTCACCATGCTACCGATGAATGAGAGGAACTGTCCGATATAGAGCAAACGAAAATCGCGGTATTTTGTAAGTGGTTTTATATTAATGAACATGGTTTTCCCGATGTGCCTAACAAACAGACTTGTGGCGTATAGTGTTTTTGTTAAAAAATATTATACACTTTCACTATATGAATACGACACCAAAAAAAATCAAATACTCTGTCCTCGACCTCGCTCCTATTGCTGAAGGACACACTCCTCTGGACGCCTTCAACAACTCTGTCGATCTCGCAAAAAATGCCGAGAGTTGGGGTTATAACAGGTACTGGCTGGCCGAACACCACAACATGGATGGAATCGCCAGCTCCGCCACTTCAGTTTTAATCGGCCACATCGCCGGAAAAACTTCCACCATCAGAGTGGGCTCAGGCGGTGTGATGCTGCCAAATCATTCTTCTCTTGTTATCGCTGAACAATTCGGCACACTGGAAACTCTGTATCCAGGTCGCATTGATTTGGGATTGGGACGCGCTCCGGGGAGCGACCAGGCCACCATGCGCGCACTAAGAAGAGAACTTAATTCACAAAATTTTCCAGAACAGATTCAGGAACTCTTTCAATATTTTTCTTCCAATCAGGAAGGTAGCAGAGTCATTGCCAATCCGGGAATGGGATTAAAAATTCCGGTATGGCTTTTGGGTTCAAGTTTATACAGCGCTGAGCTTGCTGGGCGCCTGGGTCTTCCCTATTCATTCGCTTCCCACTTTGCTCCAGAGCTCATGATGGAAGCTCTCCATGTTTACCGCCAATTTTTTACTCCCTCTGTCCACCTGAAAGAGCCGTACGCAATGGTTGGAGTACAGGTTGTGGCCGCACCAACAGATGAGGAAGCTGAATACCTGGCCAGCAGTGTGTACCTGCGCTTTCTTTCTCTACTGCGCGGGCAATCGCTTAAAATGAAGCCACCGGTAAAAGACATGAGTCCTTTCTGGAATCCAAGTGAAGAGCAGTATGTGAAGAATAAGCTGCACACTAGTGTGCGAGGTGGACCGGAAAAAGTCAGAGCACAGCTCAATCACCTGGCGGAGTTTACCGGAGTTCAGGAGTTAATGATTGTCTCCGACCTCTATAGACATGAGGATCGTTTGCGCTCATTTAAAATGGCGGCCGAAGCACTTCAGAATCCATCTTAAGCTTTCTTGTAACTAAAAATTAAACCGGCCAGAGTTCCTGCGACTAATCCCCAGAACGCTGCCCCCACTCCAAATAAGGTTATTCCTGAAGCTGTGACAAAAAAAGTAATCATCGCCGCTTCACGGTCTTTTTCGTGGGAAATCGCCGAGACCAGCCCGCTGTTAACCGTATTCATCAGCGCAAGTCCGGCAATAACCATGACCAGTTCTTTTGGAAAAGAACTCAACAGCGTGACAATTGCCCCAGAAAAAAGCCCGATTACCACGTACATTAAACCAGAGGCCACCGCAGCGGTGTAGCGCTTGCTATAATCGTAATGCGCTTCCGGCCCCATGCAAATAGCGGCCGTTAATGCGGAAAGATTAATCGTGTATCCACCAAACGGAGCAATTATTAAATTCGTTAATCCCGACCATGAAATAAGCTTTGAGACTTCAGGCTCGTAATTGTGCGCCTTCATCACCGCAATCCCCGTCAGGTTCTGCGACGACATCGTCACCACAAATAATGGAATTCCAATACTGATCATAGATTGAAGACTAAAAACCGGGTGAATATAAACTGGTCTAATGACAGCAAGTTCGACTGGCGGAAAATTAAGCAGCCCCAACAGCCAGGTTGCCATGATCCCCACACAAAAAACCACCACAATATTAAAGCGTGGAAAAAATCTTCTGCCAAAAAGATAGAACACAAACATAGAGAGAGCTAAAACCGGTTGAGGCTTAATCGCCACAAAAACTTCCAACACAAAATGCAGAAGCACTCCGGCCAGCATGGCAGAGGCCAGTGCCACAGGAATGCGGTTCATGATTCTTTCAAAAAAACCAGTCACACCACATAACAAGATTAAAAATGCCGAAAAAACAAAGGCACCGATAGTCTCAGGCAAAGCCGTGCCATTGACACTAGTGATAAGAAGCGCCCCTCCCGCTGTAGACCAGGCGAACATCACCGGGCTTTTATACTTCAGAGAGAGTATAACAGTCAGAAGTCCCATACTAACACAGAGGATACCAAGCCATGAGCCAGCTTCTGCTTGCGAAGCACCGGCTGCAATTGCCGCCTGAAAAACGATAACAGCAGAACTCGTATAACCAACCAAGACTGCGATCAATCCGGCCACTATCGTTGAGAGAGAAAAGTCATTTAAAAGTTTTTTCATAAGCTAATATATTAGACGCACACGTACGCTTTGCAAACTTGGATTGACACTAAAATGGCGCGAAGTTAGTGTAAGTCGAAAACTAATTTTGGAGGTTTCATGATTTACGATCTTACAGTTCCTCAGTTTGCTAAAACGCTTAAAAATTTAAATGCCATTTTAGATAAAGCAGCAGGTTTTGCTGATTCTAAGAAATTTGAAATGGATGTTCTACTACAATCGAGACTGGCACCAGATCAGTTTAACTTTATTCGACAAGTACAGATTGCCTGTGACACGGCAAAACTTGGGGCTTCACGCTTAACAGGCAAAGCAGCACCAGTTCAAGAAGACAACGAAAAAACTTTAGCGGAAGTGAAAGCTCGCATCGAAAGTGTCATCACTTACCTTGAATCTTTCAAACCTGAAGATTTTAAAAATGCAGCATCGACTACTATCACTCAACCGAGATGGGAAGGAAAATCCCTGACTGGCGAGCAGTATGTTATTCACCACATGGTTCCTAACTTTTACTTCCACGTAACAACTGCTTATGCGATTCTTCGTCATAATGGCGTTGATATCGGTAAAAAAGATTACTTAGGGGCAATTCCTTACCGGATGCCATAATGAAAAAGGCCCTCGCAAGAGGGCCTTTTTTTATTGTCTAAAGAACGGATCTGTTATCATTTCTATTTCTGCTTTAGTACGCTCTTTCGCTTTTTTTCTTTCCTGTCTCTCTTTAATAGACAATTTGTGCTTATGCTTATCCTTTTCTTTGCTTCTCATCTTATTTTGTCCTCTGGCCATAAATTTCTCCTGGTTAAGGTTAGATCTATTTTACACCAAATGCTTTTCGATGGTCTCCAAAAAAACTTTTCCGTAATTTTCCAGTTTGTTTTGCCCTACTCCATGAACAAGCAAGAACTCTGAAGCATTACGCGGTCTTATTGCACACATGTCCTGAAGTGTCTTATCATTAAATACGATATACGACGGAATATTTTTTTCTTTTGCCAGCCTGTTTCTTAACTCTTTTAGTTCATTAAATAACTCAGTATCTTGATTAGATATATTCTTGATTCGTTTCTTGTCTGATTTCGCTGCAATTTTTACTTTTGCAACTTTTTCATCCTGCGCCCTGAGTTCTAATTTTATTTTCCCGGAAAGTATGTCCTGAGCTTTATTAGTCAATGCAAGACTTCTATACTCCCAGTTCTTAATCCCAATATAGTTTAAATTGAGCAGCTGTCTCAGAACGCTCCCCCAGTGCTCTTTTGGTTTATCTTTTCCGATTCCATACACCGACAATCCATCGTGTCTGCGCTCGATAATTTTGGCACTTTTACTTCCACGGATAACATCGATTACATGACCTGCACCAAATGACTGATTGGTCCTGTAGATTGTCGAAAGAATTTTCTGAGCATCAACTGTCGCATCCCAAAGTGTGGGCGGCTCAATACATGAGTCACAATAACCACAAGTTGCACTTGCTTCTTCGCCAAAATAACGAAGTAGATAGCTGCGCCTGCAATGGGCGGCTTCACACAAGGCCAGCATGCAATCAAGTTTAAAGCGGGCAATCTTCTTATAATTTTCATCCGCATCAGTTGTCTCCAACATCTGCGATAACTTCACAACATCCTGAAGACCGTAAATCATCCACGCTGTTGAGGCCTTGCCATCACGCCCCGCCCTTCCTGTCTCCTGATAATAACTCTCGATACTTTTCGGCAAATCAAGGTGAGCGACAAAGCGGACATCTGGGCGGTCAATCCCCATCCCAAAAGCGATAGTTGCCACGACAATGATCTTCTCTTCTAAGTTAAAGAGCTCCTGGTTCATCGCTCTTTCATTGACTGAAAGTCCGGCGTGATAAGGCACGGCCTTATACCCCAGTTTTGTCAGCGACTGCGCCACTCTCTCCACTTTATCTCTGGATAAGCAATAAACAATTCCAGTGTCATCCGGGTGATGCGTTTTGATAAACTCATCGAGCTGCTTGATCTCATCACTGCGCTCAAGAATCATATATTTTATATTCGGCCGATCAAATGAAGAAACAAAAACTGACGGTGTGTTCAAATGAAGCTGGTCAGCGATGTCAATCCTCGTTTTCGCATCAGCCGTTGCTGTTAACGCCACTACTGGCACATCTGGAAAGCGCTCTTTTAACTCCCCAAGGCGGGTGTAGTCTTTTCTAAACTCATGCCCCCATTGAGACACGCAGTGAGCTTCGTCGATAGCAATTAAAGAAACCTGTACCTGGTCAAAAAAACTGCTCAATCCCGGACTCAAAATCCCTTCCGGTGAAACATAGATAATCTTTACCTTGCCGTTTAGCACCTGGGCCTTCGCTTTCTGGCTTTCACTATAAGTTTGGGATGAATTCAAAAACACGGAATCAACACCGTACTCTTTTAAGTTCATAACCTGATCTTGCATCAATGAAATGAGTGGAGAAATAACCAGAGTCACGCCATCGAGATAGAGAGCAGGAATTTGATAACACAAAGACTTACCACCACCTGTGGGCATAATCGCCAGAGTGTCTTTTCCATCCAATACTGAGTTAATAATATTAAACTGCTCGAAACGAAAACTCTCATAACCAAAAGTTTCTTTCAAAATGTGATGAAGTTTTTCGTTTCTCATTTTCTTCTTAATGGCTCCAGCAAATCACTTAGTCCGTTTAATTTAATCTCGTATAAAAGCGCCAGGAGTTTACCCAGTTCTCCTTCAGGAAAACCTTTGTTGAAAAACCACAAGACGTAATCTTCCGGAAGATCCATCAGCACCCTTCCACTGTATTTGCCAAAAGGCATTGACATGGTCGCCAATTTCACCAATTCATTTTGTTCAAAACTCATAGCAATATTGTGCCCTTTAACACTTGAGTTTGTTAATAAGTTTTTCTTAAAGTCGCTATAATTGAGCGTAATCCCATCAATTATTTTTAACTCCCAAGCCTTGACACTACTTTTAGGCCCCCCATCTTTTAAGTGTTAAGAATGACGATAAAACGCATTGTTAAGGGAGGAATATGAATAAATTTGACAGTATCGTAGAAGGCTCACTGGCCATTGCCCAAAGTGAAGCCCTAAAGAGAAAACATATAGAATTATCACCTGAGCACTTAGTCCTGGGTTTAATGAACAACCCACAGAGCTTCTCAAGCCGCGCCTTAAAAAAATACTCTAAGGAGCTTGAGCAGCTTTTGGCCTACATTCCAACGACCAAAACCAAGCTCGAAATGGAAAATCTAAAAGCAAGCAGCAAACTTTCAGAGTGGCTGACTTACGCCTCTTCAAACGCTATTCAAAGAGGTCATGGTGAAATCACGGAAACAGATCTCTTAAAGTACATGGCACAGATTCTGCCGAACTTTAAGATCGACTACAATGACCTGAAAACTGAAAACGCTGAAGGGGTGACGGAAAAACCAACTTTCTTAACCAACCTAAACGAACTGGCAGAAAGTGGAAAGCTTGATCCTGTTATCGGGCGATCGAAAGAAATCCGCGCGGTGATGGAAATTTTAGGTCGCCGTGGAAAAAACAACCCGGTATTAGTCGGACCTGCTGGTGTTGGTAAAACTGCCATCGTTGAAGGTCTAGCAGATGCAATCGTAAAAGGAAAAGTTCCAGATGTACTGGAAGGAAAAACTGTCTACTCGCTTGATCTTGGCGCTTTAATGGCCGGGACAAAATACCGTGGTGAATTTGAAGAGAGGCTTCAAGCTCTACTAAAATTTATTAAAGACCAAAATGGCCAGGCGATTTTATTTATCGACGAGCTTCACCAATTAGTTGGTGCTGGACGAACTGACGGCGCAATGGATGCCGCCAATTTACTGAAACCTGCATTGGCCCGCGGAGAACTGCACTGTATTGGTGCAACTACTCCCGAGGAGTACCAAAAATATATTCTCAATGACTCTGCTCTCGACCGCCGCTTTAGAAGTGTACCGGTGGATGAGCCTACCAAGGAAGATGCCATTGAGATCCTGATGGGAATCAGGGAGAAGATGGAGATTCACCATGGAATTAAAATTTCTGACCGCGCTATCTACGATGCTGTGTTTTTATCTAGTCAGTACATCACTGATAAAAACCTACCTGACAAGGCGATTGACCTTATCGATGAGGCCAGTTCCGCTCTCAAATTATCGGCAGAAGCAATGCCAGCGGACCTCGTGGAATTAGAGGCAGAGATCAGAACGAAAAAGATCTACGCTAAATCGCAGGCAAAGGCCTCTGACATTGAAAAAGAGATTGCCGTTTTAGAAGCACGTTTTAAAGAAGGCAAAGACAAATGGGAAAAAGAAGTGCTGGCACTAAAACAAGTTTCAGAGCTAAAGCATCAGCTTGACCGCTCGAAGTTTGAATTGGAACAGGCACAGAGAAACCAGGATTATGAAGCGGCTTCAAAACTTAAGTACTCAGTGATTCCGGAGATTGAGGGAAAACTCTCTCAATCAAACAACAACTGGGTTTTATCTACCAACCACATTGCCAATGTCATCTCGAGACAAAAAGGCATTCCGGTTGAGAAGATTTTAAAGTCTAAGCAAGAGCAAATCCTGGAGCTTGAGAGCTACCTTAAGGGCAAAGTTTTCGGACAGGATAAGGCGCTTAACGAAATCGCCGAAGTCCTTATCACTGCCCATGCAGGTCTCTCGGACCCGACTCGCCCACTTGGATCGTTTTTATTAAAAGGTCCATCGGGTGTCGGTAAAACTGAAACAGCAAAAGCATTGGCCGAATTTTTATTCGGCTCGCAGGACAACCTGGTCCGCTTTGACCTTTCTGAATTCTCGGAGAAACACTCAGTCTCAAAACTGATTGGTGCTCCTGCGGGTTATGTTGGTTACGAAGAAGGCGGTATTTTAACAGAGGCGATCAGAAAGAAGCCATACTCGGTTATTCTTTTTGACGAGGTGGAAAAGGCCCACCACGACTTCTCGGACATCCTGCTTCAGATTTTAGATGATGGACGTTTAACAGATAACAAAGGTCGCACGATCGACTTCAAGAACACGATTATTTTAATCACCACTAACTCGAAAGATTTAGAGCATGATTTTAAGCCGGAAGTTCTTGGGCGCTTAGATGCCATGTTGACATACAACGCTC
>JBEIPI010000039.1:0-25957 GCA_040377165.1 Bacteriovorax sp.
GGAAAACTTAAAATCAAGATTAACAAGATAATAAATCTTCTTCCACCTCACTATGCGACCAGACAAAATCACTCACCACAAATGCGATTTGATGTGATGAAAGAAATTAGAAAGTGTTTAAGAAATGGAGGAACAATAATCACTGACGATAAACGGGCCTATCTCACTCTTGTTAAGGGTATATTCCAGAATAAGGTTTTACATATCCATATAGCAAGCAGGACAAGTATAAAGCTTCACCCTAACCCACAAGCCTTGGGAAGGTTTAGTGCTGTCTGTGCCAATATCAGGGCTTATATGAGTCGTATGGGAAGAAGGACACTTATCACCAGTAAGAAGAAAGAAATGCTTCAAGCTCATTTGTGGATGTTTATTTGTCGCTACAATGGTTATGACATTGATGAGATTTTGAAGCAGGATTGGTTTGAGGGTAAGACTTTTGAACGGACTATTAAGAAAGCTGGTTAATCTTCCATGCTTTTTAAAACTTCTTGAGCTTCATAAGCAATTGGTGGTTGAGTCCCATCTTGGAATAACTTAATCACTCCTGATTGTTCATGGGTAGTAATAGTCGTTGTTTTTACAGTTCCTGAATAATTATAACCTCCAAAATAATTCTGGGAAATATTTCCGTTATAATTTGTCCCTAGGTTTTGATGTGATACTCCAGCTTCTTGATTTACAAAAACAAAGTAATCATAGCCTTGTTCAATTGTCAGTTCAGCACAACGATGAAGAAAATGTTTTTGAACTCGGTCGCTTTTCGTGTAGCCATTTCCCTTGAAAGAAACTTGATACAAGTCTTGACCGAGCTTCATATCTTTATAGCCCCCAGTGAATCCATCTTTTTGATAAGAGGTTGCACACCCAGCAAGAATAAGAACTGATACGAGCATAAAAAACTTAATCATAAAAACTCCCTTGCTAATAAATGGATTTTTAATAATCTAGGGTTTTGCCTATTAAAATTGGCAAGTGGTTGTTTTCTATATTGCTCGGGTATTAATTTTGAATGATTCTTCAAACTAATAATGGGTTATAATCCTCAAATTCACATGGGGATTTTCCGACAAGGTATTTTAGATACAATGGTATCCTATTATTGGCGGTATCTTAATTGTAAGAATGGAGGATTTATGAAAGCTCAAAAATATTCAAAAGAAGAATTAGAAATTATTAAGAAATGGGGAATCCCAAGTGATAAGGAATTTGATACTTCCAGAAAAGTTTTCTCAGCAAACGGAAATGTAAGAATAACTGCTTTAATTCTGGCAAAACAACGAAGAGATATTCTTGAAGGTCAGGGTTTAAACTTAGTTAGCAACCATGACTTTCAAAAAGCAGGATAACTCCTCAGTGAAGAGTCTCAAGTGAATATCAAGAGTAAGAGATTGTCCATTAACGACCAGACTTATCGTTTCAACAAAAGTGTCATTACCATCTAATGGTTTTGTTATTTCTTTGTTGTCTAACACTCTAACAACTTCATCACCTATTTTATGACTTAGAACCCTCGGTGAAATCCCATATTTATTAGATGTATTGGTGATTTCCTGAGGAGTAGTCTCAATACAATTAATATATACAAGTTTTCCTTCTCTATTAGTTATTTTAGGTCTGAAGTTTGAGTCAAATGGATGCCTATTGAAATCTGTGAATGGAACTCTCATAATTTTCTCCTTGTCACTCTTAAATAGAAAAAAACTAAAGAAATACGAGATTTTGGCGATAAAAAGATACTTATTTAGGAGTATTGGAATGGAAAATTCATTAGTGATAATGTCGGCCTTAGTTTTGTCATCTTGTGCCTCGCATAGCCTGAACTACAATCCGCCCACAGAACGAGAAGCGACCACATCAAAAGTCGTAAATAAGCCGTTTAAAAGTGTCTGGGAACAATTAGTAGAGGGTCTTGCTCAAAAGAATTATGTTATCGACTCCGTAAATAAAGATTCAGGTCTTATCGTAGCCTCTAAGAAACTTAATCCTCCATCAGCCTATGCAGATTGTGGAAAATGGGACGGACACTTTAAAAATATGAGGGCCGATGAGAAATATAATTTCTACGGGGCGGACTCAGCAAACTACATGATTAAGAATGGCGATGTTTATGTTGCAATTAACAGAACATCAAACTTAGGTTCAAAATCAAATATCTTCGTGAAGAAAGTTGATGAGAAGAAAACTTCGGTATCAGTTAATTCGCAATACAATTTAAAATTCGATATTTCTTCATCGGCTTATGTTTATCCTCAAGGACAAGTTTATGGTCGTGATAACTTGAATATGGATTGGACGACTGGTGAAAAAGGACGATTTGGTGGGAACAATAAAACTGAATGTGTTTCCAATTTCTCCCTTGAAGATGGCATTTTAGAAATGGCGAAATAAGGAGCATTATGAAATTAGCAGATTTTACTGGAGCTGATTTTGTTCACCATGGAGAAATCCAATTATCTGAATGGGTCATCAACGGAGAACATTTTCCGACCGTTAAGACTTATCACAATAAAACAACCAATGAATGTTTTCAGGTTTCGGAGAAGCATAAAAAGTTTCGTCAAACTCCTGCCTCTAAAGACATCAATATTGTTTCTCAATATGGTAAGTGGGAAGATTTAAAATAAGTCGTTTTTTAATAATATCTCTAAAAGAGGTCTAAGTCTTTGATTCTCCAGACCTCTTCATGTCAAATCTACTGACCCATTTTATAAACTTTTATTGGAAGCAGCCTATGGATACAACTCAAAAGTGACCATGAGAAAATGTGGAGGATGCGAAGGGATTTGGCTTCCACAAGGTGAATTATTAAAATTTCTTGATGCCGCTAGAGTCGGAAAAATTATCGAACCAGACGTTAAGGCCGCGATAAAAGAATGGAGCAAAGCTCACAAAGAGAACGAACAAGCAAAAAAGCAAAATGAGATCTTAAGAGTTGGAACATTTTCGCGCTTTCGTTATTGGCCTTTTATTATTATTCCGCTTTATGACAACAATCCAAGAATAAGAAAACCTTGGGTGACCACAACTTTTCTTCTGTTTAATATCTTTCTATTCTTTTTTAGTAGAGACGCTGAAATTTTTAACCGGCTTGGTTTTATCCCGGGAAATTTGCAGCACTCAAGCTTTATAACCTCTATGTTTCTTCACGGTAACCTTCTACACCTTATTTCAAATTTGTTTTTCCTTTGGACCTTCGGGGACAATGTGGAAGATATGCTTGGCCCAACAAAGTACATTTTCTATTATTTTGCCTGTGGAATTTCTGCATTGCTTGCTCACTTTATACTCTTTTCGAACTCAATGGTTCCCGTCGTCGGTGCAAGCGGTGCAATCGCTGGTCTCATCGGTGGCTATCTCTATTTTTTTCCTAGGGTAACTATTAAAATCTGGCTTGGCACAGCGATATTAGATATTCCAGTGTGGATTTACATTGGCCTATGGCTCTTTACTCAAGTCATGGGAGCAGTTTTTAAAAGTCATTCAGCGATCGCCTTTGCGGCCCACCTGGGAGGTTTTATCGCTGGTTACATCATCGCATGGGCCTTGAAGCTTTTTAAGAAAACTGCCCATCCTACAATGAACTAAATGATGATGCACGGTTCGTACTAGTCCAAAGAGATTAACCAATTCTATGTTTGGTTGCCCAAGCACTTATTTCAGCGGCGTTCTTTAAACCAAGCTTTCTCATTAAATTACTCTTATGGCACTTAACAGTGTGCTCTGAGCAATTCAGGATGACACCAATCTCTTTATTCGTTTTTCCCAGTGTCACATAACGAGAAATTTCTTTTTCTCTCTCTGTTACATCAACTATCTTATTAGTTTCTGCCTCAAAAACCGGGTTAATTTTCACTTTTTCCAAAAGTACATTGCTAACCTTAGGACTAAGGAATTTATCACCTTGAATAACGGTCTCAATGGCCCTGAAGACCTCATCTGTCGAGTCGCTTTTAAAGACGAAACCGTCAATGTCCGCTTGGATAATTCGATTGAGCACATCATGAGTCTGGTATTGAGAGATGAAAACGAATTTCAATTCTGGCTTATTTGCCTTTAATTTCCCCATCAACTCAAGGCCGTTCATGTCCGGCATTAGGTAATCACAGATAATAACTTCTGCATTCTCCTTGTCTAACAGCTGTATGGCATCTTGACCGCTCTCGGCCTTACCTACTACATGATAGCGGTCATTACGAGATAAAACTGTCGTGATTCCTTCGAGAAAAAGTGGATGATCATCCACAATAAAGACATTTATTTTTTTCATCTCTCTAAGTTAAAAAAAATACTCATTTTGTGCAAGCAAAATTAATAAAATTGAGGAATACTTAAACCTTATGGCATCTATTTTCAATCTCCTTCATTGGATATCTGGAATTACGCTTGTAGTTCTAGGTTTATATGGTTTAAAAAAATCCACTCATAGACTCGGGCTCTTCTTTTGCGTTTTCTTGTTTCTCTTAGCTACCTGGGCCATCACGGCTGCTCTGGTCTTCAATTTCTCCTCTCTGGATATGAAGATTGACCTGACCAGGATAAGGCTAATGTCAGCAACAATGCTTCCACCTATCGTGTTTCTCCTGATAAAAGAACTCTCTAACAATATGAGAGTTTCTAAAATTCAGTTGGCAGTAATCTTTTCCATACCTATCATCACAATTTTGATATTAATCAGTCCTTTTCATGAATTGATGTTGAAGCACTATCAGATTCAAATTATAGGTAGTGCTCCGATACTCACATTTGAAAATGGAAGTTGGTTTATCTTTCACAATCTTCACTCAAGAGTACTAGTCTTGTTAGCGCTATTTCAACTAAGCCGAATAGCACTCACTCATCAATCAAGCTATCAGCGATTCAGCTGGCTCCTATTTCTCAGTGTGCTTTTACCTTTCTTGATAGACTCACTCGGAGTCTTCTTCTTTCCTACAATGCGTTATATGCAGATGGTTCCTGTGACCCTCACTTTTTCGGCAGCCTGCTTTTATTATGTTATTTTGAAAAGCAACGTGCTGGAGATCATCCCGATTGCAAGAAATCTTGTTTTAGATTCTATCTCCGATATTTACCTAATCCTGGATCATCGCCAGAGGGTCGTCGATTTCAATGCCTGCGCGAAACAATGGCTTGAGCTCGATCAAAAATCTTATGGTAAACCCCTTGAAGATTTGAAATTTAATAAAATCATCTCCCACATCATTAATTCGGTGGAAGACGGAGTGGGCAATTCACAATTCATGCTGAATTTCGATGAGAGTACGGAATACTACTCCATAAGTTTGGAGAAAATCACTAATCAGCATCAGGATACCATCGGCACCGTTATCATCGTAAAAAATATCAGTGAACAAAAAAAATACGAAATTCAACTAACACAGATGGCGGAAATCCGAACGAAATTTATCAGTTTGATTGCTCACGACCTGATTGGAAATGTATCCAGCCATGGACTTCTAATTGAATCTCTTATGGATCATACTTTAATTGAAAAAGATGAGGACCTAAAAGCTCAACTAAGTCTGCTTTTAAACTCATCTCAAAACGTCACCAAATTTATCGAAGCCTTGTTAATGTGGTCAAAAGAGAGTGCGGAGACAATTCAGATAAAAAAAACACGATCTGATCTTTATAACATCATCGATGAAGCTCTCTTGTTCCTGAATCCTATTTCAATTCAAAAAGACATCAACTTCAATGTGAACATTTCTAAAAACACTTTGATTAATATCGACACTAACATGATTCAGACTGTTTTTAGAAACATCCTGACCAATGCCATTAAGTTTTCACCGCCAAATGGGACTGTCAGCATCGACACTCAGGTTAGCGCCAATCTAACCACAATCACCATTTCTAATGAAGGGCCGGCGATTGATGAAAATGATATCAATCAATTTCTGAGCCGATTCCATGTTAAATCATATCGAGGTGGATTGGGATTAACCTTGTGCCGTGATTTCATTCATCTCCATGAGGGTGAGATTAAGGCGAAAAATCTTAATCCATCGGGAGCGGCCTTCGTTTTCACTCTTCCTTCTTAGGTCTCAACCAAGGCTGGCCACTTGTAGACGGGCCCCTGGGCAATGGAAAATGACCTTTCTTCCAAATTCTCCCCCGACATGTTCCCCAACAATCTCTATCCTATAGTCTGCAAGAATTTCCCTGGCGACTTTTATATTTTTTTCTCCAATATCATCCAAACCACCCTTGGAATTCCTTATCAGGCAATTGGCCCCGCCTATAATTTTTGCTTTCAGTGAAGATGCGTTGCCATTAGTTTTTTTCAGCATCTCTTTGATTAAAAGAGGAATGGCACGATCACCGTAGCGAAGCTCATCCTCTTCTTCGCTGTTGCCCAGGAAATAAGGAAGAGCGAAATGTATCATTCCGATGATTCTTCCTTCTTGTGTATAGAGGCAGACAGAGACACAAGAACCAAGCGTGGTACTGATTTGTGCCTGCTCTGTTGTGATTATCAACTCACCAATATTGAGAATTAATATCTGCGGGGCATTCATTTCTGCTTTCTTTTATTGCCGGAAGTTTTTTTGTAGATAGAAGGTGCGGCCGGAAACCAGGGGGTTTTATTGGCCTGCAAAGATTCTGAATGACCGATAAAAAGATAACCATCACTTCCCGTTGCCTGGTAGAGTTTTGTAGCGACAGAACCAACCACATCCTTTGGAAAATAAATCATGACATTTCGACACAAGACCAAATCAAATAACTGCTCCTGCGGTAGACCCTCTCCAATCAGGTTGTGAATCTTAAATGAGATGTTCTTTTTGAGATGCTTTTTCATCCGAAACCAGCCACTCACCTCGCGGGTGCCGTGATCGATTGAATCTTTGATGAACTCTTCCGGTATTTCCGGAAGTTTTGAAACCGGATAAACTCCATTTTGGGCCTTGCTCAGAATAACTGTATCGATATCGGAGGCCAGGATTTTATAAGTCATGCCGGCCGGAAGATGTTTTTCAAAAAACATCGCCAGCGTGTATGGCTCTTCACCTGAAGAGCAGGCCGCTGACCAGACATGAATTTCTTTTTTTCCAGCTTTGATCCACAAAGGGATTAAGGTGTCCTCAATATATTCAAAGTGGGCCGGCTCTCTAAAAAAATCCGTTTTATTGGTAGTTATTAAGTTGATGAGGCCCTGCCATTCTTTATGTTCTGGCGAGAGCCCCTCAAGATATTTTCTGTAATCGTGATAGTTTCTAAAATTGCTATTGCGAAGGTAAGGACCTAAGCGCGTCTTTAGAAGGTCGCGCTTTTTTTCACTCAAATAAATCCCGGCCAGATTCAAGACGAGATTCTGGAAATATTTGAAATCCTCGTCCTGAATATTTTTTTCATCGAAGCTTGCTTCGAAATTAGCGGCCAGTGCACTCAAAGATTATACCTCTTCAAATCCCGGGTGGTCGTAACTAGGCACACCATCCTTTGCTCCTCCACCGGCCGCTTTTTTCGCAGGAACAGCACTCATCGCCACTGGTTTTGCCTCCACCTTCTTTTTAGGTGGAGTCTTCTTCATGTGAAGAACGTTGGCCGGAGCTGGAGCCGGAGTAGGAGTGGCCGCTGGCGCTTTTTTAACCGCCACTGGTCCACTTGGCCTTCTCGTTTCAACCTTCGCTGCAACTGTTGCTGAGGCCACCGGAGCATTCGTTCCGTTGATAACCGCAACCAGAGTGAGAACCTGATTCTTCAGAGAGTCTGCCTGTGCTGAAAGCTCCTCCGCCGCACTTGCTGCTTCCTCTGATGTCGCTGAGTTGGTTTGTGTCACCTGGTCAAGCTGTCCCATCGCTTTGGTGATTTCCTGAATTCCTTTAGATTGCTCCACACTTGCGTTCGAGATTTCGCTCGCCATTGTAGAAACACTTGAAACATTCGTTACAATTTCCGCCAGAACTTCACCACACTCTTCCGCAACCTTGGTCCCCATTCTTACTTTTTCTTTACCATCGTTGATCAGTACATCAACCTTTGACCTTGTTTCATTAACAATGCTCTCAACTTTATGAACACTTGATGCCAGCATTTCTGAAATTTCCTTAGCTGCATTACCACTCATCTCGGCCAGGTTACCAACTTCTTCCGCTACAACCGCGAAACCTTTACCTTGCTCTCCCGCTCTTGCTGCCTCTACTGAAGCGTTGAATGAAAGAAGCTTAGTCTGGAATACGATATCATTGATAACTTTTGTCTTCGTTTCGATTTCCTGGATAACTTTTACAATCTCCCCCATCTGCTCATTAGACTGATTGATCTGGGTCATGATGTTATTGTTACTTTCATTAATTTGCGCCATTGATTGAACCATCTCGCCAACAACCTGACGTCCTCTTTCCGCTTGTCTGTGTGATGATGATGAATTCTCAGAAGCCTTTTTTGCGTTCTCTGAGTTGATGCTGATCATTGAACTCATCTCTTCAACTGAAGCCGATGTTTCCTCTAGAGAAGCTGCTTGTTCAGTCGCTGCCTGTGATAATTCCTCAGATGATGAAGCGATCTGTCCTGCAGCTGAAGAAACCTGTGTGCTTGATTCATCAAGAGCGTCGCTGATTTCTTTTAGTGTTTTCGTTAATGTATTAGAGAAAAGATAGGCCGCTGTTAGCCCCAAAGCGCCCATTGCAATGATAAGCCCGATCATTAATGTAGTGGCAAATGCACCAGCCTCTTTAGCACTTTTTTCTGCGATTTCTGCCTGCTCATAATGAAAAGCTCTCAGCTTCAGCATCGCTTCACGGGCCTTGGCACCAGTTTCGGCAAGTTTACCAAAAAGAATCACGTTCATTTTTTCCAACGAAGCAGGATCACCTTTAGCTTCTTTATAAACAGCTAGGGCTTCTTTAATAGCATCATAAGAAGCATCAACCTGTTTTCTGAATTCTGTGTATATAGGTTCCTCACCTGGCAGAAATTCAATCGCCATATATTTTTCATGAAGTTCTTTATCTGAAACAAATCCTTTCTCGATTGACTCCACACCTTTGGATTTCATTTCCGCAGTTGCGTTTGGAGAACCAAGTTGAAGTGCCTCAATCCTCGCCATACGATAGTTCGAAAACATTTGCAGGAAAGTCGATGTATTCGGATAACTGGTATCCGCAATTACAGAGTACTCACCAATAACCTTCCCTAAACTCCAGTAACTAACTCCACCTAAAACGACAGAGATCATGACTAGAAAAATGGATAACGATAACAATTTGGCCTTTAAACTAAAATTTTTCAAAATCTCTTCCTTGTTATATGAGCTTTATAACCCTTTTAATATTTCTAAACTCCTTATCGTGGTTCAAAACCCTATAATTAATAGGGTTTGTGCAAATTGATCTTCTCTTTAGCTCCTATTAAGCTTCGGCGTATGACCCATTAGAGATTGGACCAGACTGCAATTAGTCCCTAAATAAATATAGAAAAAATTTATTTAAATCTTTAAGTTGGTATTCCAAACAGGATTTTTTTTGAGTCTTTAATGAATTTCTTTGATTTCGTATTGGCGTGACTCTTTAGGCGTTTCGACTTCAAAACTCTCTCCTACTCCCAGCCCAAGAGCGGCATCTCCAATCGGAGAAAAAACAGATATAACCAGAATCGGATAATTATCAACCATCAACATCGATCCACCTGACGTGCTGGAAAGAAAATAAAATCGTTCCTGTCCGTTGCAATTAATTAGGGCGAGGGATCCTAACTGCAACTTTGAAGCTGCTGCTGATACATCAAGATCCTCGAGCATCTGAATGTCCATCTTGATTTCTTCGACTCTTTTACTTTGAGCACCAGCAAGATAAGAAGCCTCGATTGCACGAGTGTCGTATTTGCCTTCTGATTTTGATTCGGAGGAAGTGGCCAGGTCTCGAGCAGACCTGGCAGCGCCTTCAAGTTCTTTTAGTTCACTATTTAATTTTTCAATTAAAATTTCAACAATCTTTTTTTTATCGATAGCGGTCACTATTGTAGCTCACTTTCCTCTTTAGGAGATTTTTGATCGAAAACTTCTCTCGAAGTGATGATCGTGGTCCAATTACCTTCAATCCATTTTACAATTTCTCTCATAGGATTCAAGATGCTCACTCCCAATTCAGTCAATTGATACTCAACTCTTGGTGGAACTTCCGCAAACATCTCTCTTGAAATAAGACCGTCTCTTTCAAGGTTTCTAAGTGTCGCTGTCAGCATTCTCTGCGAGATATCCGGCAAGCTTCTTTTTAGCTCAGAAAAGCGAGCGCGCTCCCCTGGCATTCTTGCTAACGTTAAAATCAAAAGCACACTCCACTTATCCCCAAGACGGCTTAAAAGCTCTCTTAAAGGGCAAACCCCGTGCTCTTTTTCGTTATTCTTGTCACATTTCGTATTATTGAAGAATTCCTTCCCACTTTGATCGGCTTCAGTTTTTGGGGCCTTTAGTTCAGTAACTTCTGGTGTAGACTGGCTGTAAGTATCTAATTTCATAATAACCTCTTTTTATAGACTCAGTTCCTAAGCCGATCTTAGTATACAATAGTAACTATGTAAATGGGTGTCTGGATGTTGTCTAGGTTACTAAAAAGGCCCCTTTGAAAGGGGCCTTGATTTTTAATTAGTTTTTTACTGGTTGAGGGGGCTGCTCTTTTACTTTAAAGAGTCGTGGGTAGCCTGAACGCTGATAGCGGTTGGAAATCAATTCAAAGATTGAAGCACCTGTATCGTTAGTGATGTCGTTTTTAAGATCGTATTGATCCATTGGGTTTGACTTTGACGATGCTGCATTGGCTGCCGCTAATTCTTCTGCTGACATTCCAGTAGTTGCTTCGGCACCAGCTGGCGCTGACCCACCTAAATCGATATCGGATTGACCAATAGCTCCTGCAGAACTTAGATCAAAGACGTTTGCACCACCAACTGCTCCGCCACTACCTTTTTGCTCATCCTTGTTTGCTAGGCCTTGAGCCCCACTCGATTCATTTCCGCTACCAAATCCACCGCGACTACCGTAAATGTTTGCCATCATATCCCTAGGCGATGATTTAGATTTCTTTAAGCCATCGGCAATGTCTTTATTAATCGCATTGGCAAGCTTATTCGATTGATCATTTAAATTGTATTTACTTCCACTTTTTTTCAAACTCTCAGCGAGCTTATTTTTTGCTTTATCGTAAGCTCCCTGTATGGCCATTGCTTTACCAGCAAGGCCTGCTGCACCTTCAAGAGCTGCTCCTGAAATTTTAGAAGTTCCATTAAAGGCGTTTGCTGTTCTAAAAATATCATTTAACTGTGCTTGCGAATCACTATTGAGATTTGAATAACTAGGAATATCTTTTACTTTATCCTCAAAAGACTCACATTTTTTTTCACCACTTCCTGTAAAACAAGGCAATGAACCATTGTTTCCATCTTCTAAATTGATATCATCGTACTTGTTGGCACCATTAAGGATGATAGCCCCTCCTTTCTTGGTAATCGTATTTGTATTCGGATTTCCTTGAATCACTTGATTTTTAGTGCTCCCATTTCCTAATGAATACATTCCTTTTAAAATCGCATCTATCTTTTGAATATTTGATTCAATTTTTGAGATTACATTATTAGTAGCCGATGTGGCAGCAAAGGTTAGACCGGCCAAAACCCCCCAAACCATCCCACGCTTCATTGGCGTGAATAAGAATGTATCAACAGTTGGCCCAAGTGTCGCTGATGTAGCAAATAAGTATGCAATCGCTGCACTTGAAGCAATTCCTAGAGCTGAAAAAAGTGCTGCATGAGAGTCTGAAACAAACAGCCCTACAAATTTTTCCAGTAAACTTTTTTCTGCTGGTATCGCTGCCAAATGCGCGTGAGGCAGCATTCGATTAATATCTGTGAAAAGCCCTCCAAATATACCTGAACTAGTTGTTGTCGAAAGCACTGTCGTAACAGCTGCACAAACTTTGATACTGGCCTGTTGAGCAGTACAAGCAGCCGCTAATGCAGCCGTTTTTGGATTGCTCGAATATGTTCCTGCTGCCGCCGCAAGCGAGGCAGATAGTCCTCCAAGCTCAGTATTAAAAAGAGCAAGTGTTGCTTTCTCTTCAGGGGCTTGCGCCATAGATGGTTTTGGGATTTCTCTAGAACCTGTTAAGGCCGCAAGTGTTGCGATAGGCGCGGCAGCTGCCGTACCTCCTAATGGACAAGCCGTTTGGGCTGTTACCAGAGCTGCATTGCAACCTTGAATAGCTAACATCTCACTTGATTTTAATGTAATCGCAGCTACACCTGCTGCTGCAAAGGCTGCTGCTGCTACCATCTGTAGGTTCTTTTTTGTAGTGGCCGTTTTTTTTGCTTGTTCGTATGATTTTTTCAATCGCTCTAGGGCCTCGATCTGCTCCTTATTTATATTTCCTTTCTTATCACGAGTAATTTCCGTCTCCATATCTTTCATGACTTCTTTTAATTTAAAAGTTGAAAGAATCTCTCCACCTAAGAAAGCTGCTCCACCGGCCGCTGCTAACATTACATCAGTAGTTGGTGGCATATACTTGTACAGTCGCGAAGCTATGACTCCCACAACTGTCATCGTAAGAGTTGCCATTAAATCATTGTCTTTTACTCCTTCCGTCTTCACTGTTTCTGCTCGAACAGACTGCAGAGTAAGTCCCTTATAGCTGAAATCCATCAGCAATAAGGAGCCGGATAGAACGGAAACAAATAAGACTTTACTAAAAAACTTCAACATACGTGCCTCGATCTTGTAGGGAGAGAGCTTTATTTTTTTACTGGCTCTTCCTCAAGAAGTTTTGGATAACCTGATTTTATATATCGACTAGAAATAACTTCAAAAATTGATGGACCATCTTCTTTACTGATCTCATTTGTTGTCACATCGTATTCCGGAGCTTTGCCCGTTCCAGCGCCTGCGAGGTCACTTGCTGGTGCAGCTTCTGAAAAATCCAACTCCAGGCCTTCAGCTTTCCCTTCACCTGCTGGCAAATCGATTGCTGTCGATGCGATTGCACTGTCAGTAGGTTTCACAAATTCTTCCTCTTTTGGTGCCAGTGCCGAGTTGATAGGTGTAGTTCCAAGACTTGCCATCATTCCTGTCGCAGTCATTCCTTGGGATCTTAAATCTTTACGAATACTCGCTGCTAAACCGGCCATAAATTTATCTTTTCCTTTCGCAAGATCAGCTTTACCACCGCTAATTTTCGACAACATTCCCTGCTGTTTAGACAGCAATCCGGAGATCGCTTTCTGTTTTGATCCCAGAGCCTCTGCTCCAGAAAGAGCTGCACCACTGATTCCCTTTGATCCACTCAAATTGTCTCCCAATTTTACTGATTGAGAGGCGATGTCTTTAAAAGACTCTGGCAACGTCGAAAACCCTGGCATTGACGCCAACTGATCCGCTAGCGGCTTGCAATTTTCAGAACTATTTCCTGTCATACATGGAGTTTTTTGAGTATTAGTTCCATTGCCATTTCCAATCGTGTTGGTTCCTTTGCCAAGAGTTAATGGCTTGAGCGACTGTTGTTGGGTGTTTTGCGCTTTTACCCCTTTCGCCATTTTATTTAGATCAGCTAAAATTGTTTCAATCTTTTTAATATTGTCTTCAAGTTTCTTAATAACGTTATCTGAAGATTTCGAAGCTAAGAATGCCACTCCTGCCAGTGCGCCGAAAGCGATAGCGCGGTTAAATGGAACAAACATCATCATATCGATCTGAACCGCAGCTGTTCCGGTAATCAGGAAGAAAGCAGCTGCCGTACCAGCGCCAAGCCCTAAAAGCGGAAGCCAACCAGCCTGCGCCTTTGGAATGAATAAGCTCATTGCTCTTTCGAAAAAGTTCGGATGATCATAATCATAAGATTGCATTTTAGAATAATCGTTTTTTGAATCGTCGATTCGTGAGTAAAGAAATTGGTTAACTGGTTTGCTATAAGTTGCGGCTGGAATTTGATAAGCAAAAATTTGATTAAAAGACATCAATGTAGAAGCTTTAGTACATGCCAGTTTGGCAGCTGCTCCTGCTGCAGCGGCAGCCGTACCAATACACATCTGCCCAAGAGTTGCTACTAAGTTTGCCTGTAACGGTTTAATTTTTCCATTTTCTACTAATGAGGGGCCAGGAGACAATCTTGCAACTTCAATTGCTTTTACATCCGCTGATAATTTTACCAAATCTCCAGTGCACTTACCACACTCCGTTGATGTAGCCACCGTTGAAGAACAAGATGCTGCTGCTGTTTCCGATTTTATAATAGCAGCCTCACAAGCTCTCATCGCCGAAAACTCAGTATAGGCCATATACCCTGCCATTGCAGCTGCCGCACCTAGAGCAACTGCTGCTGCTAATTGCATAGTCTTCTTAGTCTTTGTTGTTTTTTTTGCTTCTTCGTATGATTTCTTTAAATCTTCTAATCTTTGAATCTGCTCTTCGTTGATTTTTCCATCATTTCTTTTTTGAACTTCAATCGTCATCTCATCGATGGTTCCCTTGAATTTCATGTTACTCAAGACTTCACCAGCGATAAAAGCGACCCCACCTGCTCCTGCAACCATTACATCATTGGTAATTGGCTTATAACTGGCAATCATTCTTCCTGTGATAAAACCTGCGGCCAACATTCCAAGCGATGCCAGCATATCGTTGTCAGAAATCTTGTCGAATTGATAAGATTTAGTATTAGTAATAATCCCGCTATTATCTGTAACAGTTGTGTTCGACGTTTCTTTCGCATCCGCAAGTGCGACAGACATCTGCATCGACAAGAGTGATCCCGAAATCACACCAATCAAAAGAATGTTGTAAAGATGCTTAAACATACTAGTACCCACCACAAAGGTTATATAAATCTATTTTACATTATAATCAGATAACGCCTTAAAAGATGGAAGGTAATATTGACCTAAAGCTTACGATTTCAATCGGATATAAATAGGTGGTGTACAAGGGGGGATGCCCATCTTTATGGGCTTCTCGAGGACTTCCGGGGTGATGCCTTACCTATCAGGCAGAATTACACTTCGGCTCTTGGTAAGCCATTTCTTGGCCTTAACCCTGTCCTCCTTTTTGGAGTACCCCAGCTTGCTTCCGCGCTTGTAGCTGGACTTCGAAGGATCGAGAGCGCATTCCATCTGGTAGTTAATCATGGCCTTAAAAACAGTGATCATCTGATCTTCTTTTTGAGCAGTCTCCTCCAATCCTCTGCGGTTACATTCCTGAATGAAAAAGTGAATCGACTCAAGAGTGGAAAGACAATACTCCGCAGGTTGCTCTTTGATTTCAAAGATTGAAGTGTGAGTAGCGGTGAAAGAAACACGGGGCAGGCCTCTGATGTTTTTCGAGAGCCTCATCATTTTTTTAGCGCAGGGCCAGGTGCCGTCAATTAAAAAAACGATCACATTCTTTTTTTGCTCGAGGTGATTCTTTAAAGGAGTCACATCGTGTTCGGAGACATTGATCGACCTCTCGCCAGGATACATTGTGAAGCATACGTTGGAAGGGTCGTTGATTAAGGCATTTACTTCAGCGTCTTCCGTGAAATCCACTCCCATAATCATCTGAGAGTTCGAGAGCATGGCCAGCGAGATTCTTCCCGTTCCCATCTTCTCTTTTTTTGCTTCCATTGGATGCATCAGAATAACAAAGCGGACCTTGGTTTCAAAAGGCGTGATTAAATTGCACAGGCAATTTTTCTGCAGGCGGTGGCAAGAGTAACAAAAACTCTCGCGGGCATGGCGGGTCTCCTCAATGGCCTTGAGTCTCTCCGCTTTGATTTTAAGATAAGTTGCTTTATCCAATTTTCAATCCCGCATACACTTCTTCATCAAAACCAATCGCCAGAGTTTTGTCCTTTTTTTCCAGGATCGGTCTTTTGATCATTGAAGAATTTTTAATCATGAAGTCTATTTTTTTAGCAGGACTCAAAGCTTCAAACTCGTCTTTGAATTTCTTGTAAGTCAGCCCTTTTTTATTGGCCGGAAGCTCCTCTAAGAAGTCGCTCCATTTTTTAATCAATTCAGCTGTCGGTGGAGTTTTTTTGAAATCCACAAATTCATAGGCAATTTTCTTTTTATCCAGAAAAGCACGGGCCTTCTTTACAGTGTCACAGTTAGGGATCGCGTACATTGTTAACATTTACATTCCTTTTTTTCTAAAGATCACCACTGACTTCTGGTCATTGTAGAGTGTCTCTAAATTATATTTTTTGGCCAGATAAGAAAGCGTTTTTTCCTGGTAAAAAACCACATGAGTCGGATCGTTCTTATACCACCAGCTCTTAAAATCAATCTCCGGTTTATAAAACTGAGTCATCACTCCCAAAAGCCCCTCATCCTTAACCAGACTCACCAGTAAATCCCAATCCTGCTCGGGAGTTTTAAAATGCTCCACCACTTCGGTCGATGTCACGACATCATAGGTATCGGGAATAAGCAAATGAGCATCAGGGAAAAAAATCGGGTCGTAGTTCTCCACATCCCCGCCCGCTTCTTCCATGAGAATCGAAAGTGTAGGACCTGGGCCGCAACCGAAGTCGAGACTCTGAAAATGTGGAGGAAGAATTTTTTTTAAGGGATGAAAAAGTTTTCCCAAAAAGTCTATGTAACCCTGATCGTTGCTGTTGTTTTCATGCTGACTGTAGCGGTCCTGGTCTTCATCTGCACTTAAGAAAATTTCGGGATTCTTGAAAATGAGCGCGCATTCTGGACAAGAAAAAGTTCCAGCTTCAAACGCAGTTGAGTCAGTGTGGCATAACAGACAATTCATTGGGGGTTTTTACTATATCTGGTGATCTTTGAAAACAGATTAAAGGTTGCTCATCTTCTCAAAAAACTGCTTAATAATGCTGCGGCTTTTTTGTTTTTCCCTTTCTTTTAAGAGCTTAGAGAGCATTACCGGCAATGTCCCACTGTCTTCGGCGGCGTAAAAGGCCCCAACAATGACCATATCGGCCTGCTGAGTTTTAACCAACCTGAGTGCACCTTGCTCTTGCCCGTTAGTATCACACTGAGAAGCTTCACCGACGACGGCATTCGTGCGGCAAACGGCCGGGCGGTCCTTGTAGACACGGCAATTGCCTTGACCATCAAGGAAAACACAACCGCGCTTAGCATAAGGTATTTTGTAAAATTCCGCAGGGCTGTTTCCGGCCGCGGCCTGAAGGTCAAGTTTCTCAATATCGATCTTAATTCCTTCATCAATGTTTGTAATAAGTAACTCTGCCTCTTCCGAAGTGACACTCACCTGAGTGTGGCAACAAGCTGAGCATCCTGACTTGCAAGGGACAAACTGCTTTAAGAGTGGATGAGAAAAGACGGCCCGGTTGTACTCATCGATCATGTTGTGAGCAAAGCGCGCTTTCTCAATTTTGCTTTTAATTTTGTTTAGGTGTTCGATCACAGAATGTGTGATCGCCAAAAACTCAGGCTGGTCTCGAAGCATCTCAAATGTACTCTTAGCAATCGCTGGAACATTCATACTTTCTCCGCAGGGAGCTGCGTTTTTAAGGCAGCCTAAGTAAATAGTAGCACGTCGAGTGTTTCTATTGAGGCAACAGGGAATAATTTGCCGTAAGGGAGATAACCCTCTATAATCCCGGAATGAGTTTACTCTGCAGCATAAAAAATATTCATCTCACTTTTGGGACTAAAACCATTTTTAAAAATGCGCAACTCTCTATTTCCACCGGAGACCGAATTGGTCTGTTGGGATTAAACGGAAAAGGAAAGTCGACTCTCTTTAAAATCCTCTCCGGCGAAGTTGTTCCAGATCATCACACGCCTCCTTTTGAGTTCAACAAGGCCCGCGGTGACGGCGATGAAAACAAACGCTTCACAATGTTCTATATTCCTCAGGAGCTTCCGGTCAGAGGTCACGAAGATGTCTCAATTAGAGACTACTTCTTTGTCTTTTATCCTGAGTTAAAGCACCACTATGAAAACGCTCTTGATGAATTCGAGCGCCTGCATGGGTGGGACCTGATCCAGGATTATGAATCCTACTTAAAATATTTTAATCATGATGACCTTGATAAAAAGATCAGCGAACTCTCTGGTGGCGAGCAAAAGAAAATCCTTTTGAGCCTTGGACTCTCATCTATCGCTAACCTCATCCTGTGGGACGAGCCAACCAACCACCTGGACATTGAAACGATTAAACTCTTTGAGGACGAATTGAATTCAACTCAAAAAGCTTTCATGCTGATCACTCACGACAGATTCTTGCTTTCAAAGTTAACCCGCAGGATTCTTCACATCCAGCACGGGCGCATTGAGGCCTTCGAAGGTTCATACACTGATTACTTAACTTTCCTTGAACAGTCTGAAAAAGCAAAACAAAGCCTACTGACAAAACTCAACAACAACCTGGCCCGCGAGCAGGCATGGATGAGACAAGGGGTTAAGGCCCGTCGCACGCGCAGTAAAAAACGTGTTGAGGATTTCCTCGACCTGAAAAATAAAGTTTCAAGCATCAAGAGTGAGGCAAAACGCACGCTTGATCTAACGCTGCAGAAATCAGGAAGACAGACTAAAGTTCTGGTAGATTTCGCTGATTTAAATTTTCAATACTCCAAAGAAAAAGTCCTGTTTGAAGGCATCACCGCCGAGATCCACAAAGGAAACAAAATTGGACTTCTGGGTGCCAATGGTGTTGGAAAAACAACATTGTTAAAACTCATCAAAGGTGATCTTCTTCCGACCGGCGGAAAAATGAAGACAGCCGAGAACCTGCAGATCCAATATTTCTCGCAAAAGCGCGACGAGCTGGATATCGACATGACTCCATACCAGCTGCTTGGCGATGGAAATGACTTTGTTCCTCTTCCTGATGGATCAAAAAAGCACGTTCATTCTTATTTTGAGAGTTTTCTTTTTGACCGCGACGATATTCACCGCCCGCTAAAAACATTCTCAGGCGGAGAAAAAAGCAGGCTTCAACTTGCATATAACCTGACTAAGGCCGGCGATATTCTGATTTTCGATGAGCCAACCAACGACCTCGATCTCGAGACGATCAATATTCTCGAAGAGAAACTAAGCGAATTCTCCGGCGCAGTTATCCTGATCAGCCACGACAGGGCATTCCTGGCGACTGTGACGAATAAAATCTGGCTAATCGATGAGAAGAAACTGCAGAACTTTGAAGGCGGCTACGATCAAGTCGCTCCTTATCTCGATGCCCTTGACCTGGAAAAAGAATTAAAAGACACCGCTCCTGCGGCAGCAGCACCACCGCCTCCTCCTCCTCCGGTTCAGGCGGCACCAGCGAAAGTCATCAGCAACAAAGACAAACTTCGCATCGATGCGATTTATGCCGAAATTGAAAGCACCGAAATCAAAACCAAAATCATCGAAGAGAAGATCGCGGGCCTTGACTACACCAAACTTTCAGACCCGAATAATCCTGAGTTTAAGATCCTTACCGACGCCCAAAACACTCTGTCTGAGCGGGTGCAGGCGCTCTATCAGGAACTTGAAGAACTCGAAGCTAAATAATACCCGAGTGATTTAATCTTTTTCCTTTTTGTTTCGATAAGACTTATAGAGAAATTTTTCTCTGGAGTCCATCATGGAAAAGAAGATTTGCGCTTACCTTTTTGCTGTCACATTTATCGCTCTTTCAGGAGTTGTTCACGGACAGCCTGATACGATCAGACGCGGGCCTTCAGTTGAACCAGTGGTGGAAGTGGATATTGAGGATGTGAAAAAACCGGAAACGGGTTACAACTTCGCAAAAGCTGAGCCAAAAACAGTAGTGAAGCCAAAGCGAGTTCCTGCCAACATCGTTTCGAGAACTCAGGAGTCATCTCCATCGAACTATGTAGGCCCAATTATCTTCCTGATCACTCTGCCGATCGCACTATGGATTATGGTTTCAAAAAAATTCAGCAAAAAAACTGAAGAAAAGTCTGTCGGCTACTACCCGAAGACAGAGCAGTTCAAGCCTTATAAAACCGATTATCAGGCGTCTGTTGATGACGATGATGATGTGGATTTCCCGAAAGCTTCTTAATTAAGACTATTGTTCTTGATTGAAAGTCTGCCAGGCGCCCTGGCCCTTATAGATAAATACATCTGTGATATTTTTAAACCTAATGATAAGTTCTTTTTTAGAATCTTTATTCAGATCCTCCAGATAAACCTGGTAGTTTCTTTTGTGATAATGCTTCTTGAACGTCTTGACCTCATCAAAAAAACTAGCCGCCTTAAACACTTTCATGGTCTTTAAGTCGTTGTTGTCGATAGTAAGGGCATACACTCTCGCCGTCCCCTGAAAATCGATATAACGGCTTACGCCTTCGTAATAATAAAGCAGTAAAATGGAAGTCTCACTGCTTAGTGTTTTAAGCTCAATCCTGAATAACTCTGAATCAAAACCCTTATTCTCAAAACGGTAGGAGAAGATTTTCTTTTTCTCGTTATCCAGAATCTCCAACCAGTCTTCGTTGTCTTTTTTCACAAAAACCACCTGCTCTGGTTTTTCATCGCGGTTCAAATCCAGGGCGTAATAGGGCGTGTGAACGAAGTAAGAGTATTTTTTTTGATCTTCCTTATCCTGACTCTTATTGAGCTCCCCCGAAAAGAGCTGCCTGAAATAACGCTCGTCTTGGGCCATAGCCCCCCACGACAAAATCAAAGCAACCAGCATAAGTATCAATTTATTCATATATTCAAGTCTATACGAGCTTGAAAAGGCCTGCAATTTCGCACATTTTTCCTAGCCAAGCTTTCGATTTCCTTAGTAAAATGCTTAAATTCTATAGGACTTTACAGGTATAAACATGGATTTTAATCTCCTCTACACTAAAAATAAGGAACAAGGGATCGTGCGCTCTTTCAAGCACAACGAGAACCCAAGTTCAAAAATCATCGATATCAGCGAAGCAAAGGGCCTTCCACTACAAGGTTTTATCTTCTCTGAAGAGCTTAAAAATGATGAATTTTTAGTAGGCCTTGAAAGCGAACTAAAATTCTATCCGATCCGCTCAAACTCAGAGTTCGGTCTTTCAGCTGAAAAATTTGAAAAATTAAGTTACGAAGAAGCAAAAAATGTTTTCGATAAAATGCGCGAGAACTGGATCCTGCAAAACAACATCTCCTTGATCGAGGAAATGTTCAAAGTGAGAAACCACTTGCTTGGCCTTTGGCCAAATGACCGCTCGGGTTTTTTCGAAGAGCTTTGGTTCATTTTAAAATCAAACCTTGGGGCAACAAACCTGAAGCTGATCTACAATGACATGATCAAAGCTAAAAATGACAACGAAAAAAACAAACTGGTAAAAGTTAAGATTATCGGCGAGCGTTTTCCTGAAATGACTTCTGTCGATGAGATGGATGAAATGGTGCTTAAGAGCTACGAAAAAGAGTTCGGAAACATCTTCGACATCACTGACTACAACAAAGAAAAGGGCCAGTTGGTTATCTGTGCCACTATCAAAAAATCACCGGTATTGATCATGACTAATATCTATCAACTGACCAGGCTGCAAAAAGCGATTCTTTCTTCCCTATTTGAAGGGTTAAATGGATAAAAAATAAGGCCCTCGAAAGAGGGCCTTTTTTTTGCTACAACGAAACCGCTCTCAACATATCCCCTCTTCCCAAAACCTTCACACTTAAATAAATCTGGGCCTTGCTCTGTAATGAAAAACTCTCTCTTCCTTCACTTCTCACACAGTGCCCGCTGTAATCATACGGAGCAGACTCACTTTGATATACCGGCGCAGCTGTCTTTTCGATCTCCACTCTCGCCTGGTTGCTTTTTAGAAATTCACTGGACTTAATCTTAAAACGAACAACTCCATCTGAAGTAAACTCTGAAGGCAGCTCAGAAGTAAGGAAGCGCTCTCCATTAATCATTAACCTGAAGCCCACTTCATCCAGGCTGACATTAGGGACGAGTGCAAATTGGCCGGAAGGAATTTGTCTCTTATAAAGGCACTCCTGACACTCTCCGGCCTCCATTAAATCTCTGCTGCAACTTTTGATTCTTCCTTTAAAAGTCTGGGCGACTGTCTGTTCACGATAAAAATCGTGCTTAAGGGAGATCTGGGCCTCACGGCCATCGTTTAGAATGAATCCCTTTTTATCGGCGAAGTCAGCATTGTTGTAAGTCTCCTGATAAAAGGTTTTATCGTTTTCCATCAGGTCTTCATGGTTGACGTGAATCAAATATAAAGTAGATCCTTCAACCGTGGCAGCTGGAGTGCTCAGCCACTTCAGGACTCTGCCCGCTTCGGCCTTGATCCCCAATTGCCCGGGAATCAGGTTTAGGGCCACGCCACGGGGAAGGAAATAAATATCAAGCCTGTCTGTCGACGACACTACCAGCTTGGTCATCAGACGCTCTTTCTCCATATAGGTATTTAAATCATCCTTTGTCAGGTTGAGCCCCTCGAGCTCATCATAATTTTTAACGGCGTTTTCGATTTTTCCAGTTGGAAACTTTTCTTCGACTAATTGATTTAAAAGTTTGTTTCTGATTTTAGATTCACCTAATCCATGCGAGTGGCTGAGATAAGTCCTCTGCTCACTGGCCTGGATAACAGTGCTACTTTTCTTAATCTGATTGTCTTTCTTGCAGGAAACAAACATCAATGAAACTAATAGTAAAAGGTAAGGCATAAAATCTCCCGTGGTTTAGTTGCACGGGAGTTTTAACTTGTTTTGAATTTAGATTGAACCGTGGATCAGTTTTTGAACCTTGAAATTTCAAAAATGAAATTAGCTGCCGAAACGCCCCAGTCTTTCACCGCTTACTACGTGAAAATGGGTGTGAAAAACGGTCTGACCGGCATCTTTACCGGTATTGGTGACCACTCTGAATCCGCCTTTATCCAGGCCTTCTTTAGTGGTGTATTCAGCAATCGCCGCATACACTTCGCCGATCGCCACGGGAGACATTTCATTGACGTTTGAGCTGTGGTCTTTGTGAACAAAGAGCAGATGAATCTTCGCCTGTGGAAAGATATCCACAAAGCCAGTCACATTGCCTTTTTCATAAACCTTTGTCGAAGGGATCTCCCCTTTGATGATTTTACAGAATAAACAATCAGCGCTCATTATGTCGGGTTCCCTGGAACGCGCTTAATCTTCGCTCCTAAAGCAGAGAATTTATCAACCAGCTTCTCATAACCGCGGTCCAGGTGATAGACGCGCTGGATTTCTGTGTCACCTTCAGTGGCAAGAGCGGCAATAATAAGCGCCGCTGAAGCACGAAGATCAGTACACATGATTGGGGCCGCCGTAAGTTTCTCTCCACCTTGAATAAAAGCAGATTTACCTTTTAGTGTGATATCAGCTCCCAAACGGACAAGCTCCGGAACGTGCATGAAACGGTTTTCGAAAATATGCTCTGTAATAACAGAAGCGCCTTTTACCTGTGTGCAAAGAGCGATCATCTGCGCCTGAGCATCAGTTGGGAATCCCGGGAACGGAGCTGTATCAATCAGACATCCTTTTAGGTCACTCTTGAAAACTTTAATTGAGTTCTCACCCGTGACAATTTTGGCCCCCATCTGTTGAAGCACTTCAATCACGAAATCCAGGTGACGAGGATTCACACCCAGGATTTCAATCTCTGAACCAGTGGCAAGGGCCGCCATTAAGTATGTAGCCGCTTCAATACGGTCCCCGATGGCCTCGTATGTCGCTTCTTTTAATTCTTTTACACCGGTAACAACAATCGTTCTTGTCCCGATTCCTTTTACATTGGCCCCCATGGCATTTAGGAAATGCGCCAAATCGTCGATCTCCGGCTCAAGCGCAGAGTTTTCAATTGTGGTGACACCATCGCTGAATACCGCAGCCATCATCAGGTTTTCTGTCGCCCCGACTGACGGGAAGGCCAGAGTGATGTGAGTTGCTTTCATCTTTTCAACTTTCGCATCAACGTAACCAGAGTGAACATTGATTTCGCATCCTAATTTTTCCAGGTTGGTTAAGTGAAGATCAATTGGTCTTGTTCCAATCGCGCATCCACCAGGAAGAGACACTCTCGCCGCTTTTCTTCTGGCCAGCAAAGGTCCAAGTACGAAGATTGAAGCGCGCATAGTTTTAACAATGTCATAAGTTGCTTCGTGAGAGTTTAAAGTCGAGGCATCAAAAGTCGTGATATCCCCTTCTTTTTTTACTGTCACACCAAGATTCGAAAGAAGCTTGATCATAGTTTTGATGTCCTGAAGCTCAGGAACATTTTTTAAGTGAACCGGTTTGTCTGTAAGAAGAACTGCGGCCAGGATCGGCAGGTAAGCGTTTTTCGCTCTTGCGATTCTAACTGTGCCCGATAATTTTGCAGGTCCAGAGATAATTAATTTGTCCATGATCCTTCCTTTATTTTTTTAATTTTAAAAATCTATTTCTTTGAGTGTAATCCTGAATCACCACTGTTTCTTTAAAGCCCACTTTTTGAGCTAGCTCTGCCAGGTGCTCCAGGTGTTTTTCATGTCCTTCAATCAATGATACACCGGTGTCCGATAACTTTTTAAAAATACTTTCAAAAAATTCCTTAAACCATTGGTCATACGAAGCATCCTCCAGAAAGAGCGCCAGGTGCGGCTCAAAAGTCGCCACTTGGGTGTGAACTTCCGCAAGATCCGCGTCTTTTTTAATGTAAGGAGGATTAGAGACAATGATATCGAACTCCCCTTTTACATCGTTTAAGCGATCACTCAGGACAAATTCCAATTTGTGAATCCTGGAGAGCCCGTAATACTGGTTAAAGTAGTTCTCTTTGGCAATTTTAAGCGCCTTTGGTGAAATATCGCTGGCGACAACGGAAAGAGCAGCGCTCTCCTCTGTCATCAGGGAAAGAGCAATCGCTCCGGTTCCAGTGCCTACATCGGCGACACGACAGGCCTTACCTCTATAATTTTTTTTAATTTCCTGTGACGCTAGCTCCACCAGAATTTCGGTTTCACTGCGCGGGATAAGCACATCGCCCGTCACTTTAAAAATCGAGCGGTAAAAATAAGCATAACCCGTGATGTATTCCAGAGGTACACCATCTTTTAATTTCTCGAAAAAAATGGTGAGTGGATGTGTACGGTGAGGAAGATAAGGGAAATCAAAAATCTCTTCTGAATCAATCCCATGTAAGAATGCGTGCAGGTTAATATCCTGGCGCAAACGGTGAAGAGTCAGCCCCGGATAATTTGCCAACAGAGTTTTTCTCTCCGATTCAAAAAAGCCCTTCAGGTATTGGTCTAAGCTTTGAATACTCACGCGCTCTCGCTGTTAAAACTATTCTTCTTGTCCCTTCATTAACTCTGCCTGATGGTGAGCGATCAACGCATCAGTGATGTCTCCCAGGTCTCCGTTCATAACCCCTTCAAGGTTGTGAACAGTCAGCCCGATTCTGTGGTCACTGATTCTGTTTTGAGGATAGTTGTACGTCCTGATTTTTTCTGAACGGTCCCCTTCCCCAATCTGGCCTCTGCGCTCAGAATCGATTTCATCTTTCTGTGCCTTAACCATCTGCTCATAAATTCTCGAGCGAAGAATCTTCATCGCTTTTTCTTTGTTTTTAAGCTGTGACTTTTGATCCTGGTTCGCTACCGACATACCAGTTGGTAAGTGGGTGATACGAACTGCGGAGTCCGTCGTGTTAACCGACTGACCACCTGATCCACCAGATCTATAAACGTCGATACGAAGATCGTTCGGGTTAAGTTCGAATTCAACCTCATCAACTTCCGGCATGACCGCGATAGTGATGGTTGAAGTGTGAACGCGTCCCATCGTTTCAGTTTTAGGAACTCGCTGAACTCTGTGAACTCCCGCTTCCCATTTTAATTTTGAATAAACCTTATCACCTGTAACAGTGAAGATAATTTCCTTAATTCCCTGATCCCCTTCTGACATGGAATCAAGCTCGATCTTATAACCAAGAGTCCTGAAATAGTTTTGGTAAAGGCGGAACATGTCAGCTACGAAGATCGAAGCTTCATCCCCTCCGGCCCCTGCTCTCATCTCCATGATAACGTTGCGGTCA
>JBEIPI010000021.1:0-32321 GCA_040377165.1 Bacteriovorax sp.
ACTTTCACTATAAACTGGCCCGGGAGCTCAATCAGCTTGGAAGGGTCCAGGTCGAAATGAAAAACGACGCTTATCTGGAGTACATCAGGCTTCAGGAGAAAAACGTAGCAATAAAGGGCAATATTAAAATTGAGCCTTTGATTTTGGTAAAAGAATGAATGAGAATAAATCTACTTTGAAAGAGCGCGATGGGGCCTTGGTAAACCATTGGTACATTGCCTGCTTAAGTCATGAACTCAAAAGCACTGTGCCGTTTGAGACCGTTATCTATGACACAAAAATAGTTCTATTCAGAGACCAGAATAATAAAGCGGTCTGCCTGTTTAATAAATGTCTGCACCGCCATGCTGAGTTAGGTAAAGGTGAAGTGATTAAGGGCGAGCTCCATTGTCCATATCACGGATGGACTTATGATAGGGAAGGCACAGTAACGAGCGTTCCGTCAGAAGGTGATCAGGTGGTCAAAGGAAAACGCTGCCAGAAATCCTATCCGGTGATTGAGCAAGATGGAGTCGTCTGGATTTTCTTTGGTGAAGAGGCCAGGTCAAAAACAGTTAAGCCATGGGTTTTTCCCAACGCAAATGAGCCGGGCTGGACTCATTATTTCATGGTTACTGATTTTAATAACGAAGTGACCAACCTGGTAGAGAACTTCATGGATGTTCCACATACGGTTTACGTTCATAAGGGATGGTTCAGGAATAAAAGTCTTAAAAAGGCTCCTATCACAGTGGAGACGAAAAATGGAGGAGTGCTGGTCACTTACCATCAGAAAGAGGACAACATTGGCGTTTTAATTAAACCACTTTTAAATCCGATGAATGAGCCGATGGAGCACACTGACCATTTTATTTTTCCCAATACCACCAGAGTGGATTATTCATTCGGAAAAAATTACAAGTACATCATCAACTCTTCATGTACACCGGTCTCTTCAATGAAGACCAGAGTGTACACTTATATCGCCTACAAAATTCCGGTGATCGGTAAACTGATCAAACCTTTCATTCATTATTACACCCGCCAGGTGATCGAGCAGGATGTGTGGATCATGGATGTCCAGGGCCGCAACCTCAATCCGAATGAAGCGTGGAATTTTCAGTCGACTCCGGCAGATGAGCCTCATCTGCAGATTGAGCGCCTGAGAAGGCTTGGCATAGAAGGGGATGAGAAACTCTACACTATCGAGAAAAAATCCGAAGCCACTATTTGGATTTAGGTTCCTCTTTCTCGTCGGCAATGGCCGTCAGGCCGTTTAACACCCACAAGTCGCCAATGAACATAAGAATGATTCCCACAATCATCAGCAGTGCCAATGTCCTTGGAGTCTGAAAATAAGAAATAAAAAGTGTCGAAGATAAAAGCATGATGAGGATGAGCTGTTCTCCGCTGGCCTCTCCAATTTCTTTGACGGATCTGCTGAGTGAGCTTTTTTGCAAGAGAAGAAACTGAATAGCATTATCACCGGCGGCCCCAATTAAAACCGAGAGCGCCACGCAGGTCACCACGTTGATTTTAAATTGCAGTAGAATAACAATAATCAGCAACATGAAAGATGCCCACAATGTCGAGAGAAGAACCGGAACGGTATGGCGCTTGCTGATAGTTGTGACCAGCCATAAGATTAAAAGAATGATTGAGAGAAAGCCGGAAATCGCACTGTCGTAAAGGGTTTGAAGAATTCCGACTGCATAATCTTTTGAGACAATGATCTCTGATTTAATCGTACACTTACTTCCGCAGATCTTTTGAATACGATCGACGACGACCGGGACATCTTTGGTGTCGTAAGATTTAATGTAGGCGATAATGCGCTTAGAGTCTCTTGAGATAAAGAGCTTTCCAATGTCGGTGCGTTTAAAATCTTCAAAAATGAGCGTGTGTAGAAATGGTGGAAATGTAGCAATCTCTTTTTTAAATCCTGATTCAGAAAAAACGGCGCTCACTGCCGGGTCCTTTTTTACTTCCTCGGCAATCGGGTCAATGTTCTCATCTGGATTAGTAAAAACAATGCTGAGCTCACCCTCGCTGCCGCGGGTTTTTTGAATGTGATTCCTGAAGTGTGAAATCTCATGATCTTTTGTGAACATATCATAAGGGCTATAACTAAGGTTGGCCTTGTCATACATAAAGACAATCACAAGTGGAATCAATGCGATGATGATCGCAATCATTTTTGGCGGAGTAAAACTCACAAATCGTTCAGGTACAATACGTGGAGGTCTTGGGTGATCAGTGATCCTTTGTTTGATCTTCGGAAAAAGATTCAGGCAAACAGGAATGATAAGAAATAATGCGACCCATTCAAACATCGCACCGAAGGCCGTCCAAATGGAGAAATGAACAATGCTCGGGTTGCTTGATACGGCCAGCGAGCCAAAGCCGATGGCGGTCGTAAGTGAAGTTAAAAAACTCGGAAGCAGCATTTTTTTTACAGCAAGGTTGAAAGGAACCTTCTGTTTGAAAACCAGGAAACTCAAGAGAACGTAATCCTCGATTGAGGCAACCGTGATCATTAGAAATATGCACGAACTCAAAGGGTCTATCATGTGGCCAAAAAATCCCATTCCGGCCTTGATAATGGTGCTAGTGATAAGAATAGTGGCCAGAAGAGTAAAGGCCCCAATGAAAGAGCGGTAAAGATAAACGTATCCGATGAAAAGAAGGATGCTGGCGACAAGGTTTACAATCGTAGAGAAATGAATCCCGTCGAGAACTGATGATTGGAAAAATAGCGTTCCACCAGTAAGGACTTCAAATGGAAGATTTTTTTTTGCAGAGGCAATGATGGGGTCTAGTTTTTTGTAATCATAAATTCCATGACGGAACTCTTCTTCAGAAGGCTTGATTTCAAAATGAATGATAAAGTCGGTGAGATTCGGAGTACTGAACATGGTAAGAATGGGATGCTTTTTCAGTGACTCAAAATCAACCACCCCTTCACATGGGGATTCAATAATCTGGGGATAAAAAAGAGTGGAATCATTATACCTGGGCGCTCGCAAATCAAATAAACTACTACTGCTTAAAATATCAGGATTGGTATTAACTTCATTTCTCAGCCAATTTTTGATTTTACAAAGGTCCCCATTATTCATCGGGCTGCCCTTGTTAATAATCAGAGTGAGTTTATCCTCAAAGGAGTACTCTTCTTTTAATTCTCGCATGGCAAGATAAGAAGGCAGTTTTTGATCGCTAAAATCCTCTGTGCGCACGGCAATTTTTGTCTTGGCACCTAAAACAACAGAAAATATGATGAGGGCCAGCAGCGCTACTGAGACCAGTTTTTTGTTTCGTAGGCACCAGCAATGGGTCCTATATAGGTAATAATGCAGGAGTCGCAATATCCGGTATCGCCATGAAGCTTTATTTAGCTGAGTGTTGTTGTCGGGCATGTTCGAAATTGTCATTTAAAATAATATACATTTACGTTATGATATTTACTGATTTTCATAGAGGAGGCGGTCAATGTCTATACGTATTTTAATTTTAGCCCTGAGTGTTTTTCAGGCAACTTCGCTGTTAGCTAAAACCAATGGAGATGTTGTTAAAAAAGCACCATTCTCACCAGAAAAATTCGCATTTCAAGCATGGAGCGAAGAAGACGCTGCTGTTAAAATGAAATCTTCTGAGAAGAAAAGAAAACCTGCTAACTCTTCAATGATCGATGAATCGATGATGACAAAAGAGTTAAAAGCGATTCAAGCGCGTGTTCATGGGATTAAGAATTCAGAAGACATGGATGCACTGTTAACTGAACTGGATAAGAACTATGATTCTTACCCGACAGACGTAAAATTCTACATCACTCAAATCATGCCAGCTAAAGCGTTTAGGGGAATTTTCTATCGCTTAAAACCGCTTTTTGATGGCAAATCAAACTTTGTTCACTCACAGATCCTGACAACTGCAAAAGCGATGGCGACAAGAGCACAAGTGTTCCTGCCGTATGAGCACGCACAGGCGGGGTATGAATATATCGCTTCACCTTATGTTTCAGGCACTGGTGAAATGGTTGCAGGTTTTCAAGAGGAAGCTGACGTCCAGGTTTGGATTGTAAGCGAACTTCTTCCACTGGTTAATCAATCAGCGCAAAGACTGGAAAAATTAAACCTGGTTGACCCAATTGTTTGGGACCAGAAAATGGCCTTCGGACCAAAATCATTCGGTGACAATGTAAACCGTTTTAAAATGATCGGGGAGTTCGAAAAGAACTTATCCCTTTCTGCTCAATACGGGGCGATCTCTAACCTGGCGACGATGAGAGCTTACAGTGTTCAAAACTCAGTTGCTCTATATAAGGAAGTGGGATTCCTTTACGGCTTCGATGGGTTCGGATTATTCAACCGAATTGACGGTGTATCAGCTGAAAAAGTTGCAAAAGTAATGAGAAAGCCTGCTTTCGCCAACACTGGTACATTGATGCCGGATGGGGATAAGTGGATGAACTACGCTTATCAGACAAGCCAGAAATCACTTAAGCGCTTAAGCATGGCATGGGAGCTTTCATCAAGTGAAAGAAAAGATGAAAACCTTTATGCTTTTAATACTAACTTCATTAACGTAAACCGTGACGAAGTAGAAGAGAACCTTCGCATTCTTAACAGAGTCATCATGTCGAAGGACACTGAGAGCTTAAGATCAGGAGTGACTGGAGAAGTGGTTCAGGTGAATTACTCGAAACTATTTCTTTCACCACCAAAAGACTTGAAAGTTTTCCTTCCAACTCAGTTTGATAAGAAGGCCAATGCTTCACGCGAAGTGACTTTAGCTAATGGATCAAAGAAAACTCTGACTTATAGAAACTACGCTGAAGGCAGTGCTACTGGATGGAATGTAAAGCAGTACGAGACTTACTTCCCGTCGGTTAAGGCCAATGACGATGTTTACCGCACCGTAAGAGTGTTGAACCACATCCAAGGAAACTGGCTGGCGCTTCGTTAATTAAGTAAAAAAGACCTAGTAAAGCCCTTGTCTAAGGTAATTGGACAAGGGCTTTTTTGTTTCTAAGGGCCGTCTAGTTGTAAGCTCCTTCCTTCTTTTCTATATTTCAAGAAAAGGAGGCTTCATGAAAAAATTACTTTTATTATTATGTCTGATTTCATCCAATGCACTATTGGCCAACACTTCACTGCCTACAGCATCTAATGTAGATGTCGGCCGTTATATCGGTAAATGGTACGCTGTAAGCGCTCTGCCTCAGTTCTTCACAAAAAGTTGTGTCGCCCAGACAGCTGAGTATGGGATTGTTAATGAAAAAACTATCAGTGTTTTGAATACTTGTTTTAAAGAAAACGGTAAAACACAAGATATCAAAGGAAAGGCCGTGGTGGTAGACCCAAAAACTAACGCTCGCCTTGAAGTTACATTCAATAATTTTTTCACTCGTCTCTTCAGAGTAAAAGGCGAATACGTCATCATTAAGCTGAGCGAAGGATATGACACTGTCCTAGTTGGATCAAGTGATAGAAAGTCTTTGTGGATTCTTTCACGAACTCCGGGGATAGCTCCGGAAGTATTCGCCGAATACCGCAATTACGCAAAAGAGCTTGGTTTCCCGGTGAATAAACTAGTGGATTCAAAATTCTAATTTCTGTGAATTCCGCCGAATAAATCCTCTCTCCATGACCATTTCGCTGGGGAGAGGTATTTTTCCTGATACTGTTTTGAATTCTCCAGGTACCACTTTCTTAGTTTTGGCAGATGATGAAGGCCAACGTTTGGGTGAATGTGGTGAATCGAATGGTAGCCGATGTTGTGAGGCCCGACGAACAGCTTCTCAAGAATGTGTGTATGGTGGTCAAATGTTGATTCAATCATCGTGTACACCGAACGATCCTTAACAATATTGTATTCATGCTCAATCAGAAGGCGATAAATACAAAAAACGCCTCCCATCGGGATCACAAAATAATAAGCATAAACCAAAAATTCAAAACGTGTGATGGTCAGGTAATAAAGTACGGAATGAAGAACCATAATAGGGAGGTCTTCATAAATGCAAGTGAGAATTTCTTTGTCTTTAGAGAGATCTTTCCCTGAGACATCCTGCAGGAAAATGCGACCATAAGGAGTTCTGAGTTTTGGGAACACCAGGGCAAAAGGAGCTACAAAAGTGCGGGCAATCCAGAAGGGAACAAAAAAGAGTCCTTTTTTCATGGTCAGCCAGAAGCGCACAATCCCGATGCATTTTTTATTAATATTATAATATGGGTCGTTGTCTTTTAATGTGTCACGGTGATGGCGGATATGGTGATAGGCCATGGCATTGGCACTTTTACCGATAATATAACCTGAGAAGATTTCTAAAATACGAATATGAATTGTTTTTTTACTCAGGTTCATGTGGCACAGATCGTGGAGAATAACTCCGAAAGCATGAAGTCTTCCGGCAATAATGATCGCCCATAAGGGGTACAAATAAGCACTAGTATTCATCATTAGGTAACAGGCACCAATAACTACGGCCCAATCGCAGATCAGGTCGAAATAAAGCCTTGAAATGCTGGGCCCCACCAGAAGTTCGCTGGGAACGTCTTGTCGCTTGAATGATTGGAGTGTTCTTTCCATTTATAAATCATACAGAAAATTGCAAAATTCTGATACTATAATTCCATGTCAAAACACAAAGTCTTGCTGGTTACCGGAGGATTTCTTTCAGGAAAAGAAGGAAGCTTCTTTGAGGTGGCCAAGCGGCAGCTTCTCCAATGGCAATTTTCGAAATTCTCATGGCTTGAGGCGATGGTGAAAGTCACTTCGATAGAGCCGATTATTTATGTGCAAAGTTCGCTTAAAAAAACTCAGAACAAAATAGCACAAGACTATTTTAAGTATGACGGTCTTAATTCTACACCGGAACTTACAGAGACATTAATTGCCACACTTCTTCGTGAAAACAATATGCCCTTTGAAGTGGCATCTATTAATGATTTATTTTCTAATAAGAAAATGCGAGAAAAATTACTGGCAGAGTGTGATGCGGTTTTTATTTCTACCACTTTGCTTCGCGATTTAAGCGAGATGTTTCCGATACTAAATATGTTAAAAACCAGCACCAATCACCTGGTGGTGGGAGGTCCGCTTACTCAATTATTAAAAGAGAATATTAAATACATGACTAACGTCGATGTGGTGGCCATTGGTCATGGCGAGTACCTGGTGCCGGCGTTGTGCTCGTGGATTAATACTGATTTTGAAACACTGGCCCCGCACCCGAGTGCGACAGGCAGTAAAATTGAATTGATGGATAAAATCCAGATCCTTTACAGTGGCCACCCTGACAGCAGCAACCTGGATATGTTTCCGGCTGCAGACTGGAGTCTCGCCGAAAGTTATCACCAGAAAAAATTCCCTGTGATTCATTATGAGAGTGTGAGGGGGTGCCCTTATCGTTGTTCATTTTGTAATTATCCATTTCTTTTTAATGAGAACAGTTTCCGCTATCGTTCCGCGCTTAAGATTGCAGATGATTGGGAACACTATGAAAAAACAATGGGACCTAAAATCATTAATTGCCTCGATTCACTTTTCACCATGCCAAGAAAAAGGCTTTTTGAATTGTGCGAATACATTCAGCAGCGAAAATTAAAAAGTCGTTGGGTTTGTTATGCCAGAGCGGAAGACCTGGCCGACGAAGAGGTTTGCAAAGCGATGAAAGCGGCCAATATCCTTCAGGTGCAGATCGGCCTGGAGTCGGGGAGCCCGCAAATTCTGGACAATATGAAAAAGCACTGCACTCTGGAAGAAAATATCAGAGCGATTGAAAATTGCAGAAAATACGGGATCACTTCTCTTGTTTCACTGATTGTCGGTTTTCCCGGGGAAACTGATGAGACGCTTGAAGAGACTTATCAACTGATGAAGAAAACTAAGCCGGACTTTTTTTTCATCGCTACTTTTAGCACAAGAGCGGCCGGTGTACCGATCTTGTCTGATGAAAACAGAAAGAAGTTCGGAATCTGGATTGATGAAAATGTTTTTTCGGTCTCGCCATACTGGCAGCATGCGACGATGAGCGCGAGTGAGGTTGGAAAGCGGGTGAGGTCCCTTCAATTGCGTTTAATGAGAGAGAAACTCTCTTTAAATGCATTTGCTTTTTACTCTGGTGTCCTAGGCTACAACCCTGATGACCGTGAGGCTTTATTGGAGTTTCAGGCTGATTCAGTGAAGCGATTTAATCTACTTCCTAAAATCTTTAAATGGATTGTGAGTTTTATTGAAAAGAGAATTCAAAAGGACATTGATAAACTCAAAATGAGTGCAAATCCGGAAGCGCCACCATCAAAACAACTGGCCTAGTTTGTAAAATTTTCTTTTTCAATCAGGCTGTCGAGTTCAGCATCAATCGGTGAAGGCTCTTTAAGGTCATGTTTGACCAAACCTTTCCACATCTTCAGGTAAATCGCCAGGAATTCCGGTTTCTCAGCATTCGGGTCAACAAACTTTGGAAGATGAATCCATGGGACATTCGGGTGTTGGTGATGGGCCAGGTGATCGTGATAGTTTAAGAAAAAAGCCTTTGTCACCGGGTGAACTTTCAAATTCCAGGCGCCGTTTCTGATATCGCGGACGCTGTAAGCGTGATCAGCGTACTGAAGGGCCGACCAGGTGAAACCAAAAGCGAAATAGCACATGAAGTAAGTGGCGAGATCAAGTCCTAAGAAGAAAAATAGAGAGAACTGAACAGCGATCGTGAAAACCACTTCCAGTCTCATTCTGGTGATTTCTCTTTTTGAAAGATTTTCAAAACTTCTGAGCATGCTTGCTCCGCCCATTCTTCCCATTTCGTAATTGTCTTTTCCGGAAAAACGCGAAGTGAGCAGGCTTTTTGGATTGATCAGAAGCCAGATTGAGCCAATGAAAGGCACGGCCCAATAGATACCGGTAAGAACGCCATAAAGAGTGATGTTTTTTACCAACTTGTTGTCACGCTCGTCGTACATTTCAAAAAGTTCATATTGTGTACGATTGTTGCGGTGGTGATTTAGATGGCATCTTTTTTGGAAAGAATAGGCCGTAGGAAACATCGCCGCAGTGATATTCCCAAAAATATAATTGATTCTGCGGTTGTAATGAAAGTTTGAGTGAACCGCTTCATGTAGCAAAGAAAAAGTTGTGTTGCCGGTGTAAGCAAAGAGAGCAATGCAACCTAACTTAATCCACCAATTATCAGTATGAGCGGTGGTGTAAAGCAGAATCGCAAGTACGGCGATTGAAGAGACAGCTAAAAAAAGATTCAGATTTGCCGGAATGGAAATATCTTTATTGTTATACATCAGCGTCTTTTTCATTCAAATATTCTCACATTTTGGCACAGACCCCGTCAACCGAGTAAAAGTTGTCTATTTCGGCCTTTCCCAGTAAGATATAGGTCATGAAAAAGATCTTTATGTTCGCTTTTTTAGGCGCTTGTGTCCTGCTCGCGGGGGTCATTCTTAAAGGACCGACACAGGACCGTACTTCGAAGGAGTATTTTGCCTGGAAAACCCAGCACGAACATGAGCTGGCGGTTAATCGCATTCATCAGGAGGCCATCCTGAGTCCTGATTTTCATTTCGATCACCTTGAATTAGTGGAGGTTGCTCCAGGCCCTAAGTATTTCAGCTTGTGGGGGCACATGATGATGAGGTTTGCCGGATCGGGCGGTGCGGATCCTGATCAGGATTTAGTGTTGAGTTTCCTTGCTGATTTTAATGATTTTCCTGTCGATGATTTCAAGGCCTCAACCGGAGGCTATGTGGTTCTGCCAAAAATAGGAACCGTTGCCCAGTACAAAAAGGAATACACTGAAGGTGAAGGGCGTGCGATCTTTTTTCATCCGATTCACGGAACCGAAGAAAAAGAGCAGCTCTTCCTAAATATTCTTCGCCAGTGGATTGTCGATCCGAAAATTCCCGGCGGTTACTCTTTTTTCTACAATAATTGCGTAAGCCTGATGACAAAAATCCTGGTTGAATCCAAACTTCTTCCAAGAATGGGGATTTATGGATACTGGCCGAAATATGTACCAAGACAATACGCTCAGGAAGGATTAATCGATTATGAGTAAAGATAAAATTTTCTCAATGCCTGATCTCGAAAGATTTAAAGTCATCTGTCTTTATGTCACACTCTCTACAATTGCCTTTGCGGTTATTTATGGATGGTGTAACCAGCAGGCAGCGCTTAACCCTGTTCGCTACTCAATGTTTACTCAGTGGGAGCTTAATATTCCATTAATTCCCTGGATGATTTATCCGTACATCTCGCTTAATTTGCTTTTTGTTGTGGCCGCTTTTGTCCTCAAAGATATTTCATCGGTAAAAGGGTTCTGTATGTCGCTTATTTTCGGGGCGGTCGTGGCGGGATTTGTGTTCTATTTTTTTCCGGGGCAATTGGGATTTGTTCGCGAAACGGTGCCGGGTTATGAACACTTTTTTGATTTTATGTTCTCTATTGATCATCCTCACAATCTTTACCCAAGCCTGCATGTGACGTATTCGACGCTGGCCATTTTTGCGATGATCGAGCAGACCACCAATAAAATTTTCCACGCCTTTATGTGGGTGTGGTTAGTACTAATTTCAACCTCTGTGGTTTTTGTTCATCAGCACCACCTTTTTGATATCATCACCGGATTTGTGCTGGCCTTAATTCTTTATAAACTGGTTTACGAAAAAATTCACAACACTAAAAGAGCGTAAAGCGCCTGGCAAACCAGGTGGGACATGACTGCACAGACAACTGTCAGAGTCAGGCGGTTAATGAAAATCCATTTCGGGTCATCTGAAGCGAAATAGATGTTATCTTTTTCTTCGGCTTCTGATCTCACTTTCAAAAACAGATACGCAAATGAAATTTCCGCCGCTGTTGCAAAAATAGTGATGCAGACAAAAGCAAGAGCGATGTTGTTCATTGGTGTGAGGTTCTGGAAATTCTCACGGTTGATAAAATAAAGAATGATCAAACCCAGGATGTGGAAGAGGTCATGACTAATTCCGTAGCGCGGGCTCCAGTTGAACCATTTATAAATCATAACCAATTCAAGAGGGCCGCGGGCCCACCAGCTCAATAGGTGGAAAGCAATAATGTACTTAATGGGTAAGATGGTTTCCGGGTTAAAGATAAAAAGAAACGGCAAGAAAAACCATGTCGTCACGGTGTAGGCAAGCCAAAAAGCTTTAGGCGTGGAAATTGGTCCACCAGTCATGGCCTTGGGTCCGTTTTGTTTCTTTTTGTAAAAATAAGCAAATGCGCTCACTAAAACAGGCCAGATCACCAGTAAAACTTTTGTCAGCATAAAAACCTCTTAATTTATTTAATGTTAAGCCAAAAAGAAGGAAAAAAGAAAGGCAATATGCTAAAATTTTTTCATGGAACTCTCGCTAGCAAAAAAAGACAGAATCCTGGGAATCAAGCCGCGCTTTTTCTTCGCGATCCTTTTGCCGTTCTCTCTTTGCATTCTTCTGGGAGTGTATGTTCTTCGCTTGCCGATTGTCTGGCAGGATATTTTCCTGTTTGTGGTTTTCTATCAGATCGCATTGTTTGGTATTTCTGTCGGTAATCACCGCTATTTTTCACACCGTTCTTTTAAGGCCACGGTCTTTTTCGAATTTCTGTTGTTTCTTTCTTCGGCCATTGCTTTTCAAACTCCAGCGATTTGCTGGGCCGCAGTTCACCGTAAGCACCATCATCACAGCGACAAGGATGAAGATCCGCATTCACCGTGGGTTAAAGAGGGCAGAGCGCTTGCTGCCTGGGAAGGTTTTTGGCACGCTCATGTCATGTGGGTTTTTTCCCTGGACACTTTGGCGATCATAAAAAAATACACTCAGGACTGTTACCAAAACGACCGTCTGGTTTCCTGGCACCGCTTTCATATGCCTATCGGGATTTTCTGCATTATCCTTCCGGGATTTATCGAGTGCTGGATGCTTGGGGGAATGACCACGGATAATTTTCTAAGAGGAATGTTTTGGGGAGGGCTCTTTAGAATTATGGTTCTCCACAATGCGGTTTTTTTGATCAACTCATGGGGCTGTCATTCCAATTCCGGTTACCGTCGTAATGAAACGAATGACAGAAGCACGAACAACCCGCTTCTTTTTCCTTTCATTTTAGGAGAGGCCTGGCACAATAATCACCATGGTTCACAAAACAGCGCCAACAACTCCCAGGTTTTTTGGGAGATCGACCCGCACTATTGGATGTTAAAAGGCTTCGAGAAATTAGGCTGGGTTTCAGACATTAAAAACGCTCACCAGCGCTAGACCAAAGACATATCAAAGGCCAATGTTTCATTCGTTTGCAATGGAAAGTTAATGGTACCATCTTCATTCTTGTAGTGGACACTATAAAGGGCCATAGGCATTTTCTGGGAAAAAAGCGAGTAGGCTCCATTTAAAAAATTTTCATTCTCAAAATCTGCATAGGCCAACATGTGGCAGTCTTCTTTGAATGCGAAATGAAGAAAGTCCCGAGTGAGAATTTTTCTTTTTTCTGAATTTAGTGCCGCGGAAAACTGAATCTGATTCAAGTAAAGAATATTCAGAGGATGATCAGGCGAAGGAAGTTGTTTGAGTTCAATCAAGGGCAGAAAACTTAATACTTTGTGCAGAATTTTTATACCGGCAGGTATTTGAGAAATTTTAACTTGTTTTGTTTTAACCGGATTCCATATCATGCTCAAGGCCTGAATGCTCCCGTTATTATCTTCGGCCAGGATCAAATGGCGAAGGTCAAAATTGCTCCAGCTGTTTAATCGGTGAGGCAGCTCACTGGACCAATCATGGGCAAAAGCGTGGACTTTGGGAAGAGCAGATAGAAATTCTTCAATTCTTTTTTTATCAGTATCTTCTGCAAACCGCAGACGGCTTTGGTAAGTATATACCTTTAGTCTTCCGATCACGTTCACCATATTGTACTTCATCAAACGTTGGTAATGAAGGTGAGGGATTTTTGTTTGAGCTAAATTGTTTTTTGATTCGAGGTTCTCATCAATAAGTACTGTCTGGTAATAGCGGCAGTGATGAGTCTCTTCCATTTGAGACGAGTGCTTCATTAGCTGGGCGTACATTAAACGCCACTCCCGGATCAGTTTGCGGTTTAATTTGACTCTCAAGTCGCCAAGATAGCCTATGGTTTGTAATTCACCATTAATGTAACCAGCACGAAAGGAGAGAACACCCAGCCCCTGGATTTCCCCGAGGTCATCCTTCATTAATAAAACGATAAATGACTTGCTTCGCTCTTTCAAAAAAGCGAAAAAATCATTACCTCTCAGGTAGAGAATATCTGATTTGGCCGCAGACATCGCACTCTGGTGATAAAAATTCAGGATCGCTTGATTGTCAGCTTCTGAAGCCACTGAAATATGCGGGTATTGGGCGAGGAAATCCTTGAGTGTCATTTGGTTAAAGTCGCCAGCAGTTCATCAAAGTTTTTTTTCAAGGCCGCATGGTCGCCTGTATTTAAAATAACCAGATCCGACTTTTTCTTTTTCTCTTCGATGTCCATTTGTTTGGAAAGAATTGTTTCCGCCAGCTCTCGCCCAATCTGGTCGCGTTTAATCAGCCTTTCGATTTGTATATCTCTCGGGGAATATGTGCAGACAGAGACATCAGTTTTTTGATTCAGCCCTTTTTCAAACAATAAAGGGACATCGTAAACGATGAATTCATGTGGGGCCAAACTGTTATAGGTGTCAGTGAAGGCCTCGGGCATCTGAGCATAGATGAATCCTTCAAGTAGTGCCTGATTTTCAGGAGTCTTGAAAGCAAGCTCTCTTAAGGTTTTGAAGTGGATTGCATTGTCCACGATCGCGTGTTTGAAATGTTTGTTGATAAAATCATAAGAATCTTTTTTTGAATAAATATTTTTTACCAGCTTATCAGCATCGATCACCGGAATGTCAGCGTCCCTGAAGTATTGGGCCACAGTCGTCTTTCCTGTGGCGATTCCACCGGTCAGTGCAACGATTGGCACAGGAATATTATAGAGACGCGAAGACTGATCTTTAGTGACCCACTTATGATTTAGCTTTTTCATTGTGCTTGGCCTGATTCCAGTAAACGTCCATCTGTTCCTGATTCATGTCTTCCAGTTTGGCCCCTTTTTTCTCCATTAGATCTTCCATCGCGTGAAAGCGGCGTAGGAATTTTTTGTTGGCGGCACGAAGCGCATCGTGTGGGTCCATGTCCAGGTGTCTGGCCAGTTGAGCAATAGAAAAAAGCAGGTCCCCTAACTCTTCAAACACGGCATCGCGGTTAAGCGCACGGTTTGGAGTCAACTCTTCCTTTAACTCCTGCCATTCTTCCTCAACTTTGTAGGCGACTTGAGTGTAGTCATCCCAGTCAAATTTGATGTCATTGGTTTTTTTTCCGATTTTTACTGCCGACATCAGGGGAGGAGCATTTAAGACAGAAGATTTAATACGGTGATGGTTTTTTTCACCTTCCTCGCGCAATTTTTCTTCGGCCTTGATTTTTTCCCAGTTGATTAACACCTGGTCAGCTGAGATTGAAGTGTCTTTTTTCTCAAAAACATGGGGGTGGCGGCGGATGAGTTTTTCCGAGAGTTTCGCTGAGACAGATTCGATATCAAACAGCTTTTTTTCTGAACCCATCTGGGCGTGAAGTAAGACCTGCATTAGAACATCGCCAATTTCTTCTTCCATTTTTTTCGGGTCATTTTCTTCAACGGCTTCGATGAATTCGTAAGACTCTTCCAGTAAATATTTCAAAAGCGTTTGGTGTGTCTGTTTAAGATCCCAAGGGCAGCCTTCAGTGGGATGGCGAAGGTCGGCTATCACGTCTTTTAGTTTCTCGAAATTGCTTTTATTCATTTGCGGCACCTGTTTATTTTTGTTACCTTTTAACAAAGGATTTACGTCGATGAAGTTTGAGATATTTTACCAAAATAGTGGAACAAAGAAAGGTATAAAGCAACAAGGCACGAGTAAAGAGATGGAGCGCGTGATCTCTGCTTTGGAAACCACACTGGGGGCAAATCTCAAAAAAAACCCTCATTTCGCAGGTGTCAAAGAAGTTACCATGACTATGACTCTTTGTGGAAAGACCAGAATCAAGACCCTGAACCGACAATACCGCCAGAAAGACTACGTAACAGACGTCCTTTCTTTTCCAGTTTACGACAACCTTAGACCTGACAAAAAACCGCTGGAGAAGAATCTTTCACAAATGGATCTGGGCGACCTGGTTATTTGTAAAGAAAAAGCCTTTTCTCAAGCAAAAGAGTTTGAGATAACTTATGAGCAGGAAATTGTTCATCTCGCCGTCCACGGCTTTCTTCACCTTTTAGGCTTTGATCATGAGATCTCAGACCGCGAGGAGAAGATCATGGAAGAGCATGAATCTAAGATAGTGGGCCTGATTTATAAAAAGCTTAAACAAAAGAAATAAATATGAATGAACAAATCAAAATTGAACTCAATGAAAAACGTATCGATATCAAAACTTATGCTGAGAAGCTGGACCTTCTGAGGAGGTCACTTTGAGATTGAAAAAAAGCAAAACCGCCTAGAAGAAATTTCACGTATCGAAGCAATGGACGGCTTTTGGGATGATTCTGTCAATGCGGCAAAAATCCAGAAAGAAAAATCAGTCCTGGAAGAAGTCACAAAAACTTATCTTCATTTAAAGCAACTCTACGACGACTTCGATGTACTTTGGGAATTCGCTAACTCGGAAAACGACGAGTCCTCAGCGGTTGAAGCGATTGAAGCCCATAAAAATTTTTTAATTGAATTCACGCTGGCCGAACAAAAAGTTCTGCTCTCTCATGAACTCGACCCGAATAACGCCATCGTCACGGTTAACTCCGGGGCCGGTGGAACCGAGTCCTGTGATTGGGCCTATATGCTTTTGCGTATGATTATTCGCTGGGCGGAGTCGAAAAAATTCAAGGTGCAAATTCTTGATACGCAGGAAGGGGATTCGGCCGGAATCAAGTCAGCGACTGTGACTATCACTGGAAACTACGCCTATGGAATGCTTAAGTCTGAGTCGGGAGTCCACCGCCTGGTGAGGCTTTCTCCTTTTGATTCGGCCGGAAGAAGGCACACATCTTTTGCTTCGCTTTTTGTCTCGGCGGAAATCGACGACACAATTGAGATTGAAATCCTGGATAAAGACCTGCGCATTGATGTTTACCGCGCCGGTGGTTCGGGCGGTCAGGGTGTAAACACTACTGACTCTGCAGTTCGTATCACTCACTTACCGACCAATATCGTTGTTGTCTGCCAGAACGAAAGATCGCAGTTGCAAAATAAAGCGCAGGCGATGAAAGTTCTTCGCTCGCGTCTCTATGAATTGGAAATGGAGAAAAGAAGAGCGAAAGAAGCCGAGCTTGAAGCTTCTAAAAAAGATATCGCCTGGGGCGCTCAGATCAGGTCTTATGTCCTTCACCCTTATAAATTAGTTAAAGATCACCGCACAGATTTTGAATCGTCTCAGGCCGAAAAAGTCCTCGAGGGAGACCTGGATGATTTTATCGATGCCTTTTTAAGATGGACCGTAGAAGAGGGAACAAAGAGTGAAGCTCACTAATTTTCGCCTTTTCTTAATGCTCTTTCTCGACAACGCCACCACCAAAAAATTTTTGATTGGGGTGTGGGTTGGTCTGGGATTTTCAATCGCCGTTATTCTCTCAACCATTGGGATAATGGATGGATTCGAGCGCACTCTTCGTTATGGACTGAAAAAATCTTCGGGCGATGTGACCATGCAGTCTCGCCACGGTTTTTTCCAGAACACGCCGAGGTTGAAGGCCGATCTCGCAGAAGAAAAAATCACTAATTATTCGGCCCTGGTCCAGACTGAAAGTTTTATGATTTTTGATGATGAATCCCGCGGAGTTATCGTCAAAGCGATTGAGCCTGGTTATGGAAAAATCGTAGAGCTTCCGCTGGACTTATCTCCTCACTCGGCCGCTATAGGCTCCGAGATCGCCAAAATCAATAATATTAAAATCGGTGATGAAATCGTCCTGGCCTTTGCCAAGGGCGGAGCTGAATTTAAAAATATGCCTTCGCTTTCGCGCTTTAAGGTTGAGCGAATCGTCTCCCACGGTGTTTACCAAAAAGACGCGAGAACTGTTTATGTGAGACTCGATGATATCCAGTCTATTCTCAACTTAAGCAGCAGAATCAACATGATCGCTTTTAACATTGACCGCGGCCAGTTCATTGGCGATCACGACCTGGATTTAATTAAAAGAAAAGTGGAAAGCCTCGATCTCAAGTTTGGTTTGGATTTTTATTTCAAGCCATACTGGAGGGAGTTTTCGACAGTTATCCAGGCCGCTCAGGCGGAAAAAGTGCTGATCAGTCTCATCCTGCAGTTGATTGTTGTGATCTCGATTTTCAACGTCCTGGCCTTCATCTATTTTATCAATGAGAAAAAGGCGAAGGAACTCTTTTTATTTAAAGCGCTCGGGCTCTCCAGAAGAGCGATGAACTTACTTTGGATCAAACTGGTGCTGCTGATTTGGGTGGCCTCTTCGGCGCTTGCGATGGTTTTCGTGCAAGTTTTCCGCGTGCTTTTACTTAAGGTTTCGCTCTTTGAGCTTCCGGCCGAAGTCTACCACATGCCGAGGATTGATATTTATCTCGCCTGGGGGGACTACGCACTGGTCTTCGCATTGGCGTTGCTGTGGATTCTTTTGATTACTTATTATCTCCTTTGGAAAATGAAAAATAAAAGTCTACTTGAAGGACTTCGCCAGGAATTTGTATGAGTTCTAATGTGATTATTAAAATTGAGAATGTTAAAAAATATTACGGGCCTTCACACGCGCTCAATGGTGTAAGTGTGACTATGAATGAAGGGGAAGAGTACCTTATCCGCGGGGCTTCGGGCTCGGGAAAATCAACCCTGCTTTATTTACTTGGCGGCCTTGATCGTCCGACTGAAGGGAAGGTCATTGTTAACCAAAAGAACCTTGTGGATTTAAGCGATGATGACCTGGCGCTGTACCGCAACCGTTATGTAGGGTTTGTTTTTCAATTTCATTTTCTTCTCTCATCAATGAACTGCCTGGAAAATATTCTTCTGCCTTCAAGATTAGGTGGAGTTTTTTCTGAAGAGGTGAGCGAGCGCGCTCGTCACCTGGCCAAACTTCTTGGCGTTGAGCACTGCCTGATGAAATTTCCTTATGAGCTCTCTGGTGGAGAACAGCAGCGAATCAACATTATCCGCGCATTGTCATTGAAGCCGAAGTTGCTTCTTTGCGATGAGCCAACTGGGAACCTAGATTCGGAGAACTCAGCAAAAGTTATTCAGCTTATTCGCACTCTGGCCAAACAATACAACGCAACTTTAGTGGTTGTTACCCATGATCCTCAAATTGCTCAGAGCTTTTCACAGCAGCTACTTATGAGAGACGGCGTACTGGTAACGCAATGAGTTTTTCAGGTGCTCTTTTCTAGTGAAAGTTCTTTGCACCCCAGCCTTTTCTTGTTACTTTTAATAACTTAGTTTTTTAATCGGACAGTGGAGATTTAATGTCTCTGAGATTTATCTCATTATTCTTTTTTTCAATCCTTGTTACCTTCGCCAATGTTTTTGCGGCAGAGGATTTAGGCAACCGTGTAGATCTCTTCAAAATCGACCGCATTGATATCGTTGGTATCAAAAAAGTAGAAAAAGAAGCTGTGCTGGAAAAAATCGGTGCAAAGCCTGGCATGGTTTTGGACAACTACCTGCTAAAAAAAGACCTCGAAAAAATTTATTCGATGAAATACTTCGACAGCGTTGAAGCTCATCAGGACACAGAGGGCGGGCAGAATATCCTGCGCTTTACACTCAAAGAAAAACCGATCATCACTAAAATCACTTTTGAAGGAAACGACGGATTGTCAGACGACGACCTGAAGGGCCAGGTAAAATCAAAAGTATTCTCAATTCTTGATACAACAACAATTAAAAGCGATGTACAGGCGCTGTTAAAGTTTTATGAAGAAAAAGGCTACTTCCTTGCGAGTGTGGATTTCAAAGAAAAGAAGATCAATGAAGAGAACATTGAGCTGATTTTTAACATTAAAGAATACGACAAAGTAAAAGTTAAGAAGATCAACTTCCTGGGCAACATTGCCTTCAAGGACGACGAGATCAAAAGTATCCTTCAGACTCAGGAAGACAGTTTATTTTCTTTCATGTCGGGTTCGGGAAATTTCAAGGAAATCAATTTCCAGAATGACATTGAAAGATTGAAGTACTTCTACCGCATGAAGGGTTACCTTCAGATCAATATTGGAACTCCTGAGATTACTGTCTCTGAAGATAAAAAATGGGTCTTCATCACTATGAAGCTGACTGAAGGGCCGCAGTTCACAGTCAACAAGATCATCTTCCAGGGCGAAGTCCTTTTCCCGGAAGGAGAGCTTCAGGAGAAGATGGTTTTAAAAGAGAACGAAACCTTCTCGGAGGAGTCTCTAAGAAAAGATATCCAGATGCTGACAGAAATGTATCAGGATGAGGGATATGCTTTTGCCAACGTTATCCGTAACCTGAATGTGGTTCCGGGTGAAAACAGAGTTAACGTTGAGTTCTCATTTGAAAAAGGGAGAATCGCTTATTTCGGTAAGATCAACATCAAAGGAAACTCGAGATCACGCGATAAAGTTATCCGCCGTGAAATCACAATTAAAGAAGGTCAGAAATTCAACGGAACAGCACTGCGTGAGTCACGCGAGAATGTTCAGCGTTTAGGTTTCTACGAGCCGGACTCAATTGTCTTCAACACAGTTTCACCAAAAGACAAAGAAGATGTTCTTGATATTGATGTCTCTGTTAAAGAAAAGAACACCGGGCAAATCCAGTTAGGGGCCGGGTACTCAACGGCGACAGGTGGTTTCTTCCAGGCTTCGATCACTCAAGCTAACTTTAGAGGTTTAGGGCAGAGCTTATCTTTTAGTTTAAACCTGGCAAAAACTCAGAACACTTTCAGTGTTGATTTCACTGAGCCGTATTTATTCGACAGCAGATGGTCGCTTGGTGGAGGGGTTTTCGTTTCAAACAACGACACTTCATCTTCTTATAGCGAAAGAAAGAAAGGGGCGAACGTCCGCATCGGTTACCCGATCCTTGCTTTCACCAACCTTTATCTTGAATACAAAATTGAAGACACAAAGATCAAGGATTTCGAAGATCCGACAATCAATGTTGAGCTAGAAAATGGAATTGCTTCAACTGTCAGGTCAACGATTGTGCACGACAGGCGCGATGACCGCTCAGACCCACGCAAAGGATTTTTCCTGAGCTACTCAACTGAGTACACCGGAGTCGGTGGTGACAAAAAATGGATTAAGAACGAAGTGGAAGGAAGAGGTTATTACCCGGTAGTGGGAGACCTGATCTTCAGGTCGCGCTTCATCGCGGCCCGTCTGGATGAAGTCGATTCAAGAAAACTTCCTCGTACTGAGAAATTTACACTCGGAGGTTCAAGAAACCTTCGTGGTTATGCCTATGAAGATATTGGTCCAATGATGAACCTGGCGAGAAAAGACGGCTCAGGTGTGCGTGAGGATTTCAATATTGGTGGTGAGTTCATGTCATTTGCTAACGTGGAATTCCAACATCCTTTATCGAGAGAAGCCGGACTTAAATGGGTGGTTTTCTTTGATGCTGGGCACGCGGGTGGACTAGACAGCGTAAGGGTATATACTGATTATGGTTTCGGATTCAGATGGTTCTCTCCTATCGGAGTGCTGCGTTTTGAATTCGGGTATCCATTGACAGGTAAATTTAAAGAACAAGGTTCTCAATTCCATTTTGATATAGGACAATTTTTCTAAAATATGAAGGAGTATTCAATGAAAGCAATTATCGCTATTTTAGCACTTACTTTGACCAGCTCGGCCTTTGCCGCTGTGACAATCGGGAAAGTAGATGTACAAAAAGTTTTAATCACTGTTAACCAGGGTGTTGCAGTTCGCGACCAGCTAAAAAAATCATTCGATGAAAAACAAGCTGTTCTAAAGAAAGAAGAAGAGGCCATCAAGAAGCTTCAGGATGATTACTCTAAAAAAGCCGCTGTAATCAACGACAAAGAAAAATCAAAAAAAGAAAGAGAGATCCAGGATAAAATCATCGCTATCCAACAAAAGACAGCTGGGTACCAGAAAGAAATCCAGGATATGGAGCAAAAACTTAAGACTCCTATCTTAGAGAGAGTTAAGACTGTGGTTGATGAAGTTTCAAAGGCAGCGGACGTAGACCTGGTGTATGAAGCAGCAACAGCTCCGATCCTTTTTGCTAAATCAGAAAAGGACCTGACTGATGACGTTGTTAAAGCATACAACAAAAAGTTTCCAAAATAGTAATTAGTAAAAATATCTATAATCATGACAGGGATCCGTGGGTTAAAAGACTCCCGGATCCCTTCACTGTGTAAAGGGGAACCTAATGAAACTAGGAAGCCTAAAAACATTCGATCAAAGTTTTCAGTTAATCACTCAATCTGATGAGGGTCTTGCTGTCGAAGGCATTACGGACACGTCTGAATTCCTTCCTCGCCATATTCTTTTTATTAAGAATAAGAACTTTCTCAACGATTATCTTCAAAGCGAAGATGCTGTTTATATCGGTGTGGTTTTGGAGAAGAAGTTTTTTGATACTTTGACCCCTGATCAATTGGAAACTGTAAAACAAAAGGCCTGGTGGGTGGCGAGTATTCAGGATGTGAATCTTGGAATGTCGTTTCTGTCGAAGCCTTTTTATGATGAGAAGATCGGAAGCCCCAACGACATCGTTGATGGACGCCAAATGGGGACAGCTTCCATTCATCCGAGTGCCTGGATCGCCCAAGGTGCCTTTATCGGAGAGAATGTCCAGCTTGCAGAGAATGTGAAAATCCATTCGGGTGTGACATTGATGTCAGGAGTGGTTATTGGTGAAGGGTCGGAAATTTTTCCGGGTGCAACCATTTATAGAAACGTAAAAATTGGAAGTAACGTCCGCATTCACGCCCAGTGTGTGATTGGTGCGGATGGATTTGGTTACAACTTCGCCAAAGGTGTTCATCACAAAGTGTGGCACATGGGAAGTGTGATCATCGAAGACGATGTCGAGATTGGAGCAGGGAGCTGTATTGATTCAGGAACTTTTTCTCCGACAAAAATCGGCAGAGGATCGAAGCTCGACAATCAGGTTCAGGTTGGACACAACTGTAAGCTTGGCACTGGCGTGATTCTTTGTGGCCAGGTCGGAATCGGCGGAAGCACGAGCATCGGAGACTACACTGTTTTAGGTGGAGCTGCGATGGTGGCCAATGGAGTGAAGATCGGCAAAGGTGTGCAGATCGCCGGAGGCTCTGGTGTGACAAGCGCGATTGAAGATGGAAAAGTCGTCGGGGGATTCCCGGCAAAAGATATTAAAGAATGGATGAAAGGGATCGCTTATCTGCGCAAGATGAGTCTTTCATCAGCTAAAGATAAGTCAGAGTAGGAGTTGTATATGTTGTTAGATAGCGCACAAGTTAAAAGAATTCTTCCACACCGTGATCCATTTTTGTTCATTGATTCTGTTGAATCGGTGATTGTACCAGGAAGAGAAATCGCCAAAGGTGAGATTCTGGACATTAAAGAAATTCAGGACGCGGAAGTCGTGGCCTATTATAAAACGAAAAAAGACCACCCGATTTTCGCCGGACACTTTCCGGATTACCCGATTCTTCCTGGAGTTGTTCAGGTTGAGATGATGGCACAGGCGACAAGCTTTATTGTCCTTCTGGTCAACGAAAACCCGTTTGAATTGAAAATGGATGTGGCCCTGCTTGGAATCAATGAAGCACGCTTTAGAAAGCCGGTTCTTCCAGATATGCAGCTAAAACTGGTGACTAAAACTCTGAAGATCAGAGGGCCGATGATCACCAGCGAATGTAAATTATATCACAACGATCAATTGATGAGCGAAGCGACGGTTCTTGCTTCTCTTAAAATGTCTTAACAAGGAAAGTTTTATGAGCAATATTCACCCAAGTTCTATTGTAGATAAAAATGCCAAAATTCATGAGTCTGTAAAGATCGGTCCATTTTGCATCGTCGGACCGAATGTAGAGATCGGAGCAAACACCATTCTTCATTCACACGTTGTGGTCGATGGACACACGACAATCGGCGAAGACAACAAGTTTTTCCAAGGTTGCTCAATCGGAGCTCCTCCTCAGGACAATTCATATAAAGGCGAGCCGACACGCACTGTGATCGGGAAAAATAACACTTTCAGAGAGTATTGTTCAGTTCACCGTGGAACTTTAAAAGAAAACCACGTGACAACAATTGGCGATAACAGTTTATTCATGGCCTATGTTCATATCGGTCATGATGTGGTGATGGGGAACAACTGTACAGTTGCTAACTCAACTAACTTCGCAGGCCACGTAAGAATCGGCGACCGTGTAGGGATTGGCGGCGGAACACAAATCCAGCAGTGGGTAACTCTTGGCCGTGGCGCTTATATTGGCGGGGGATCGGCGATTGACAGAGATATCCCTTCTTTCTGTACGGCGATGGGAAATAGAGCTCACTTAAAAGGGATCAATATCATCGGCATGAAACGTCAGGGGTACTCTAAACAGGAGATTTCTGAGGTGGTGGATTTCCTGAGAACAATCGAATCATCTAATCTTTCTCCGCGCTCATTTGTTGATAATGCTGAACTTATGGCTGAGTACAAAGACAACCGCGTGGTGATCGAGATGGTTGAACAAATCAGAAAATCAGAAATAGGAATAGCTCCATTTAACGGATAAGGAAACCTCCAGTGACTGCACAAAAAACTTTTTTTCTTTTATTTCTTCTTGTTGTTTTTGCCGGCTGCTCGATTGCACCGATCAACTCGCCGAGTACCGCAACCACTCACGGAGAGGGAAACACTTTCGTAAAAGGGAATATCATGTTCCTGGGAGCGATGCTTGAACACGGTGTGAGCCCGAATGTGGATTTAGGGGCCGCTGTCGAATTGCAGGGGACGTTGCTGGTAAGCGCTTACGGCAAACTTGCACTTTTAAATAATGGTGAGAATGGTTTTTCGACTGCTGTTTTAGGTGGAGTTGGTTACGGGCCGGGTGATGTAAAAAGTAAATCAGTTTTTGGCGGACCAATTATCTCTTACCGCACGGGAGAGTTTGAATTCTTTGGCAGTGTGAGAGCAAATTATGTTGATTGGGATTTCAGAGGATTAAAAGCAGACAACCGCGACAATCTTTTGAGTTACATCCCTAACAAAAACCATTTCGTTTACTGGCAAAGTGACATTGGCGGAAGCTACTACAATAATCAATTCGTGGCGACGGTAGGATTAAAGTTCTTCAAGTTTGACGATTCGACCAGTGGTTCTCCATTCTTTGATATCGGTTATAAATTTAAATAGAGAAAGTTATGCAAAAAATAAGAGTAGCAGTTATTGGATACGGACATCTTGGGAAGTGGCACGCTCAAAAAGCGGAGAGTTTTCCGGAGCTCTCGGAGCTTAAATATATCGTGGAGAAGTTTCCGGCCGGACAGGAGCTTGCTCGCAAGGCCCATCCTAATGTCACCATTGTCGATGATATTTCAAAATGTATCAATGATATCGATGCAGGTGTGGTTGTCACTCCGACATCTTTTCACTTTGAGATCGTCGAGTATTTATTAAAAAACAAAAAACATGTCTTCTGTGAGAAGCCAGTCACAGAGACAACAGAGCAGGCGTTAAAACTTCAGGAGCTTTTAAAAGCGAATCCGGTCGTTTTAAAAGTCGGGCATTCGGAACGCTTCCATCAGGCGTGGGAGAGAAAAAACGAATACGGCCACTTTTTCGAAGCACCGGCCCACATCACACTTAAGCGTGTCGCCCCTTTTAAGGGACGTGCGACGGATGTGGATGTTGTGCAGGACTTAATGATCCACGACCTGGACCTTTTGGTTTACCTCTTTGGTGAGGCGCCGGTGAGTGTTGAGGCAATGGGTTTTAAGATGAGAACATCTCATTACGATTATGTGACAGCGAACTTCAAATTCAAATCGGGGAACCGCGCGACGATCACTGTCGGGCGCAACCAGACTAAAGAGGTGCGCGAGCTTGAAATTTCAAATCGCTCGGGAACACTGCTGGTTGATTTAATGAGAAACGAAATTTCGGACGCATTAGGGACTGAAACAGGCCCACAATACGTCAACACCGCCAACTATGAAAAGCGCGACCACTTATTTTTAGAGCATAAAAATTTCTATGATTCAATCACCAATAAAAAGGCACCGATCATCTCGCTACAGGACGGATTGATTGCCGTCAGACTGATTGACAAAGTTCTGGAGAGCGCGCGCAAGAATATTGAGGTCACGCTTTAATGTTATCCAAGTCGTGTCTTATTATAGCCGGAGAGAAGTCGGGTGAAGAACACACGCTGAGTTTTTTTAATGACCTGAAAAAATCATCACCAGGAACCGAGTTTTTCGGAGTTGGCGGAGACGAATTAAAACGCGAAGGGCTTGAACTCCTTTATCATTTGAATGATTTTTCTTCATGGGGCTACAGCGAAGTTATCCTGAAGATTCCTTTCTATAAAAGAGCGATGGAAAACATCATCGCTGAAGTTCAGCGAAGAAACTGTAAAACCGCAATCCTGGTTGATTTCCAGTCGTTCAATTTAAAACTCGCCGGCAAACTCAAAGAGCTTGGAGTGAACGTTCTTTATTATGTGGCCCCTCAGGCCTGGGCCTGGAAAGAGTACAGGGTAAAAAAACTAGCGCGCTCAGTGCACACACTTTTTACCATCATCCCTTTTGAAAAAGAGTGGTTTCATAACCGCGGAGTCCAGAAGGTCATCAGCGTGGATCATCCTTTGTGGACGACGTATAAGCATGACCTGGAGAATTTCAGAAAGGGGATGGATGTAAAATCTCCGGTAAAAATTTTACTCCTTCCAGGATCGCGCAGGTTTGAGGTGGAGAAACTTCTGCCAATCTTTATCGAATCAATCAGGAATTTGAGAAAAGAATTTCCTGTTCACGTCTCCATCGTGAAATCGAGTTCTGTGCCGAAAGAACTCTATGAGTCGTTTCAGAGTGATTTTGACCAGGAGTATACTAACGAGAATTTAACGGATGCTTTGAAAAAGGCGGATTTTTCCTTTGCTGCAAGTGGAACAGTGACATTAACTTGTGCACTTTATGAAGTTCCGACGGTGGTTTGTTATAAAACTTCTCTCTTGAATCAATTTATTTATGAGACTGTTGTGAGCTACAGATGGTTCATAAGTCTGGCCAATATCGTACAGAATCGTTCGGTTTTTCCCGAGCTGCTTCAGGATCATGTGAGCGCCTATAATATCGTGTCGTATTTAAGGAATTGGTATTATAATAAAAATGACCACATGGAGCTTCTTCTGAAGTTAAAACAAACAAAAGACCTCGTTCGTGGTGAGAGAATTGATATACCAAAATACATGGCGGACGTAATAGATAGTTCATATGGAAAAAAAATCGATACCCTTACTTAAAAGAATTTTTTATTCTCCACTTTCGTGGATTTGGGAATCGGTTTATTTTTTTCGCAGGGCCTGTTATGATTACGGAATTTTTCGCCAGCGCTCGTTTCAAGTCCCGGTCATTTCAATCGGCAATTTAACTTTTGGTGGAACAGGGAAGACTCCCTTTACACTTTGGCTTGCTGAATATCTTCACAAAAAAAATAAGAAAGTCATGATCCTCATGCGAGGTTATAAAGGCAAGCTTGAGAATTCGAGCGGGATCATCACTTCAGGAAAGATGATGACTCCTGACCCGGTAGAGTACGGTGATGAGCCTTTGCTTTTTGCCAGACGCCTTGAGGATGCGACCATCGTAGTTGGAAAGAATCGCAGTGAGAACCTTAGTTTTTATTTTCCCAAAGTAGAACCGGATGTCGTACTCCTGGATGATGGTCACCAACATATCAAAATTAAGCGCAAGTTAAACATTGTTCTCTTTGATGCGACTATGCCGATGGTGCGCTACCGTGTCGCCCCGTTAGGTTATATGCGCGAAGGTTTTCAGGCGCTGAAAGATGCCGACCTGGTAGTGATCGGGAAAGCTGATGTGGCGGGACCTGAAAAAATCAAAACACTAAAAAAATTCCTTCAACCTCACTTACCAGTGGGGGTCGAATTCGCTGAAGTAGGTTTCAGGCCCAACGGATTTTACAATGCTGCTAATGACCTGGTTCTTAAGGCCGAGGAAATCAGAGGGCGTAAAGTAATCTGTGTGGCCGGTGTGGCCAATCCTCAGTCATTCTACAAGCTGCTTGAAGAGCTGGGCGCAGAAGTGATCGTGACCGAGTCTTTCCCGGATCACCACTACTTCAAGCTCGATGAAATCAACGCTCTTTTGTCTTACGCAAAAAGTGAGGATGCGCTTTTAGTGACGACTGAAAAAGACATGGTGAGGATTAAAAAAATTGTGGAAGACGACGCTATTGTCTTTCTCGAAGTGGATGTATGTTTTTTAAACGGGGAGGAGGCAACCACCCGTGTGATCGATTCATGTTTTCAAAATTTATATTAGGATTATGTTTATGAGAAAAATAAAATCAAGTTTGGCTTTTATATTCTGCCTGGCCATCACCAGCTGTGCGACTAATTACGAGGAAGAAAAAAATGTTCTTCTCTCAAAACCTGAATCCACAGACCTGGTTCAAAGTTTTGATGTCACAAAAGAGCAGGCAGAAAGCTTCAAAGTAGAAATGGCCACCGAAAAAAAAGAGGAGCCAGTTGCTGCAAAAACCGAGGAGCCGGCACCGGCAAAAAAAGCAAAAGGCAAAAATGCCAAGACAGCGAAAGAAGCAGTTACGCCAGTGACTCCACCTCCGGTTGTGCCCGCTGTTTTGGATAATGGTTTTCCTGCCGATTACCCGGAGGATTTCAAGGCCTATGATGCCAAATCAAAGCAAGCATGGGATAAGTTCAAACCTGTTTTCTATCAAGGTGAACAGTCGATCATGGCCGTCACTTATTTAGGTGTGACTGCAGGATATATTACTATCCTTTCGAAGGAAGTGGTTTCACTCAATAACAAGCAGGCCTTTCATTTTTATGCCCGCTTCAAGTCGAGTGATTCTTACCGCTATTTTTATTGGCTGGATGATAAATTAGACAGTTTCGTTGAAAAAGAAACTTTTCTTCCAATGAAATACTCTCTTATTCAGAGAGAAAAGAAACAAAATGTCGATGACCTTCAGCTTTTTGATTTCAAAAAGATGAGGACTTACAATTGGTATAAGCGAGTTAAAGAAGGTTCAAACAAGAACGAAAAAGGAGAGACTCCGATCCCAAGTCTGGCCCAGGACTCTTTCTCCGCTTTGCAATTCGTAAGAGGTCTTCCGCTTGATAAAGGCAACACTTATGAATTTCCGGTCGTCACCAGAGGAAAATTCTGGATTTTAAAAGTTGAAGTGATGGGGGAAGAAACCATCAATGTGCAGGATAAAGAAGTGAGAGCGATCAAAATTAGAGCTGAAACTAATTTCCCGGGCGTTCTAAAGAAAAGCGGAGATATTAATTTCTGGTACGGGGCTGACCCGGAAAGAAAACTTTTAAAGTTCCAGGCGAAAGTAAAAATCGGGTCCCTGTACGGAGAGCTGGTTGAGTACACTCCAGGGGTAAAGGTACAGTAGTTGAGAAACAAATACGCCCGCAATATTCTCTATGTTCTGCCCAGCAAAGGATGGAATACGAAAGAGCGATTTGCTTTTAGGGATATTGCGCAGGCGAAAGGTCACGGCTATAACATCTATCTGTGCACTTATGAAGATTCATTCGTGGCCAAAATGGCGAAGTCGCTGGAGATAGAAGTCATTCCTTATAAGGCGCATTTTCTAAATCGCTTTTTTAGTTTTCATAAACACCTCTCACTCAATGCCGCTTTTAAAAAGGCACATATTGATATTGTTCACTGTTACGATTTCAATCTGCTTTGCTCATTAAGCGTGCAGCTCAGAGGGCACAACATCACCGCTCTGGTTGTCACTCAGGACCACAGTATTGATAAACCTCTGCAGCGTTTTTGGTATAGACCGCTGATTTCGAGGATCGACTCCCTTATTATCGCCAACAAAAATTTACTTCAGGATTCACTCGGAAACCTGGGGCTTCCACTAAAAAAGATCGAGTATTTCGGGTTAGGGATCAAGTATGAGGACGCAATTAATCCTCTGCAGATCGCAGTGAATTTTGAGTTGTATAAGGATTATTTCCTGGCCGGAACGTACGTTTCACCGGGACTAAGCGACCACAAACACTTAACTCCTGTTTTGTCGGCCTTGAAAGTCATCAATGAAAAACTTCCAGCAGGAAAAAGAAGCAAGCTAGTTTTGATTTCTCCGGTCGATTTTCAGAACATGGCGCTGCTTCCGAATCTTATGAGAGATATTCAGGAGCAAGACCTGCAGGAAGATGTTCTGTTTGTTACCACTCAGGATATTATCGGCGTGATCTCGCGCCTTGATTTGTGGGTCAGCAATTCACCAGAGGAGTTGATCGAAGACTTCGCCATCAGCGCCCTCGTCCATGAAGTGCCGGCCATCCTGGCCCGCAATTTTTGCAGCAAGGACTTGATTGAGGAATACGAAGGAGTGGGCGAAACCTATAAGCTTTTTGATGCCAGAGAATTGCGCGATAAATGGGAGAAGATGATCCTGGGGCGCGCAGTTTATAGAGAGAAAACTAGACTCTATAAATACTTCATCGAGCGCGAGCATTCATACAAAAGTTATAAGTCATCGCTGATGAATCTTTATTCGAAATCTGTTCAAAGGCGTGTTCGCCTTTTCAGGAAAAAGTAGCAGTAGCTCTCCTTATAAAAGGGCGCTGTCTGTTTTCTTTACACTGTATGTAATTAATTCTGAACCCGTTTAAACTTATCTTGATCCAATCAATAATGAACTCACATAGATTTTTCAAATGGGAGCATTTTATGAAGCAAGCAATTTTGATCGCATTCCTGGCGCTATTGTCTCACAATTCACAGGCCGGAATTCTTGCTAATGACATCGATAGTGCTCACTTAATTCAGGAAGATTCTGGCCTGAGGCTGGTCCGCGTGGTGGTTATTGGATCAGCAACAAAAGATGCTCAGGAAGAGTTAAAAATTGCGATGGATGAAAAACTTCAAAGCAGCATCCCTTTTATGTGTACATATAAACAAAATTCTAAAAAACTGACGACGATTAGAGAAAGCGTCTCTGAGATCCAGGAAATTAGCAACACAAACTGTATCACTAAAAGAGAAGGCTTAAAAAAGATTAACTATTGTGAAAAAGCGGCCCTGATTGTTTGTCAAAAAAATCAGAATTCTGAAGGCATTAAAAATGACGATTTATCTGTAAGGATTTAATAAGTTATTTAAGCCTTGATTCCTTCGAATTAAGGCTCTTTTTTTCTTGTCATATTTTTCAATTACATGAAGAGACACGATACATTTGTATTCTAGGTAGTCAACCTGTCTAAAATTTAAACACTTTTAACGGCGTAATTGTTTGTTTTTATGGACAAGAAAAAGGCTTAATATTTGCAGTATTCTAAAGAATATTTTGTTTTTAAAGGGGTCTTATATGAAGAACAAATTCATGGTTATGTTAGTTTTGGGGCTATGCTCTTTATTGCCGATGACTGTATCGGCCGATGAAAAGTTAGTGATTGCTAATTATTCAGAGCAAGTACAAAAAATCCGTGAAAGGGCCAATGCACTCAATGCGAACATTAAAACAAACGAGCATTTTGAAAGAATGCGCGAAAAAGAAAAAGTTAGTTCATTAACTAATGATGAAAGAGAAATGTTGAGAGAGTCATGGGCCCAGCTGATCTTCTTTCACCTGCAGTTGAATGTGGTGATACAAGAACTGGAAGCTAAAATCGATCAAAGTGAAGATGCTTTTTTAAATGATGAATATTTCACGGTAATGTACGCAGCCTACCTTTCACAATACAGAAGTGGTCTGGAGTTCATCCGCTCAATGAGAAGAATCCCAACGACTGATAAAGTTCTTAACGAACCATATGAGGAGCTGGCGATTGAGCTCAATTCATTTGCCCAGATTAAGTACGACTATCTTCATATCCAAAAATTCGCCGAGTACTCAGGCTATAAACTTCAGGCAATGACGAAAAAAGTTCAAGGGTCTTTATTGATCGAAGGAATTGAAGCAGACGATGACTACGTAGCGGACTTTAATCGTTACAAGGGAACTCTTTATACAATCAAAAACGCAGGAAAGATCACTGCTAACGTTCTTTATAAAGGGTATTTCCCACTTCAGAAAAACATTTCTGAATGGATGGGAGATGAGCGTGTGGCCCGCGGTGAAGAGTTCCTAATCAATCAGGACCAAATTAAAATTATCCATAAACAATTAAAGGCCGGAGATGTGCTTATTGAAAGACGTGAATGGTACTTATCAAACATTGGTTTGCCTGGATTTTGGCCTCACGCTGCTTTTTACATCGGCAGGCCAGAAGAGCGCTCTGATCTTGAACAAGATAAAGAAGTTCAGGAATGGGTAAGATCAGAAGGAATTTTAAGCGGAAGTTTTGAAGAGCTACTAGCTAATAAATACCCAGAAGTTTACAAAGAAAGCCAAGGGCAAGATGATCACAAGTATGACTATAGAATTTTAGAGGCCATGAGCGAGGGTGTTGTTTTCACCAGCCTTGAGCACTCTGCAAACGCCGACTCTTTAGCAGTTATCCGTCCGCGCCTGGCCAACGTAGATATCGCTAAAGGGATTATCACTTCTTTGAAATATAAAGGTCGCCCATATGACTTTGATTTTGACTTTAGAACAGATTCAACTGTCGTTTGCTCAGAGCTGGTTTATTACGCCTATCAGCCAACGAAGTCGAAAAAAGGGATCCATTTCCCGGTAACGACGACCCTGGGCAGGCCGGTGGTTACACCTAACAACATCATTAAAGATTTGGCCGAAACTTACGGTACAGATAAGCAACAGTTTGATTTAGTTGTCTTTCTCGATGGAAATGACAAGAAAAGGGAAGCCGTATTTTCGGATATGGACACCTTGAAGACTACTTGGAACCGCCCAAAATGGTTCATTTTCACCCAGAACTTAAAGAAATAATCTTACAGCGAAAGGGCCTTAAAAAGGCCCTTTCTTACATCCGCGTTATTTAGACTTTCCCCTCGACAAAACCCACCTTTTTCCCGTATATTAGCCCTTCAAATCTAGTGACTCTTTTTTAAAGCAGAAGCTGGGGCCTATTTTTAATAGGTAAAAAAACTCTCTCGAGGTATTTATGGCTCAAAAACAGGAACTAAAAGCAAGTTGGATGAAAGGTTACGACGTCGTCATTGG